>JAJZZI010000016.1 GCA_021797635.1 Bacillota bacterium | reverse complement strand
GAACGCGACCATTATGCACAGGTGTTTGCCTTGATGCGGGATCATTTGGACGAAAAGGGAAAGCGCTTGCTGGCCGCGTCGATGGCCCTTTCGCTGGGGGCCGGAAGTCATACGGCCATCCGTCAGTTGACGGGCATGGCAATGGACACCCTCCAGTTGGGGGTCGCCCAGTTGACCGGGAAGGCGCCGCTGCCGAGGGACCGGGCCCGTAGGCCCGGTGGTGGGCGCAAGCCGATTACCGAGATTTATCCCGATCTCTTGCCGGCTCTGCTCAAGCTGGTGGGTGAGGATACCCAAGGCGATCCCGAATCGCCCTTGCTGTGGACCAGCAAGAGCCTGACCCATCTGGCGGACGCCCTCACGGCGCAAGACATGCCGATCAGTCCCATGACGGTCTCCCGGCTACTCGCCGAACAGGGGTATTCCATGCAGGCGAATCGCAAGCGATTCGACCCGGGAAGCGACCATCCCGATCGCGATCAACAGTTCCGGCATATCGCCCAGCAAACCCAAGACTTTCAAAAACGCGAACAGCCGGTGATCTCGGTCGATACCAAGAAAAAAGAGAATATTGGCAACTTTAAGAATAACGGACGCGACTACCGTCCCAAGGGATCCCCGATGGAGGTACAGGCCCACGATTTCCCCAATGCGGTCCTGGGGAAGGCCATTCCGTATGGCGTCTATGATCCCGTCAGCAATACCGGCTGGGTGAATGTTGGCATCGACCACGACACCGCGGACTTCGCGGTCGCCAGCATTCGACAGTGGTGGTTACGCATGGGGCAGAGCGCGTATCCCAAGGCCACCGAGATCCTGATCACCGCCGACGGCGGTGGAAGCAATGGGTATCGATTAAATGGCTTTAAGGTCGCCCTGCAACAATTCGCGGACGAAACCGGACTGGCGATCCACGTCAGCCACTTTCCGCCGGGCACCAGCAAGTGGAACGCCATCGAACACCGCATGTTCTCCGCGATTAGCCTCAACTGGCGGGGGCGTCCCTTGACGACCCTTCAAACGGTGGTCAACCTGATTGGCCATACGCGCACCAAAAAGGGTCTAACGATTCAAGCCGACCTCGACTTGGGATCCTACCCCACCGGCCAGAAACCGACGGAGGAATCCATCGAGAATCTTCAGATTGAGCGCCCCGGCGGTCAGCAGGTGCGGTGGAATTACACGATTAAACCGCATAGCAAGCCTTTGGAGGAGGAACTCGTAGGTTAAAATTGTAACACTCCCTAGGAGAACGGAGAATGCGCGGATCCTTCGCTAGAGGGGTGGTGGCACGCTGTCAGAAGTCCGGCGAGGCGCCAGTTGCGTCAGCGGGATGGATGCGTCATGCATTTCACATCCCTTCGATGAACTTACCCTTCGATTAGGGTGATTACAGCGCAAGTCGATGGGCGCGGCTATCGCGCGGCGGGTTGCCGGCCGCCCTGGTCGGTAGCGAGTTCGCCAAGCCTAAAAGCCGCCACGTCGATCCCTCGTAAGTGGCTCCGTGTGATCGGGTACAATAAGGATATCCAGAGGAGGCGAGGCCTTTGTCGGATGAGAAACTCTTGAGTCCGTTGGTGGATTTTTTGTTTAAGCGGCTGTTTGGCGATGAAGAGCGCACCGACATTTTGATCGCCTTTCTTAATGGCATTTTTGAGGATGTCGGCGCACCTCGGGTCACGTCGGTGCAGTTGCTCAACCCCTACATCGACAAAGACGCCCTAACGGATAAGATGTCCGTCTTGGATATTGTCGCCCGCACGGACCAGGCTATGCTCATTGATATTGAAATCCAGATTCGCAACACCGGAGAAATGCGGGAACGGAGTCTGTATTATTGGGCCAAACTCTACGAAGGGCAGCTGCACGAAAGCGAGACGTATCACACGTTGCGGCCTGCTATCGCGATTAACGTGCTGAACTTTGTGGAAATCGCCAATGACCGAGTGCATAATGTATTTCAGTTACGCAATCAGGATGGAACGTTGCTCACGGACCATATGACCCTGCATTTTCTGGAATTGCCTAAACTCGCTCAGGCGACGCTTCCCATCCAGACCCCGTTGGTTCGTTGGTTAGCTTTTTTGAAAGCGCAGACTCAGACCGATCGGGAGCTCTTAGTGAAAGGAGATCCTCTCATGGAAAAAGCGTTGAATGCGTTGGAGTTTCTTAGCCACGATGAGCAAACCCGGCAGCGCTATGAAGCCCGCCAAAAGGCTTTGCACGATTATGCCACCGCCATCGAAACCGCCGAACGAAGGGGTCGTCAAGAAGGCGAACACGGCAAGGCGGTTCTGGTCGCTATGCGGCTGATCACGCAAGGGCTGTCCATTGAGAATACGGCACAACTCACGGACTTGCCGATATCCGACGTGGAGGCCATCGCGAAGTCGATCTCCTAGCAGAAGTTTCACCGTCCTTTCTGTGGCGCTCCGCCTCGGCGTTCAGGCCGAGGCGGAGCGCTCTTCCTCTCTTTAGACAGCGGTGCGAGCGACGTGACGGGACCCACCGTACCGAGTACCCAGCCAGATGCCGAGAGCAATAGCAACCGTCAGGACAGGAGAGTTAGTCGGATAAATCCACCGTTCGCACGCCATCAATCCGATGCCCGTTGGACCCGCAAACATTACGGTCATGCTGACCACGGGGTTCATTCGCTGTCGAAACAGAGGTTTCTTCATGGGGTTATGGTCCCCTTTCTCGAGACACTTCCTCACGGCGAAAGCTAGTGAGTGAATATATTTCGACCTGTGCAATTTAACGCACTAAAGCGCGTTCTGAAATCGGCCTAGATGATCGTTCGGGATCCGATCACCGTACGATCATGATGCACCAGAACTGGACTTCGCTCGTCCCGCCCGCTATGGTTTAAGGCTCTTTCTCAAAGTGTAGGATCCAGATAATTCCTTATGACAGTCCGTATCGGGTGCAGGGACACCATAGGAAGCGCCAGTGAGCAAACCATCTGGCCAACGTGTGCATGGAGCCCTAATCGCCGCATTTAGTCCCTATCCTAACCCTACACTTTGAGAAAGAGCCGCTTTAGGTCGTAGTGGACGATCCAGGGATCCATCGATTGGAAAGAGGTCGAACCGCTAGGGACTTGTTCGAAAATTCCACGGTCTGGCACCCGAGACACCAACGCCTGGCCGCCGAGTATGTGCCCACGTCGTCCGGTAGATGCAGCTCAGCTCGGCCGATTTAGGATCGTGAGGGTTTGAGCGGCGTGAAGTCCTATGCTAACCCAGATCGGTGCCCACCCGACGACGAAGGAGTTAGCGGGGATGACGGTAGGAGACGCTTGGGTCAGTACGGGATGGGGGTTCAGATGTTCGGTGCTGAAATCGGATCCATCCACCTTGCGGCGAATGGGGGCGAGAATGTGCTGGTGCCATGGTTGCTTTTGCCCTTCAGGATGAAGGGCGTGTTGTCGGATTCTAAGCCCTCTAGTCTCTTGGCGAGGTCGGTCCAGCTTGAATGGTTATCGAATCCACTGAGCTTAAGCGAAGGGTCGCTACGATAGCGAGTAAGCTCTGCTCGGAATCGTCGGGAATGGTCCAAGGATAGTGCTGTTCGTGTCCGTCGTGGGTCCACTGAATCTCCCAGGTGTCGTCTTCCGTCTGTTGAACGTATACGGAAGCGGTGGGGGGAAAGGTGTGGAGCTGCAGGCCGAGTGCGGTACGATGATAGTATAGGATGCCTTCCGTGACGGTGGTTGTCCATTCGCCGGGGTGGAGAATCCAGTAGGTCGTGTCCGGGGGGAAGAGCGGATCCAGGGCTTGAACCAGGGTGGATTCCCAGGCGTCCCAGGCTTCGTCATCGATATCGAAATCCTCGGGATCGGCGCTCAGCCAAGAGAGTTGGTCGTCGGCCTCGATAACGATTCCGACGATCCAGCGAAGTTGGAGGGAAGGAGCAGGGCTAGACGGGGTCTCAGCGTGCGAAGGGGGGAAGAAGTTTTGGCCGCGGTGGATTACCGCATGGACCCCAGAATCCAGCCATTGGCGGCGTCCAGACCAGGTCGTTGGTAGGTCGTGAGTGGTGTACCAATATGGTGCGATCATTACCGAAGGCCCTTCGCCAATGAGCCCATGACGCCGAAAACTTTGGGTAATGGAGGTCAGGGCGTTGTCGACGATGGTGGCTGGCCAGACGGCCTGAGGGGGAAGTAATCCAATGATGGGCAGCAGAAAGATCGTGGCCTCCAGGTGCTCGGCTTCGGCCGCATCGGTCGGTTGCATTACGAGATCGTCGCGGGTGGAAGCGCAGCAGTCGGCCCAAAAACGGAGGCGATCGGCGGCTTCGTCCTGGTTGTTGGCCCACAACTGTGAAAGCGCCGCCTGGATGGGACGATCGCTGCCGCGTTGTAGTGTGCGATGAACGAGATCGACGAGGGCATCTTCTGCGGACGTGTACGCTCCGCCAGCATCGGGAACGGCTAAAGTTTGCCGCACGAGGCGTTGGGTCCAAGCGGCATGTCGGGAGGCGGAGGACATGGAGGAACCATCCTTTCTTTCGATCGGCCCAGTGTCGTGGTGGGTGCGCGGTCACTTTCTCTTACATAACAGTTTTTGCGGGGACGTGCAATCGTTTGGTCTCGCGGACCCAAAAGAACCATCCCTATGTGGACTTTCCCATGGATTACGCCAAACCCAGCACGGGCGATCGGTGGGATCGATTATGGTGGATGTTTTCCTGGTTGCCTTATGGGTGGTCGAACACCGGGGACGCACGCCAGTGGCGATCGAATCGCACGGCAAAGCGCATCTATGTTCTGTGGCGCTTGGCACAGCGGGCCTTCGCCTATCATGATTTATTCTGGCGAACTTTGATCCGAAATTACAAGGCCTTTGGCTCCCAAATTCTTCCCACTGGAAAAGTGTTCGCAACCAGGTTATCCGACCCGCCAGCGGGGTCCATAGATCACCCTTTTCCCACCCTTTCTTGCCATAGATGCGGTCATGCGTTTGTTTTGCCGTGGGTGGAATCGTGCAGGAATTCGGGGTTCAACCATCGGACGTAGTACAAATTCAGGGATCATTATCGATCAAGCGAAGCGTTTTCCAGCGCACAACGAACAGAGTCCTTTCCGGCGTGCCGGTTGAATTCGAGGAATCTACGTGCCGCCTTCAGTTTCTTTTCTGGGTGTCCATCCACCAAACGCCGCAGTTCGTCCCGACCCATATTCACCGACAGACCGACTTTACTCAAGGTTTTCCGCAATCATGTTATCCAGCCGTACGGAGGAAGCCTAATGCAGCTGTCGCTGCAACTCTTCGACCTCCCATTTCTCTAATTTGGTTGCCCGTATTACTGTTTCAACATCGATACCTTCAACTAACAGATTACGAGCAATTTCTCGTGCCTTGATCTTTGCAGCCTCTCGAGCAGCCTCCTGTTCGATTGCCTTGACCAGATCCGTCATCTTTAGTGCCTCCTTCAGCCTTTGAATGTCGGCCTCGTTCAGCGCCTTGCCACTCAACCCTAACAATATACCTGCCATCAGATTTCGCTCGATATCATCGGGAATAGCGATGGTCAAATCCAATGTCCGCTGCAACACCTCTCGACTGGACATCCTAGGATGGTGCATGTGCGGCACGAAGGCTAAATCAAATCGATCTTCCGGTCGCCAAACATTTAGGCGAAGGTGCTCCTCCAGCCGTTCCAGAACTGCTTTGGCGTCGCGGGCCTTCAGATACACATTCTGCACACGGTACTGTATGCCACCGGCTTTTAGTTGATCTGGTGCTTCCAACACGTCTCGGACGTACAGAACAATCGTTCTGACCGGTTTTTTGTAGTGAGCCGTCAGATGCGCATCGTACAAGAGGAAACGGTACAAGTCCTGCTCTTTGGTCGTCTGAAACTCGTAATGGAGCAACTCCCCCGATTCCGTCTCAAAAGCAAGATCGAGAAAGCTGTGACGAATTTCGACTTCAGGTAATTCCGTCGCTATCGCTCGCAGAATTCGAACGTCGTGCAAACCGAGCCAGTCCAACGAGGCGTCACGAAACGCATCGACGAGGTATTTGAGGACAATATCCACTGCATTTCTGGCCATAGCGCGCCTTCTTCAGGTCCATTATACCGTTGTCATTGATGGGAGGGAACCCTCCTGTGTTGCTCCTGGATTCTGAGGAAAAACGAGAGGGACGTTGGTGAACGGGAGCTTAGCGAAACCAGGCGGTGTAAATAAAAGGATTGATTTCTTGCAATTTTCTCGGCTGGATTCGTTTATGGACCGGCTACCAGTGACAGATCGATAAACCATCACAAATAAGTGTTTGTCTTGTGCGGCCCGGCTGGGCTACGAACAACCGATGGCCAAAAAGAATGGCTTCGATGGAGGGCCGCTTTCTGCAACGCCTCCTGCCTCAAAGGGAACCAGTCGGCGGGGTTATGGGACACTGTGCAACGGACCGTCCGAACCCTGCCCTTGTATGAATGCAACACGTGTGGTTATGGCGGCTGGCAGCGTTTTCCAGAACACCAAAGTGGCTTTGAGGATCTGGACCACCCGCCTTTTGAGGCCACGGTGGCCAAAATTTCTTGCCCCCTTCGCACGCGCATACTCCGTCTAGCCCTGCTCCGTCCCTCCACGTTCGCTGGATCGTCGGGGTCGTCATCGAGGTTGACGACCAATTCTCTTAGCTGGGTGCCGATCCCGAGGATTTCAATACATACATCCTCAGATCAGTCAGGTTGTAGGGATCCACCAGCTCACTTTGAAGAAGTTGATTTTTTTAAGCCAATTCACCGATCGATTACCGCATGGACCCCATCCAGCCCTGGCGGAGTCCAGACCAGGTCGTTGGTAGGTCGCGAGTGGTTTACCGATGTGATGGGCTCATTACCGAAGGCCCTTCGCCAATGAGCCCATGACGGCGAAAACTTTGGGTAATGGGGGTCAGTGCGTTGCCGACGATGGTGGTGTCCGGCCAGACGACGTGAGGGGGAAGCAATTCGATGATGAGCAGCAGAAACATCGTGGCCCCCAGGGGCTCGGCTTCGGCCGCATCGGTAGGTCGGTTGCGTTACGAGATCGTCGCGGATGGAAGCGCAGTAGTCGCCGAAAAACGGCGGCGGTCGGCGACTTCGTTCTGGTTGTTGGCGGTTCAACAGCCAAAATCGAGACAATCTCCCGGTGCGCCTTCCCGCTGGGTACGATTACGCCCACGTGGCAAACCACTCCTCGGACTTGGCAAGCCATGGAGCGCGGTGGCCACGGCGTCTTGGGGGAGGGGCAGGATAGGCCCGCCGCGGGTCCCGCCTCCAGGCTTGCCCTGCCGGCCCGTGTAATCCGCGCGATCAAACCGCCGAATGTCCTTCAAAGCCCCTTGAGACCATTCAATCTCATATCTCATAGCCCCAGTTCTCTCTTGAGTTCGTCCATCGATGTCGTTCGCCTAGCCATGAAATCCTCATCCGCCCGCTCAGCACGTTCCCTCTCTTCAACTGTTTCCGGTTCATCATCCAGCGCAGCGTTTTCAAGTGCGAAGCGAACAGGGTCCTTCCCCACGTCTCGGATGAATTCGAGATATCGGCGCGCCGCATTCAGTTCATTTTCAGGGATCTCATCGACCAAACGCCGCAGTTCTTCCCGCTCCACAGTCACCGACAGCCCTCCTTTCATAATAACGGCATAGACCCGTACAATCTGGCACAACGGCATACGGTAATTATAATGCGCGTGGGCCGTTTTTTGAGATGTCGTGGTGCTGCGGTTTGTTTGGGACCCCTCCGGTTAGGCCCCAATAAATTCGCCGAATTTCGTTATTTTGACATGAGGAAGCTGAGTTCAACCTGGATTTCTGGGAAGTCTTAAGGCATTTTGTGCCCAATATGAGCTTAAAAGCGCATCCGAGCGCGAGGCCGCAGAGCACGTGCAACGTGAACTCACGCGAAGTCTGAAGCCCATCCACTTGCGCCGTACCAAAGACGAAGTGAAGTTCCATTTGCCGAATAAGCAAGTGCAGCGGATCTGTGTTCCGATGGGCGACGAGCAAAGGCGCGCATACCGACAGATCGTCGGTCTGGTCCAACAAAAACAAGAAAAGGCGCTGGGGGCTTTGAGACAGTTGCAAGAAGTCCTGGGCTAGCCAGAATTCGGCCAAGTGGGGGGCTTTGCCCCCCACCCGCATCCCGAAGTTAAAGGCCACGCTAGACATCCTATCGCAGGTGAAACGCCTTGGGGAAAAGGTCCTGGTGTTACTCCAAGCTTGCGACTACAACGGATGCTGCAGTACTGGGTCATGGAAGCACTCGAGGCGGTGCCGCTGATGATCAACGGGCAGTCACCCGACCGCCAGTACTTGGTATCGCGGTTCAATGCGATCAAGGGCTTCAGCGTGATGATTGCCACCCCAAAATCTGCCGGTGTGGGGTTGACGATTACCGGGGCAAACCACGTGATTCACTACACCCGATGGTGGAACCCGGCCGTGGAAAAACAGGCGACGGACCGAGTTCACCGCATTGGTCAAACCCGCCCGGTTACGGTCTATTATCCAATTGTCGTTGACGAACAGCACCGAATTACCGAAAAGGGCACCGTCGAGGAGATTCTCGACGAACTTTTGAGTGATAAGCAGGCCCTGGCGGATAATGTTGTGGTGCCGTCAGACTGGTTGACGGTGGACCAGGAGTTGTTAGCGCGTACGTTTCGGTAAGGGGCGTTCGTAGGGGTAAAATATCCGCTCTGCGGGCATCGTTACCGATAGTCAGGAATACACCGCGCGACCCATAGAGAGCCGTCAGAAATGGTCCGGCTACGGCCTCTATCTTACGTGCCCGCATGCTTGAAACCTCGTTGCACCCTCCGGGCCATGGCCGTTGGCCACCAGGGTTTCACTCCCGGATCGCCGTTTTGCGTCCTAAAAACCCCGAGTTAGCCCGCCCCCGGGAGATCACCTCGTTTGGGGAACGCCATGGTGAACCCGACCCCCGTCGCGCACGCGAGCGCTACTCCACGTCGAGGAGGTATCGGGCGGGCTCACTAAGCCGGGAGCGGGTTTCAGGGCGAAGATATTGACGCTGGTCAGTTTGTTGTGCGAAGTTTCGGTCTACATAGGCGCAGTGGAGCGCACGGCGGTGGTCATGGCTTTGATTTTTGGTTCCCCCATGCCATGCGTGGGCGTTATAGACCATGACCGTTCCCGGACCGCCCAGAGCCAACACTTCATCAGCATGGGGAAGGTTCAAGTCGGCCACGTAGTCACTAGGTTTTCCCGCCAACTGATGTGACTTGGGGACGATCCGCGTGGCGCCGGTGACTTTGGAAAAGGTGTCGAGCATCCAGACCGAGTTGACCACGCGACAGGGCTCGTCGCGTTCCCTTTCCCCCCAGTCGGCATGAAGGGCCTGCTCGCCTTGACCCGGCAAGGCGTCGCGGGCATTGAGGGAAAAGAGCTTGAATGGCCGGCGGAAGAGGAGCCAGGCGGCCGCCAAGACGCGCGGATTCATCCACACCCTATCAAAAACGTCCCCTTTGTTGACTAAATCGGCAAGCCTGCGCGTGCCTGGCTGTTGATGGACTTCCAGTCCCGCCGCCTCTCCCTCTACCTCCCAAATTTGCTCTACCCGACGGCGCAGCAGATCGACTGCGGTCGCGTCTAAGACATTAGGGATGAGGAGATAGCCTTGGTCGAGCAGTTTGGCCTGCTCCTCTTCACTAAAGTCATGACTAGCGGCGCCCAGTTCCCGCAACATCGTTTCCATGGTCATCATGGCAGTTCCTCCCTGGCTTGCTCGAGCGCTCCACCTCCCAAATCTCTGGGACCGTCTATGGGCGGAGCGTCCGCACTTGGCTTTTCTCCTCACCGTGCGCACGGATAAGATTTTTTGGCGGCTTGCCATCTAGTCTAAACCTTGGAGAAGGCCTGTGGCACATCGGCTTTGCGCGAGAGACCCTGGCTCATGGCCCGAAGTCGGCTGGCTGCGTTCGAAAGCGCAGGGGAGCGCGGGTTTATTGGAGGAGATGGCAGGGATTTGGGCTTAGATCGCGAAACACAGTCAGTACGACCCAGGTCAGGGGGGCTTATGCGCGGGATTTCGCTAGCACGGCAAGATGACTATCTTTGCTGCCACCGAGCGCTTCGACACTACGAAAATTTCCGTGTCGTGTCGTTTTTTGTGCCCACCCATTTGCGTCCCCACTTTTGGGCGATCTATGCCTTTTGCCGAGCTGTCGACGATCTCGGCGATGAATATGGGGGAGATCGGCTGCGGGCCCTGTCCCGCTTTGAAGGGGAACTCCGCCGGGCCTTTCAAGGAAAGGCCACGGTGCCCGAGTTTCGTGCCCTCGCCGAGACCATTGATCGCTTTCGTCTGCCGATGGAGGACTTTTTAGCGTTGATCGAAGCCAATCGTCGGGATCAAGGGACGGTGCGATACGCTCGCTTCGACGAACTTTTGGACTACTGCCGGCATTCGGCTGATCCCGTGGGACATCTGGTGCTGGCACTGTTCGGATACCGCGATGATGAGCGGCGATCGCTTTCTGACGCCACCTCGACGGGCCTGCAACTGGTTAACTTTTGGCAAGATCTTGACCGCGATCTCGCCCAGGGTCGATGCTATCTGCCCGAGGAGGATTTAGACCGCTTTCAGGTGACGCTGGCGATGCTCGAGGCGCGCCAGCCGACGCCGGAGTTTAGACGTTTGATGGCCTTCGAGGTCGAGCGGGCGCAGGCGTGGCTTAGCCGGGGATCTGCCTTGGAGGGCATGGTGCCCTGGAGGCTTTCCCGGCAGCTTCGCTTGTACCGCCTGGGCGGTAGTGCCATTTTGCAAGCGCTTCGCAAGCAGGCGTTTAACCCCTTTTTGCAGCGGCCCACTGTCGGGCCTTGGGACACGGTGCGCATGGTGTGGCAGGTCTTGGTCCCGGGAGTGATGCTGTGAGACTCGAGGCGGCGTATTCTTGCTGTCGGGATTTGGTGCGCCAATCAGGTAGCAGTTTCTATCACGGGATGCGGCTTTTGCCTCGCTCTAAGCGCCTGGCCATGTACGCCATCTATGCCTGGAGTCGTTTAGCCGACGATGCGGTGGATCTGGGCGAACACGAGGTGCCCGAATCGGCGCTGAATGACATTGCTCAGCTTTTGGATCGCGCGTTGGCGTCGGGTTATGTCGACGATCCCCACCCCATCGCCGTGGCCCTTGGCGATACCATTCGAAAGTACCAGTTGCCGGAAGAGTGCTTTCGAAACCTTTTGGATGGGATGCTCATGGATCTTCATCCGCAGCCGTTTGCCACCTTTGACGACTTGCTGGGATACTGCCGCAAAGCGGCAGGCACCGTGGGGCAACTGTGCTTAGAGATCTTTGGATATCAGGATGATGAAGCGCGGGATTTGGCCATCGACCTGGGTATCGCCATGCAGCTCACCAATATCCTGCGCGACTTGGGCGAAGATTTGGATCGCGGGCGCGTTTATCTGCCCGTAGAGGACGTTGAGCGCTTTGGCTATAGCCTTGAGGCGCTGTCCCGCCGCCAGCATTCCGATGCCTTCCGATCGCTGATGGCGGAAGAGACGATGCGGGCAAATGCCTACTATGAACGGGCAAGTCGCCTCCTAGGACTGGTCGATCGTGACGCACGCCTTTCCCTGGCCATGCTGTACCATGTCTATCATCGGCTTTTGCAAAGGATTGAGCGCGAAGATTACGACGTCTTTTCCCAAAGGATTCGCGTCTCCACCAGGGAAAAACTATGGATGGCCATCTCGCTTTTCTGGCATCGGCAAAAAGGGCCTGCCGAGGGGGACAAGATCCTCGCCAAGCTGCCGCGATGAGGGCCAATGGACGCTTTTCATCGCTTCAAAAGACCTCGGTTGTCGTCATTGGGGCGGGCTTTGCGGGGATGACGGCGGCCCGAATGCTCGCACGCGCGGGGGTCTCGGTGACCTTGCTGGAGCGGCGCCCGTTCCCCGGGGGACGGGCCTTTAGTTTTAAGGACCAAGCGACGGGGCAGGTGCTCGACAACGGACAGCATGTCCTTTTGGGCTGTTGTCAGGAAACCGTGAACCTCTTGGACGATCTTGGCTTAGACGAGGCCGTGTATTTTCAAAAGTCGCTGGACCTGCCCGTGTTTTCGGATGGCCGCTGGACCCGAGTATACAGTCAGCCGGGTCTGCCCGGTCCCCTGCACCTACTCCCTGGTCTCATTGGCTACGGTGCCCTCACCTGGGCTGAGCGCCTGCGCGCGCTGCCCATCGCTGGTGCCATGTTGCGTGCCAATCTTGAGCACGAGCATCTTGACCAACAAAGCTTTGCCTCTTGGCTGGCCACCCATCACCAAAGTGAGCGTGCCATTGCCCGCTTGTGGGACCTGGTCGGTGTCTCCATAGCCAATTGCCACGCCGACCGGCTTAGTGCGCTCGAAGCCATCCAGGCCTTTCGCCTGGGCGTGCTGCCGGGGTCTTTGGCCGTGCGCTTGGGATTTTTCACCCGACCCCTGGGCGTCCTGGCCGATCAGTATTTGACCCATTTAAAGAGACTAGGGGTCGACGTTCAATGCCACGCCACCGTCGAGCGCCTGTTGTTTGATGGCGATCGGGTGAGCGGGGTTGAGGTCGGCGGCCGCCCGATCGCGGCTGTGGGCGTGATTGCGGCCGTGCCTCAGGAGGCGCTTTTACGCCTGCTGCCGCCTGCCTTTTGCTCTCGCTCCAGCGGATCTCCGCTGGGCCGTGAGCTGCCACTAAGTGGCATCTTGAATTGGTATCTCAGGTTTTCCGAGCCGGTCTATGACGGCACGCTATTCGCTATGGCTGGCGGGCTGAGCCCGTTTGTGTTTAATCGGGGCCGGCTGATGCAGGCAGGGGGCAGGGAAGACGGCCGACTTTTGGCCATTTCCGTGAGCGACGCGCCGCTAGCTAGCCAAGCCCAGCGGACCTCCGCCTTGGCCAGCCTCAGAGAGGAGTTGGCGAAAGCTTTACCGCTCACGAACAGCGTGCCCCTTTTGGGGCAGAAAGTCGTCGTCCAGCCCAAGGCAACCTTTCGCGCCGGCCCCGGCCAACGGCCATGTCGTCTGGGGACCA
>JAJZZI010000195.1 GCA_021797635.1 Bacillota bacterium | reverse complement strand
ACGATGTAGTTTTCAAGGACCGGGTCACAAACCGAGATTTTACGCCGAACCCCCGCGGTTGTCAACCGCCTTTTTTCGGGGCCCTTCTCTTCTGCGACAACTTTTGTATTATACGGCCTCTTGATAGAAATAGCTACGGTCAACTTTGGGTATTTGGCACCTACTCGAGAAAGTCCCATATCTTCGGATCCTCGATGCCGATCCGCCATAACACAATGCCGCGAAGCTCAAACCCTGAAACCAGCTGCACCTTTCCTAAGAACGACCGCGTGTTCTCAAACCATACGGAATGGAGCACTCCGCCTTGGACATACTGAAAATGATTTGCTGACGACTTGGGAGCGTATTGCTGTTTGAGCTGTTCGGCCTGGGTAAACGTCAAAGCCACTGCACCGGCGCCCTCACTTGCCCAATCATAGCCATATCCCGGAATGCCCAAGATAAGCTTAGTGGGCGAGACCTGGGAGACCGCGAAGGACAGTACCGAGCGAACCCAACTCGTCGACGCGATGGGACCTGGCGTGCCTCCCGACCAATGTTGATCATAGGCCATGATCATTAGCAGGTCCGCCTCGCGACCTAGTACCCGGTAGTTATAGGCCCCCGTCCAACTACTCCCTGGTTGATTGTGCGTCTCCGGTGGCAGCGACAGGGTCACGTAATATCCATGTTGATGAAAGAGTTTGGTCAGTTGACCCACGTACTGGCTGAAGTGGGCGCGGTCGGCAGCCGGAATCCCCTCCCAATCGAGATTAACTCCGTCAAACCCGTCACTCTCCACCATGGTCAGCATCTGATACTGGCTTACCGACTCGGCCGTCGGATTATTTAAGAGGCTATTTAAGACGCTCGGTGTCGTTTGTTCGACCACGGCCAGCGTGGTCAGATGGCGAGCCATGGCAAACCTCATGACCTGGGGTTGAGTTTGCCCCGAAACATTGCCCTGAGCGTCCACCGTATACCAATCTGCGGCGATGCCGGTTAGGACGGGTACCAATCGGCGAAGTTGGTTCAAGGCTTGGGAGGTGGCATTGGGATCGTAAAGATATCCGAGAACTAGGCCTGGTTCAAGCGGGCGCATCAATCCCTGAACTCTTCGCCTTTTGGCGGGATCAGCCATCTTAGGCACCTTTTTGACCGCACCCAACAGCATCCGGTCGACTCGACGGATATGGCCCGACCAGTTGGGGTCGACGGCCATCAAGCCAGCCACCAACAGCAGCCCGCAACCTATCCAGGCCACTTTGCCGATAAGTCCACGCCAACCTCGGGCCGACTTCATGACGACTCTCCCCCTCGTCCTACATGCTATGCGCCGGGCTTCGTCACCATGCTGACAACAAGCTATAATGAGACGATATACGGATGGGAGGTGGGGTTGGATGAACGCACTCGTCATTGAAGATGATGAGCGAGTGGCCAGGCTTTTGAGTTTGGAAATTCAGCACGCCGGCTGGATGGTCAGTGTTCGGGGCAATGGACGAGATGGACTAGCGGAAGCCGTTTCGGGTACCTACGACCTCGTCATTTTGGATTTGTCCCTACCAGACATCGACGGTCTGAGCGTCTGCCAATCCCTGCGCCAGGTATCGCAAGTCCCCATTTTAGTTCTCACTGCACGCGACTCCGTCGAAGACCGGGTGCGCGGTCTGGATGCTGGCGCCGATGACTATCTTGTCAAACCCTTTGCTGCCAGCGAGCTTTTGGCGCGCATGCGGGCCTTGATTCGCCGCCCGCATACTATGATGAGTCAAGATAGCGCTATTCGCCGGGGGCCGTTAGAACTATATCCCTTGAGACGTGAAGTGAAGGTTCAGGGCGCCCCCGTTGATCTAACCCGCCGCGAGTTTGACCTGCTTCACTATTTCATGCAAAACCCCGGCATCACGCTGACCCGCGACATGATCTTGGAGCGCGTTTGGGGATGGGGATATGCCGGAGGTTCCAACATCGTCGATGTTTACGTGGGATATTTGCGCCAGAAACTGGAACAGCCCGAAATCACGGTGCCCATCGTGACCGTGCGCGGTGTCGGCTATGCTCTTCGTGCAGACGCCGATGCCTAATTTAGCAACCATCATCGCTCGCAGCCCGCGTTGGCAAAGCCTGCGAACGAAATTAACCGCCCAAACGGCCCTCTCTATCGGTGCACTGGTGGTGACCATGGCGCTTATCACCGTAACCGCCGTAAGCATCCATTTGTATGACGCTGCCCGATCCCAGGCTCAAGCTTTCTATTTTAATTTATCCGCCATCGCTCGAATTAATCCAGGGGTGATTTCCCAATATGCACGGCCTGTGGACCCCCATATTTGGCTCCTCCGCCACGGAAGCGTGGCGCTCCACTCCCCCAACAGCGCGTCCCAGCCACGGGGGCCGCTCCTCAGCCAAATCGTCACCAAGCCGATCTTCGCATGGCGTTTAGTCCACAAGAGCGACGGATACCTATGGGTCGTCGACTGGCCTCTCGCACCCGACCGCGACCTGGTGCAGGATTTAATGGTGGTAATGGCCTCGGTCACCGTGGGAGCCTCGTTTGCCGGAGCACTGCTGGGCCGCTGGACCACCCACCGCGTGTTAGAGCCCGTGTCCACCATGACGCACTCCGTCGAATCCATGCTCAACCATCAGCATTATCAGCCCATTGACGCCCCTTCTCCCCACAATGACGAGTTCACGCAACTGGCTTCCGTGCTCTCACGCCTCATTACCACGCTCGAAGACCGGAGCCAGCGAGATCGGATGCTTCTGGCCGAGGCCGCCCACCAGTTGCGCACGCCCCTCGAAGTCATTCACGGAAATCTAGCCATTTTGACCGATTGGGAGCACATCGAACCCCAAACCGAAAAAGATACCTTAGAAGCCCTCAGACGAGCCACGGAGGATATGACCACCTTGGTCGAGAACCTCTTGACCCTAGAGCACGCGCGTAACTATCATCAAAAATTGGTAACCATTTCGCTGTCCGACCTGGTTGAGGAAGTGGGCGAAGATGCTAAAGCGGTAGCCAGCCCCCATCAGGTTACCTATGCACTGGACCCTGGTCGTCGGGCCTTGGTCAGCGGCGATCCGGTAGGCTCACGCCGTGCCATCTGGGTATTGGTGGAAAATGCTTTAAAGTACGCGAATCCAGACTCTGCCATCCACATTCGCCTAAAAAGGACGGCCGGCGGCTTTGCCGTATCGGTCATCAACCAGGGAGACCCCATTCCCAAAGACGAACTCGCTAGCCTCTTTGACCGATTTTACCGGGGAAAGCGCACGCGCCACATCCGCGGCAGCGGTCTTGGCTTGGCCATCGCCAAGGCCTTGATGGAGAGCCAGCACGGCAGCATCAGCGTAACTTCCGACCAGCGGGCGACCGTGTTCACCCTGTTTTGGCCCGCGCCGTCGGTCTCATCGGAGCCATCCAACCCCAAGGATCGACTAGGCCTGGCCTCAAATTTCATCTTGCCACCAGACTCAGATAGGTAAGGTAGCTTAGCACGGTAAAGAGTACGGTTAAGTTGCCAACGTGGACGAGATAAGGCCCGGTGGCCAGTCGCGAAGCGACCAGCCACGCCCCTGAAGCTATTTGACTAGCCACTAACAGGGCTAGCACCACCGTCGCTGGCCATAACTCCGGAAATTGCCCTCGCCGCCGATACAGGCGCAGCAAAAGCACCGTGACCAAGGCGGCCAGGCCCAGCGCCGCCAGGCGGTGGATCTCGTCGAGCCACACCAGGCTCCCCCATCGAGGCAAGAGGCGGCCATTACAAAGCGGCCAACCACGGCAAAGGATGCCTGCATGCCGAAACGCTACATACGAGCCCCAGTAGATCGCCAAAAAGGTATAGACCCACGTGGCGAACATCAACCGGCCGAGCTCGCGCGGTAGATGGCGGACGGTTCGGGTACCTGATTCCAATTGGAAGACCGCCACGGTGAGAAGGGTGGTGCCTACCAAGGCCAGGAGTCCGAATCCTAAATGAAGGGCAAGCACGACCGGCGGATTAACGAACAGCACCGCCAGTGCCCCAAGACCGGACTGGATCACGATGAATCCCACGGACAGGACGGAGAAGGCTTTTACGTCTAGTGACGAGCGGTAGCGGGCCCATGCCCATATGGCCAGAGCTACAGCCACCAAAGCGAAGCCACCCACCACCGCGCGATGAACAAATTCGATCAGCACATGGACATTGCCGAAATGGGGGATCACTTGACCATGGCATAACGGCCAATCTTGTCCGCAGCCCAAGGCCGACCCCGTCTGCGTATCCAAGAACCCGACCATATCCACCAAGAACATACCTAAGCTAGCGATGACGCCAAGCAGTTTAATCGCTTTACTCCCTCGCCGTGGGGACACGGGCCTCACCTCCCTTGGCTCTGCCGCGATATTCCCAAGGTACCATGGGTGACGCCCCTGACCAACCCCCATGGGGACTAGCTCTTTAGACCCAGCATTTCAACGTCCGCGCTCTAGGAGCTGCTTTGCCGAACTGGCTAATTTCCCCTGTCGCTTTTTGCGTGGTAGGCCAAAGGCCACGTACAAGGTGGCGACCGCCGTCAGCAACCCCACAAAGATTAGGGCCCAGGGCGTTTGACTGGTCCCCACGGCGGTCGTCAAGGCGCCAAGAGCTAGGCCCAAAAAGATCACGGCCACGATCCCGGGCACGATCGGATACCAAAACGCGTGAAAGGGGCGGTTTCGCTTGGGTTCTCGCCGTCTCAAGGAAAAGACCAACACCGAAGTCAACGCGTACATCAAAGACTCGACCCCAGCTCCCGCGTTAATCAAAACCTCGTATTGACCGCTAAGATAGACGAGCACGGAGAGACAAAGGGCCACGAAAGCCAACCCTAAGAGCGTCCGAGAAGGAACCAGCCGGTCGTTCAATCGAGCCCACGATGCCGGCAAGGATCGCTCCCGGGCCAAGGCGTAGACAAACCGTGAAGCCGTCACCAGCCCTCCGTTAAACGTGGTCATGGCCGTGGTCAAAGTAATCAGCGCCATCCACCAAAAACCCAAAGCCCCAAGCGCCTTCTGGCCCACGATGAGTTGCGGAATGACGCTTCGCGCCAGTACGCCGGCATTGGGGAGGATATCAGTCAGGGCCAAAGCAAATAAGCCAAAGGCCACGGCGATGATGCCTAGCGCAATATACATCCCCCTAGGGATGGCGCGAGCGTCGTAAAACTCTTCTGCCAATGGGCTTACCCATTCAAATCCAACAAAAATGAACACTCCCAGGGCAATTCCTTGAAACCAGTTGGGTCCGAAGTGGAAGAGGGGGCCAAGGGCCATGGTGGGTTGCTTAAATACCACCAGCAACGAAATCACGATCAAGGTTCCTAGCAGGAAAAATGCGTTCGAGTCTTGCACGGCCGCAGCAATTTTTATTCCGCGTAGGTTAACATAGGCCGTAACCGCCAAGATCAACACCACCCACAAGATCCCCGGCACCGCCGGTAGGGCCGCTTGAAAGGCATGACCCAGAACAAAGCCATCGGCGGCAATGACGAACACCACCGTCGTCGCATACACCAGCGAGGCGACCAAGGACACTTGGTCGTTTAAACCGCGCCGTGTCCATACACGAATGGAGGCCGCCGAGGGAAACATCCCATTGAGTTCGGAAAAATTGCTGGCTGTCAACAGAATCAAGACACCGGCCACCAAAATCGCCAGCCAGGCGGAACGCCCCCCCATGTACATAGCCACATCGACCACGGCCAAAAAGTTCACCGCCGCCGAGGCCAAACCGGCGCTGGTGGAGACGGCCGTACGCAACGGAAGCACCTTGTTAAGCCCTTGGTCGGCCATGACTACTCGCCCCAAATCATTAATGTAATCACGTCTAAGCGAAACAGGTCATCTTGACTTCCGCGCACCATGAGATCTCCCTGATTATAGGGCTCGGTGGGCGTGAGCCTGCCCGAAAACACGGCTTCCAAAGTCTCGCCATCAGCACGAATTTCCATATTTGCTTCCTCTTCAGGCGGGCCTTGGCCCGCCTGAAGCTCGCCAGCGACGCTCCGAAGCCAGTAACGACTGCCAGTGTCCTCCGCCCAAATGACCACCGTGCGCGACCATTCGCGGTTCATGGCGCGAAGTCGCTCGTGTTGGTTGCACTTTTCAACAAAAGCCTGCAAAATTGTCATGAGTGCCATGATTCTCTCCTTGTGCGCCGCGTCAGAGGGCTTACACTCCCAGGTCTATTGCACGGGATTTAAATTCAATTGCCCAAACTCAATCTTCAAGCCGTCCACGGTGGGCTGCCAGCGGCTATCCTCGGGAGTGATTCCGGTCACGGCCACGACCGCCGCTTCCACCACATTGGTTCCAAATGACCGCCCTTCCAGCACGGGCGTCGTGGTGACCAAAAGCCTGACGCCGCGGCGCCGAAGTTGCTCCACATCGTCGGCCGTGGTGGTGTTGGTGACCACGACTTTGCCTGCCAAAGTAGGGGGAAGATATTTTCGGATCAGGTGAAAATCGCCGGCGATAATCTCTGCTTCATCAAAATAACGTTCATATCGGGGGTCAGGATCCCTGTTTTGCGCTTCTCCAACGGGATACAGCTCGGTAAACGGTCGGTTGACCACCTGTGGCAACAGCCGACGAGCCAGGTCCACCAATTCCCTCCGACTCAGGATGGGCATATCCAAGCCCACGCCAAAAATCAGATCGCCGGCTACGGTGGGAAAGCCCAGCGCGTAAAAGCTCTCAGCCATACCAAAGCGATCCAGCGCTGACACCATCAACACCCTCTGACTGGGGTCAATCTGACCTTGAGCCAATAAATCGCGAATGACTCGCGGTTCGAAACATTCTTTCAGTCCCCGGCCGTCGACCACCGGCGTCGTCTTCACGTTGGCCACTAGCCACTGCGCATCGCGCACGGTATAGCGTGCCCCATCCACCACCAGCCATCGATCAATGCCACCCAAGCCAATGGCGTCTACCTGGCCATCAAGCTCGGTTAAGCGCTCGCGTGCCCGTTCCAGGTCGCCGTCCGTTCCGCGGCGTTGGATGCTAACCTGAACGCCGTCAAGCACTAAAGTCGCCTGATGGTCGCGCCGCGACGACCCGAGGCTCACTCCCACCACTCGCCTTGCCCTGGCTCCGCCCACGGCACTCATCATTCCAACGGCCGCATCGTGGGGAACAGCACGACGTCGCGAATCGAAGCGCTGTCGGTAAGCAACATGACTAAGCGATCGATGCCTACGCCTAGTCCTCCCGTAGGGGGCATCGCATGTTCTAGGGCGTTGAGAAAGTCCTCATCGAAGGGATGCGCTTCTTGATTGCCAGCCGTCCGCTGACGTTGTTGTTCCAAAAAACGCTCTCGCTGGTCGAGGGGGTCATTAAGTTCCGAGAAGGCGTTGGCAAGCTCGCGCCCGGCGACAAACAACTCAAAGCGCTCGGTCAATTCGGGCGATTTCGCATCTCGCTTAGCCAGGGGGGAAATGTCCACGGGGTGATGCCAAAGAAAGGTTGGTTGCACCAGGTCCGGCTCGATTACCACCGAAACGACCTTGTCCATCACTTGAGCGCGCGCCAAACCATTCTCGAGCTTAATCCCCAACCGCCCGGCAAACGCATAGGCGTCCTCGTCGGTGACGACGTGGCTCCAATGAACCCCCGTCTTCGCTAAGAGGCGTTCGACCAGATCCACGCGCGCGTACGGCGGGGTAAAGTCTATTTCCTGACCCTGATAGGTGAGTCGGGCGCTTCCCTTGACCTTGGTGGCGACGCCAACCATCATCTCCTCGACTAAGCGCATGATGCCTTCAAAATCCGTGTATGCCTGATACAATTCCAGCATGGTAAATTCCGGGTTGTGGCGCGTGGAAATCCCTTCATTGCGAAAGACGCGGCCGATTTCGAAGACTTTGTCATAGCCACCCACAATAAGCCGTTTCAAGTGCAGCTCTAAGGCAATGCGCAGGTAAAGGTCCATATCCAACGCATGGTGGTGCGTGACAAAGGGCCGTGCCTCCGTGCCGCCGGCCATGGTGAGCAGCACGGGCGTCTCTACTTCGACGAAATCGCGCTCATGAAAGAAGTGCCTAAGGAAGGCCACCGTATCCGAGCGTATGCGAAAGGTTTCGCGCACCTTGGGATTAGAGAGTAAGTCTAAATAGCGTTGGCGGTACCGAAGATCGACATCCTTGAGGCCATGCCGCTTATCTGGCAGATCTTGCAGGCTTTTGGACAGGACCTGAAACCTCTTGACCTGGATGGTCACCTCGCCTCGTCGGGTAGTAAATACGGTTCCTGTCGCTCCCACGATGTCGCCCAGGTCCAATTCGTCCATGAGCCTAAAGGACGAACCCAGGTTGTCCTCGGTGATATGACACTGAATGCGGCCCTGGCTGTCGTAAAGATCCACGAACCATGCGCGGCCATGACCGCGCATGGCCATGATACGACCGGCCACGGACACCTCTTCGCCCTCGAGCTGAGGATAGTTGGCGATGATGTCTTGGCTCAGATGGTCGACCGGGTACTTCGTCGCCTGATAAGGATCGATTCCCTGCTGTCGCAGACGGCGCAACTTTTCCAGGCGCACTTCGCGCGGATCGAACGTTTCTCCCGAGGGCACACAGATTCTCCTCTTGCCGAAGATTGATGGTTAGAAAGCTGATTACGCGATCCCCAGCACCTTGAGGCGAACTTTACCAATGGGTGCGTTGACTTCCACGATGTCTCCGGGCCTTCCGCCTAACAGCGCCTTGCCCACGGGCGAATCATTCGAAATTTTGTTTTTGATGGGATCGGCCTCTGTGGAGCCCACAATCTCGAAGACCTCTTCAACGTCTTCATCCAGATCTTTGACCGTCACCTTCGACCCGATATGAATGTGTTCTGGGTCTTGGGCCTGCTCGTCAACGACTTGGGCTTGGCGCAGCATTTTTTCCAACGTCTGGATCCGGCCTTCGACAAAGGCTTGCTCATTTTTGGCGTCCTCGTACTCCGAGTTCTCCGAAATGTCGCCAAATTCCCGCGCAATCTTGATGCGCTCCGCGACCTCCCGTCGCTTGACGGTCTTCAACTGCTCCAGTTCAGCCTCCAACTTGCGGAGACCCTCCTTAGAAACCAACAACTCCCGTTCTACCATCCACCTTGCCTTCTTTCTTGATCAGCTATAAAAGGATAAAGGGCTACCTTCCAATGCTATGCTAAGCACGCGACACTTTTCCGCCTCACGGTGGAGAAACGGGTCTTGCGAAGCTTGGTAGCGTCGTACCTGGTCCACGGTGTCATTCATGAGCAATTTCATGCTGTCCGCCACATCACCTCCTTGGCGAGGATCCCTCGCTTAGGTCCACGACGGCGCCTCATACTGAGCGTGGGCCAGCCAATCATCAACGAGTGCCTGAGCCTCCCGGTGCGAGCTGAGTTTGTTGCACTCCGCACGGTACCGACTCGACTGAGGCGTGCCTTTGAGATACCAGGAAAGTTGTTTTCGCATTTCTGGGATGGCCACCTTTTCCCCTTTGATGGCCACCATGCGATCCAAGTGCTCGCGTGCCAGAATCGATCGCTGCTCGGCTGTCGGGGGCGGCAAATGCTGCCCGGTCTCCATATAGTGAGCGACCCGGCTAAAGATCCAGGGGTCGCCAAACGAGGCGCGGCCGATCATCACCGCGTCCGCCCCCGTCTCTTGGAGCATGCGAACGGCATCTTCGGGGGTCTCGACATCTCCGTTGCCAATCACGGGAATGCCAACCCGCTGTTTCACCATGGAGATATATGACCAATTTGCCGGCCGCATATACTGATCCTCCCGGGTTCGAGCGTGAACCGCCAACGCTCGCACGCCCACTCGTTCCAACCGTTCGGCCAAGTCAGGGCCCGTGATCGAGTCCGCATCCCACCCTGCACGAATCTTCACCGTGACCGGCAAATTCACGGCGTCAACCACCCGCGCCGCCACTTCCGTGGCCCGTTCAATATCTTTTAAGAGTGCCGACCCGTCGCCGTTCTTGACCACCTTAGCCACGGGGCAGCCCATATTGATATCAATCAGTTGGGCATTATGGCGCTCCGCCGCTTTGGCCGCCTCGGCCATGGCGATAGGATCAGATCCGGCAATTTGGATGCCAACCGGATATTCTCCGGGATCCAATTCCATTAGCCAATAACTCTTCGCGCTACCATGGGTCAGCGCATTGGCATTCACCATTTCGGTAATGCAAAGACCCGCCCCTTGACTGCGCGCAATGGCTCGAAAGGCTCGGTTCGAGACTCCCGCCATCGGCGCCAGCATGACCGGCGGATCAATCACTAAGTCTCCGATACGCATTCAAAGTCCCTCCCCGCTCCAAATTTCTCCCCATTGTACCACACTCATCGAAGAGCTTGGCGAGCACAAACCCGGTCTTTTAGCAACAACCACGGAGGTCTACATGGGTCTTGTCATCAGTCCGGTGGCAACGGCCCCCGGTTCCAGCCTTCCCAGGCTTGAAGGCTCTCTAGCGGATGCATCTCCCTTTCCACCCGTTCACATAAACGTTCTCGCTCTAGCCAATAGCCGGGATAAAGGCGCATGCGCCAGATTAGCCAACGTGCTCCCTTTTCACCAAAAAAGGGCAGAAGCCAAGCGGCCACCTCATCGACATCCCCATCGTTTAACCACAACCAGGCATCCGCGATCGCGCACACCTGGGCTTGTTGCCGCAAGCGAGCCAAGATATTCTTTCGTCCTTGGTCAGCCGGGCCTTTGGGATTGGCCGACAAGCCACTCCACACGGCTAAGATCACCGCCTCGACATACGTGGGGTCGGCCAACGCCCAGGCCAACCCGTCCATGCTGGGAGACTGCTCCCACCACCATATGCGCAAATCGGTCACTAGCCGTGCATATTCGGCATGCTGACCCACGGCCACTTGAATCGTCTTAGCATCTGGTCGCATCCAAGCGTTGCCGGATAGCTGGTCGAGCAAGAGGACTTCCACCGTACGCCGACTAGGAAACAAGTCCTGCAGTCCTAAGACTTCTGGCGTGGGCCCAATCTCTTTAGGAATGGCGCGACCAAATTGTTCGCGCTTTCTCGCCCACTCATCCCCGTCAAGATTTGCAGGAGCGGCCCAACTGGCAGGTTCCATCACTTCCTGCCACGGTCCTAAAAGCGCTTTGGGAATTTGCTGAACCCACTTCAAAATCTCAGCGGTGGTGGTCAAATGCGCTGGGTGGGCCTGGCCAATAAGCTTTAGACGATCCTCCAGACGCCGGCCCTCGCTCAGCACTTCCCCTGCCACCCAAGGGTCTCCTCCCTCGAGTTTTTCCTCTAAAAGCTGCTTAAACCAAGTCGAAAGCCCTCCCAACCAGTCTGACCAGTTCAGCTCTGATTTAGTGATGGCCTCTAACACCAAAAAAGTCTCCAGGGTCTTACGCACGTGTCCAAGTGCCGCATGAGGAAAGCGCCACGACTCAAAATGGGTGATGCTCACCAACGCTCGACGCGCGTGGTCACCAAAGACTTTGGCACGGCCTGCCTGGCCCTGGGACAGACGAGCAATTTCGCGCCAGCGGTCGGCGTCTCGGGCAAAGGTCTGTTGGTTCCATGGAACCCACTTCGCACGGGGGGCGTTATCCGTCCACCAGGCATAGCTCGCCGGATATCGCTCAGCCACTAGGCCAAGGACCTGTTGATCAAACTTCGACCGGGGATCTTTCCCCAATTCCATCGCCTCCGCTTAAAGCTATGCGAAGACCCTGGAAAACTTAATGGCCGTCAAAATGTGGTAATTCGCGGCGGAAAAATGCCTCCATCCCTAGCTTGGCATCGTTCGTTTCCATGAGCTCGCCAAAACCCTTGGATTCCTCGGTGAAGCTTCGATGCTCGCTCACCGCTAATGCTTTGACCATAGCCATCGCCTTGGGAGCCTTTTGGTCCAAAACTTTCACCTTTTCTTGAATCGCGCTTTCCAGCACTTCATCAGCGACTGCCCAATTGACCAGGCCCCACCGCTCCGCCTCTTGGGCTGTGACACGTTCTGCGCTTAGCATCATCCAAAGGGCCCTGGTTCTACCCATCACTTGCGGAAGACGCTGAGTCCCACCAAACCCCGGAATGAGTCCCAATCCGACTTCAGGAAATCCCATGGAGGATGAGACTGTGGCCAACCGCAAATCCAAGGCTAAGGCCAGTTCTAAGCCACCGCCTAAGGCATATCCGTCTATAGCTGCCATGGTCACCAGGCGGCTTTGGGAAAATGCGTGAAAAATCGCCTGGCCCTTGGCAGAAAAGGTTTGAGCCTCTTGGCCGTCACCAATCTGGGCGACGGAACGCAAATCAGCGCCCACGGAGAAAGCCTTGCCTCCTCTACCTTGAAATACGACCGTCCAGATGTTGGGATCGGCCTCTAGGTGCATAAATGCCTGGTACAGTTCCGTCATGAGTTCCGCATTTAGAGCATTAAGGGCTCGGGGACGATTCAGCCAAATCCGCATCGCATGCAGACCCACGGGTTCCGTTTCCACCAGCGCCATGCCGGATCCTCTCCCTTGCTGCAGACTTTTTCCTAGCCAGCCATCGCCGCTGGGCTCACTGTTCCCCTTGGGCATAGTCCGCGGCCACGATGAGGCCCTCCAAGGTCAACCGGGGATCGTGCGTCGAGGAAAATTTTAGATAGGGTTGTATGCGCGATGCCCACCCTCCGGTGAGCACGACCGGCGCTTGGCCGCCAAGCGCCTGCCAAGCTCGTTCGACTAACGCTTCCACCATACCGACAAACCCATGGCCCACGCCAACCTGAATAGCCGTCTCGGTGCTCGTCCCGACCAGCAAGTTGGGAATCGTTGGAGGAATGTGCAGCAATTTGGCCGTCCCCTGGGCCAGCGCATCCGCCAAAAAGTGCGGTCCCGGGGCGATGGTCCCGCCAATAAATTCTCCTTGATCATTGACCGCATCCACGGTGGCCGTGGTGCCCGCGTCCAGAACGACTACGCTCCGACGCACGCGGTGCCAGGCGGATAATGCGTTCACAAACCGGTCCGCGCCAAGTGCCTCGGGAGGTTCGTAGCGCACCCGCATACCGTATCCCGGGGAACGGACTTCTAGGGGTGCAAGC
>JAJZZI010000199.1 GCA_021797635.1 Bacillota bacterium | reverse complement strand
TCGGTGTGGACCCGACCCCAGCGGGAGATGGATGGATTCGCGACCAAATGCGCTTTCAACACCAATTTGGTGTGGGTGGAGCATTTTGGGTGTGGAAACAGCGCCCTGGATTTTACCATTGGGGAGTGGTCCATCCCGATGGCAGCCTGCGTCGATCGAGCCGCCGAGCGGAGATCTTGTCGCAACCGCGTGTTCTAGCCCTATCCGGCAGTGTCGACCGCGTTTCCTATGACGAGATGCGTCGCACCTTGAGCGTCAGCGGGCGTATGGCCCCGTCCGCGAGCGCGTCCGGGTTGCTTTACGCCTCAGGATTTGCCTATACGAAGCGGCCTGAGATAGCCATTGCGCAAGCGGACACTTGGCGGCCGGTTCGTCCATCGGAGATAGAGTCCTTGCGGTACGACACGCGGCCGAAGGCGGTGACGGGATGGAGAATGGCGCTCAACTTGTCGGGGATTGAAGCGACGTATCGCTTGATTATGCATCCTGCCTGAGCCACTGGCTTCGTCCATGAAGCCTTGCTTGAGCAAGACTAATGGACGTGCGCGCCTGCCAAGGCCAGCATCAACAGGATTCCAGTCAGCAGGCCGCCCAGGGTGGAAAAGAACTTTTGGCAACGCCATGCCTCGGGCATCGTGTGTCGGAAAACCACATATAGCATTACCCCCGAGGCCAGAGCCAGCATGAAAGCGTTGACACGGGGAGACATATGGCCCACCAACAGGGGGATGAGGCTTCCTAAAGGAATGACGGCACTAATGAGAACGGTGAGGGCCAAAATTTTTCGTCGAGGCATGCCGCCGGAGGCGAGAGGAGCGGCCACACTCATCCCTTGAGGAAGGTTGTGAAGCGCCATGGCGGTCGCGATGATCACGGCCAGGCGGGCCTGGATGGCGCTTCCAGCCCCAATGGCCATGCCTTCAGGCAAGTTATGGATGGCCAGAGCCACGGCGATGGCCTGGCCGGTAACGCGGAGCCGGGCTTGGTCCGATGGCGGATCCACTGGCTCAGCCGGGTGAACAGCACGAAGGTCGTCAATCCAGAACATAAGGGACAGACCAACGCTGGAGCCTAGGGCAAACCACCACCAGCTTCCTGCACGGACGCTGGTCGGCATAAGCTGAGTCATCACCACCGCTAGCATCACCCCGGAAGCCAAGGCCAGCATGAAAGCCAATGCCGCTTTGGACCAGGTGCGAAACGTTAGCACCAGGGCCGCGCCGAAAGGGGTGGCAAGCCCCGACAAGGCGCTTATGGCGGGCACGTTCCACATGGGCAGCCCTCCTTGGATGGACGGATGGATGTTTGGACTCGTCTCATCCTATGTTTTTGAGCTGGCCTTGATACCGCAGATCGGACTGGATCGGTTCACCCTGAATAGCTATGATGTTAGTGGGGGTGAAAACAATGCAGATGCGCACGTTAGGCAAGGCAGGGCTTGTGGTGTCGGCCTTAGGTCTTGGTTGCATGGGCATGTCCGACTTTTATAGTGGACGCAACGATCACGAATCGATCCAGACGATTCACCGAGCCATCGATTTAGGGGTGACGTTTTTGGATACAGCCGACATGTATGGCCCCTTTACCAATGAGGAGTTGGTAGGTCGAGCGCTGGTCGGTCGCCGTGAGCGGGTGATTTTAGCCACCAAATTCGGCAATCAACGGACCTCGGACGGAAAATTCCTTCGGGTGAATGGAACGCCTGCCTATGTGCGGGAGGCGGTCGAAGCCTCGTTAAAGCGGCTTAAGCTGGACGTGATTGATCTCTATTACCTGCATCGCGTCGATCCCACGGTACCCATCGAAGAAACCGTAGGAGCCATGGCGGAGTTGGTAAAAGAGGGAAAAGTACGCTACCTGGGATTATCGGAAGCAGCCCCAGAGACGATTCGCCGGGCGCACCGCACCCATCCGATATCCGCCCTACAGACGGAATACTCGTTGTGGAGCCGCGAACCCGAAGACGCCATCTTACCAACCGTGCGCGAGCTCGGTATCGGATTTGTGGCCTATAGCCCACTGGGCCGGGGATTTTTGACGGGGCGGTTTCAACGCCCAGAGGATCTGCCTGACGATGACTATCGCCGACACCACCCCCGCTTTCAGGGGGAGAACTTCGAAAAAAACCTGCAGGTTCTCGGCATCATCAAAGAGCTGGCTAAGGCTAAGCAGGTGACGCCGGCCCAGTTGGCGCTAGCTTGGGTGCTCGCCCAAGGCCGGGATATTGTGCCTATTCCCGGCACTAAACGTCGTACGTATCTCGAAGAAAACGTAGCGGCGCTTAACGTAAGGTGGACCGAGGAGGAACTTTCGCGTATCGCTCAAGCGCTGCCCCAGGGCGTGACTGCAGGCGAGCGTTACCCTGACATGAGCACCGTCAATCGGTAGGCGACCCACGTTGCACCACAAGCTTTTCAGCGGGCCTTGGGTTCTTGTGTGGATGTGGTTTTTGTGACCAGATTGATGGCCAGACGGACACGGTTTTCATAACAAGCCCCCTTGCCGAAGACGTCAACGGGTGGTTTATGCCTAGCGCTCCCAAGGCCGCAATGGCTGAACTTGCGGCGGAGCCGCTGGCGATCCTATTCAGTCGTATCGTTATCCCGGATCGTAGCGGTTCGTGGGCCCGCCGTCATCTGCAAAGGAATGTGGCAGCGTACTTCCCGTAGTTCCGTTCAGGAAAATGCTTTGACCCTAGACCAGCGTGGGTAAGATCCGCGGTCCGTGTCGATTAATCTACACTAGGGCATACTCGGTGGAGCTCTTCCAGCGAAAGCCCGGTTATCTCCACAACCGTCGAGAGAGGCGTCTTTGCAAGGAGTAACTTGTGGTCCACTTCCACGGCCTTGCGATAAAGGCCTTCTTCAACTTTAGCCGTGGCAATCGCAGGGGCGTAGTCGTGAAGAGCCATTTGTCGGGCTTCGTAGAGTAGACGGGTCTGATCGTCTTGGCTCAAAACCTCGAGGGTGGTCATCGCCTTTTCCATCACGGCATCTCCCTTCACAATGTCCGCCAGAGTCTCGGGGGTCTTCGCGGACAAAAACAACAGCCATCGGACCAGAGGGCCCTTTGGGGGCACGTTGGTCTCGCGCAGTTTGGGCAACTCCAAAAAATGCATCGCCAAATGATCCGTCAAGCGCAGCCCAGCTTGGCTCCTTATATGAAACACGTTGTGATAGCCAGGATGGTCGATCTTGACGAAGTTGAGCACGTTGATCACCACGACACGATGAAGCCTACCATCGGTGTCTCCCGCCTTTAATTGGCTTTGGTACCGTTTCGGCCAATAATAGAGGCTACGCTCTCGCATTTCCCCCGTCTGGCGGACTTGAATCTCAATGTTGACAATCGTCTGTGCCTGGGTGCAGGCCCGGATATCGAGGATCGACATCTTGTCTGTGAGCGCATCCTTTTCGATGAACGGGTTGAGAATCTGAACCGACTCCACCAGCGGTTCGCCCGAATCTTCGAAGATGCCGTTTAGAAACGTCATCAGGATGTCGGTGTTCTTCTCATCTCCGAAAATTCGCTAAAAGAGCAAATCAACAAGCGGGCTGAGCAGAACGTCTGGCACCGCGACGCACCTTCTCCTGTCATTCTACCATCGGTGTCGACGCTTCGCCCATCATCCGTCGCAATTCTTAACTTTCTGGTCTTTCCTTCCATGTCGTTCCACGCTAAGATCGACCATGAGCTTTGCTGCGGCCTAACGCGCAGGCTCTCGATTGGCCATTTGATAAGCTCTTAACCGCCAAACTTTTTGCTAGGGCACGCACTCTCCGGTTATAACCCTATCGGGTTGGGCTGGAGGACTCCAAGCTCACCCTCACAAGTTTGTGGTTCCCCGGTCGCAGAAGGCCAGCTCGATGCCGTCCTGAGGCTTCTGCCACAAGTAATATCCTATCGTCACGGGAATGCTAAGATCCTCCAGCTCGAACCGGGACAGCTCCTCGCGCAAACGAGGCAAGATTGGACCAGGTTCGGCGTGAGGACCCCGTTGTCGCCACAAGGCGCTACGCACGGCAAACGAGAGAGCCCAATCACGGTTCGGGAAGGTTAGGGTGACCTGTTGCGTTTTCTGGCGAATAAGCTGTAACCCTTCTCGCTGAGCCAGCATGGTGACGTTGGCAATCTGCGTTTGCGAGGGACTTTTACCCTGACTTGCAGTGCGCCACAGGGATTGCCAGGCGCTTGACCACTGCCAGCTTTGGACTTCGGCCAGAGCTAAACGTCCCTTTGGCCGGAGAATACGCCTTAGTTCGGAAAATACGGGATCGGGATGGCAGTCAAAGAGAAAAAACGCCCCGAAAGCTAAATCGACGCAACCTGAAATCACCGGCAAGTCGCTGGCCGGGGCGACCTGGCAGTGCACCCATGACCACTTCGGATGGATGTGGCGAAAGGCCTGTGACAGGTAGACGGCTGAAATGTCCGTGATCAGGTATTGTCCGCCAGAACCGACGCGCTCGATCATGTTCCCAGCCAGGGCCAAGCGGCCTGTGCCCCCACCGACCTCTACCACCGCAGAGCCCGCCTGAGGATCGATCCAATCGACAAATTCCCGAGCCTGCGCCTCGGGCTCGGGATAGATGCCAGAAATGATGTCATCGTAGGCCGCATCAATTTCGGCCACTTCAGGCGCAATCATTGAGGGTTCCCACAAGGTGCGGCGGCCTGTGCCGGTTAGGATGAGGGCAGCGCCAGCGTCGGTCGGCAAGCGAAAGCGTTTCATTTCAAGGAGACGGCGATCTGCGGCAATAATGGCGGTTTCGATCTGCCCTGCTTCGAACGCAGCTACGCCGAAGCTAAATCGGATGGGTACGACATCGTCACGTTGGACCAAGCTGCTATTGGCCAGACCTTCGACCCATGCCTGGGCCGCTTCGCGGTTGCCTCCCGGCCACACCACTAAAAACTCGTCGCCGCCATAGCGTACGGCGAACATTCCGGCTTGAAGGCGCTGGCGAATTCTCGAGCCAATAGTTTTCAGCAAGCGGTCGCCCGCGGCGTGGCCAAATAAATCATTGACCGCCTTTAACCCATCCACATCCAGAAAAGCGACCACACCGGAAGTGGTGAGGTGCTTTTCCTCGCCTTGCCACCAGATTCGCGAGGCCAGTCCGGTTAGTGGGTCCGTCCCAAAGCGAGGAGGGAGGCCAACGCTAACCGAAGAATTCCTTACGATCATGACAGAATAGTTTCGCCCACGTTTTTGGACGGAGAGCACCGTGAGAGAAATCGACTGCTCACTACCATTCGTCTTCTCCACCCGGAATTGGCGAAAACTAGATTCTCTCACGTCTTCTGAGACTTCCGGGACCATCCTTCTGAACCCCAAGGCCGTCTCGACGGGTCTTCCCAAGGCTGTGGCTGGCGCTACGTGCCAAAATTCCTCTGCTCTTTGGTTCATTCCCGCCAGACGGCCTTCATCGTCGACGACCCACAAGGCAAGCGGCAAGTCGGCGTATAGTAATTCCCCCATCTCGCGCGCATCCAGGGGAGTAAACGCGACGCTTTCCCGAAAGTGGTCCCAACCGGGCGGGCAGAAGTAGGAGACGGCTCGCCCGGGGTCTTCTTGGCTCTTCAAGCGCGAGGCCCAGTAGTGTGCCGAGTTAGGCGGGCCATAGGCGTGGCCTTGCACCCAATCCACTCCTAGAGAACGTAGCCAGGGTCCCCATCGAGGGTCTTCGACGCCTTCGGCAATGACGGTGGCTTCCATGGCGTGGGACCGACGAACCCATTCTCGCAGGAGGCTCGTATGTCCATGGTGATAGGCATTATAGGTGAGTTGTCGATTTAATTTGACAAAGGTTGGCTTAAGCCACGCCAGTTCCTCCAACGTGACCATCTCGGTGCCGCCATCGTCAAGCGACATATAGATGCCGCCCTTGCGCAGCCGTTCCACTCCGTCGCAAGCCGCTTCCGAGTCTATCTCGCCTCCTGGCGTGGCGACCAACTCAAAGACGATGGCTTCACGCTGACGAAATCGCGAGATAATCAGCCCCACCCCGCCCGAAATTTTACCCGACAGGCTGAGATGGGCGGGATGGACATTGACAAATAAGAGGCCAGGCAAGCCCCTAGCCTGGTAGATGGCGGTGCGAACGGAGAGCACGTCAAGATCGCGCCCACGGCCCATCGCCATTGCCGTTTTCCATGCCATAGCGGGCGGGGTTCCGTCGTCAAAGCGAGCGAAACTTTCGAATCCCACGATCTGGTCACTGGCTAATTCCCGAAGGGGTTGAAACACATGATCTAAGGTCTCGCTCGAGAGAACGGTTGAAATGATTTGGGTATGGTGCGGTTCTCTGTCCAATGCGTCGCATGATCCCACCAAAGCACCTCCATCCCCTATTATTTTAATGACCGAGTTAAGGCGAGTCGAGTTTTGGCTAGGCTATTGGTCGAAGAAATCCTAAAATTAGCCTGGTCATCCCTGCGGGCTCACCTAGTAATGTCCACCAGAACGGAAGTGTCAGCATGGAGTTATCGGTGGATTGACAACCAGAGGTCGTATGCTACCATAAAAAATAACAACGTTTGCCCTTTGGAGTGCAACGCTAAATCATTTAAGGAGTGAAATCATGGCAAAGGTATTTCCAGCGCCGACGACTCCGGGCTATCATTCCGTGATCGACCCCACGACGTGTCCTGAACTCGAGTTTTGCCACTTGGGCCTCTTACAACTTGATCCGGGGCAGGGATATTCGGCTAATAGTGAAGGCTTTGAGCGGGCTCTCGTCGTTCTGGCAGGGAGCGCTCGGATCACGGTGGAGGGTGAAACGTGGGACAAGGTGGGCCAAAGAGCGTCCGTTTTTGAGGGCAGGGCGTCGTCCGTGTACGTTCCCATCGACTCTACCTTTGAGGTGGAAGGGTTAACCAAGGATACGCGCCTAGCGCTGGCCGCGGTTAAAGCGGAAGAGCGCCACCGAGCCTTTTTGGTCGGACCCGAAGAAGTCGTGGTGCATCGGCGTGGACAGGAGACCTGGAAACGGGAAGTGCACGACATCATCGGGGACAACGGCGATGGCCGTGTCCATCGCATCGTCATTGGCGAGACCTTTGGCGAGGCTGGCGGTTGGTCAAGCTATCCGCCGCACAAGCACGACCAAGTCAGCGATCAGGAAACGGCTATGGAAGAAGTCTATTTTTATCAGTTGGATCCAAAGAACGGCTTTGCCATCCAACTGCTTTATACCAGCGACCGCCACATCGACGAGGCTCATATTGTGCGCCATGGTGACAGTTTTGGCATTCACCGGGGGTATCACCCCATCGTGAGCGCGGGCGGATACCGGGTCTACTATCTCTGGTTTATGGGGGGTGCCCATGGGCGTCGCTTGATGCCTGCGACGGAGGCCGAGCACCGCTGGTTAGAGTCGCGATGAGCGTAAGGAGCGACAGGCATGGCGACTGAGCGGGTCAGCCGATTGACGCAAAAGACGCTTCGCGGCGGGGCACAAGAAGCGTCGCTTGAATTACCTGAGCGCATCGTCCAGGTGGGTGAAGGTCGTTTTCTCCGCGGGTTTGCCGACTGGATTATTCAACAGATGAATGACGCGGGGAGCTTTCAAGGTCGCGCCGTCGTCTTGGCCCCACGTCCTAGCGGTGCGGGCACCATCGAGCTGCTTAATGGTCAAGATGGTCTCTTTACGGTGGCCCTTCGTGGCCTCGACGACGGCCAGTTAATCGACCGTAGGGAAGTAGTGACCACGATCAGTCGGGCCTTGGACACCGTCGCCCAGTGGTCGGCGGTGCTGGCTTTGGCGGAGGACGCGGCGATTCAGCTGTTGATTTCCAACACGACCGAAGCCGGCCTGGTCTACGCGGCCGATCCGTATCAACCCGGGGTTTGCCCCACCACGTTCCCCGCCAAGGTCACCGCCTATTTATATCACCGCTATCAACATTTCAAAGGCTCGGAAGAGGCTGGCATGACCATGTTGCCGACGGAACTGGTCGAGCGAAACGGTGATTTGTTGCGAACTTTGGTGGAGCGTTACAGTCAGGAGTGGAAGTTGCCCATGCCCTTTGTTGGGTGGGTGAAGCGTTCCAACAGTTTTTGCAATACGCTGGTCGACCGCATTGTGACTGGATTTCCTAAAAATGTGGATCCTGAGGTCCTGGCAGCCGAGCTTGGCTACCAGGACGCATTATACACTGAAGCCGAACCCTTCTACCTTTGGGCGATTGAGGCGGATGCTCGTTTGAGGAGCCTTTGGCCTGAACACCGTCTTCCGCGGGGGGTGCGCCTAGTAGAGGATATCACCCCATTTCAACGAACCAAAGTCGGCATTCTCAACGGAGCGCATACGGCGCTTTATCCCTTGGCTCGCCTAAGCGGGGTCCACACCGTGGCCGAGGCCATGGATCATCACCAATTGGGCCCCTTTATTGAAGCGCTGGTCAGAGAAGAGATCGTGCTGGCCTTGGCGGAGGAAGGCGTAGACGGGCGCCACCCGCTATCCCACGGGGTGCTTTTGGATTACGCTCAGGAAACGTTTGAGCGATTCCGAAACCCCTTTCTCCACCATCAGATTCACGACCTCGGTTTAAACAACCAGGCAAAAATACGAGCCCGGCTTCTTCCCAGCCTCAGGCAGTACGTGGCCCGGTTCGGGACGCTGCCCAAGAGGCTTGGCCGCGTGATGGCTGCTCACTGGATGCTGGAGCAAGTGATGACCGTTGTTGGCGAGGAGAACGATCCCGCTCAAGGGTTGGTCCAGATTCGGAAAACGTGGAGGGGGCTCAGGTCTGACGATCGGCTTTTATCCAGTGTGCAAGCCTGGCTCGGGCGTCCGGCGGTATGGGGAGAGGATCTGAGTGCCCTCCCTGGCCTGGCTGAATGGATGCTGGAGGCCGTCCAGGCGGTGGCAGCTGCCGACACAGCGGCTCTCTATAGTATAATCAACCCCGATGTGACCGGGTTGTGAGGGCGAAGGGAAGGGCGGTTTAGGCGGTGGTGACCATCAAGGATATCGCAGAGTTAGCTGGGGTGAGCTACAGCACCGTCTCCAAGGCGCTCAATGATAGTCCTTTGGTCAAATCCGAAACCAAGCAGCGAATTTTGGAGATTGCCAAAAGTCAAGGATATCAACGGAACTTGCTGGCCCGCCATTTAGTTTCTGGACGGACCCGCTTGATAGGCCTGGTGCTTTCCGATGTCAGTAATCCCACCTTTTCGACCTTGGCGAAGTATCTGCATCGCTCGCTAAGCGATCGCCAATACCGTATGATCTTGGCCATCTCAGCCGATGAAGCGGAACTTTTGACTCAACTGCGCGTGGACGGTTTGATTTTTTGGGGGGAGGTCATTCGAACGCACCCCTTGCTGCTTGATGAGGTGCGTTCTTGGAGTACGCATGCCTTGGTATTGGGCGCCGACGACAAGATGAGCATTCCCTCGATTCAGTTTGATCGCCGAGCGGGCATCTCGGAAGCCGTGCAATATCTACAGTCCTTTGGGCACCGCCGGATCGGCTTTGTAGGTAATTCCCAAGAAATTAAACTTCGCGCCTTTATGGAAGCGCTTTCGCGCTTAGGCCTGGAAGTATCGCCGGACTTTTTATTTCCAGCAGAGCCGACGTTTGAGGGAGGGTATCGGGCCCTTCGTTATGCCCGTCCCGACAAGCCTTTGCCGACCGCCTTCATTGGTTTCAACAACCTGGTCACCAAGGGCGCGCTAAGGGCCCTGTTGGAACTGGGATACCATGTCCCCGCTGACGTATCCTTGGTCGGCTACGATAATTTGCCCGATATGCAGTTTGCTGAAGTGCCGATAACCACCGTGGGACCGATGTTGGAAGAAGTTGCCGACGTGGCCGCCGATGCAATCATTGGACTTATCGAAGATCGTGATACGCCCCCGGTGGAAATCGTGGCCCCCGTGCTGATTCCGCGCGCGTCGGTGATGGAGTGTAAAAGCACCAGCTAACTCGCCGATGCAAGACCGCCCAGGAAGCGCCCGCCTATTTCTTGGTGGGCGCTTTTTTGGTGGAAAAAACTTTAAAAAATAACAACGATGTTATTGCCTTTGGATCGGTCTCGTAGTATTCTTGGTGAAATAAATTAAATTCTAACGATTGTACGTAACAACGTTGAGCAATTCGGGATCTTGGAGGTGGCTGGATGAAGAAGTATTGCATCGTAGGCGCGGGTTCCCGCGGGATTTCGATGTTTGGCGAAGATTTGGTCAGCCACTACCGAGACGTGGCCCAACTCACTGGGATTTGCGATGTCAATCCAGGTCGCGTAGCTTATGCCACGAAACGACTTGGGGGTGAGGTGCGGGGCTTTACAGACTTCGACCACATGCTGGATCAGGTGCCTTGTGATGTCGTGATTGTGACCACCAAAGATGCCACGCATGATGCATACATCATTAAAGCAATGCGTCGAGGCAAGGAGGTGATTACGGAAAAACCCATGACCACGGATGCGGAGAAGTGCCGACGCATCTTAGCGGCAGAAAGGGAGACGGGCCAGCCTTTGCGGGTGACCTTCAACTATCGCTACGCTCCTTACAAAACGGAGATTAAGCGCTTGCTTGGGGAAGGGATCGTGGGCGAGGTTCATTCGGTGGAATTCCGCTGGTTCTTGGATACCGTGCATGGAGCCGATTACTTTCGTCGCTGGCATGGGCAAAAACGCAATTCCGGGGGGCTTTTGGTGCATAAGGCCACCCATCATTTTGACCTCATCAACTGGTGGCTGGATCGGGAGCCCCAAGAAGTGGTGGCCATGGGATCGCGCCAGTACTACACGCCGGCCCGCAAGCCCGGTCATGGCACGCGGTGCTCTGAGTGCCAGATAAGTCAGGATTGCGAGTTCTACCTCGACCTCTCGGCCCATTCGGATTTGCATGCCTTATATCAAGAAAATGAGCATTATGACCACTATTATCGTGACGGTTGCGTGTTTAGCGAAGACATCGACATTGAGGACACGATGTCCGCGCTGGTGCGCTATCCTGACAACATTCAACTAACCTACGCCTTGACTGCCGCTACGTCCTTCGAAGGCTGGCAGGTTGCCTTTAATGGGAGCCTAGGGCGATTAGAGGCTTTTGAGCCCGAATGTTTTGTGCCCGACGGGGAAGTGCGCCGATTCTCTGATCGCAGCGCATCGGCCCATCGCCGGAGCGTGGATTGGCGAGCCGTTACTGCGTCTTCCCTGAAGGATCCCATAGAAGCATTATCCATAAACTTTTACCCCCTGTTCGGAGGGATGAAAACGTTTTCCGTTCCCCATCAGCGGCAGGGTCATGGAGGAGGTGATCGACGACTTAAAGACCATTTGTTTCGGGGGGTCGAAGACGATCCGCTGGGTCACGCGGCCGGGAGTCGGGCTGGAGCCATGTCGATTTTGATTGGCGTTGCCGCCAATCAATCGATGGCAGAAGGGCGTATGGTGCGCATCGAGGACTTGCTTAAGGGCTGAAACCTGTGTACGGCACTCGAACGCTGCGGACAAGGTCATGACATCGTCGCATACATCACGAAGCCTCGCCATCGCGCGAAGTTTCCCGCCACAGCAGAGGTCGGCCAATGGCGTTCAAACAGGAACGAATTCTTGGTGGTAAGCAATGAATTGAACGATCGGGAACGAAAAGGGAGGGTGTTTGATGAACATGTCACGCAGTACGCGCTGGATTTACAGTGTCGGCGCCAGTGTGGCCTTGAGCAGTATGATGATGATGGGCGGAGGCGGGGTCAATGCCGCCGCCGTGCGCTCGGTGACCGTTCCCCTGCCTGCCATGTCAACCTTGGACCCGGTGGCCAATTCGCCTTCGATTCTCTTGGACCAAGGTGTAATTTTGGAGGGGCTGTATGGCTACACCCTAAACAATAAACTGGAAGGCAAGATGGCTACCGGCCACACCGTTAGTGATGGGGGAAAAGTATGGACCTTCACGCTGCGTAAAAACGCTCGCTGGTCCAATGGAGCCCCGGTCACGGCGCAAGACTTTTATTATGCCTGGATGCGCATCGCTTCGCCCAAGGATAGTCAAGGCGCCGTCTGGCAAAGTGTGATGACGTACGTCCAAGGCGAATACCAGTATCACGCGGGAACGCTGCCGGCTAAAGATGTCGGCGTGAAAGTCCTATCGCCCTATAAGATCCAACTGACCTTGAGTGCCCCCCACGATATCCTGGGTATCTTGGCGTCGGCGGGATCGATGCCGGTCTACCCACCGGTGGTCAAGGCACATCCCAACAGTTGGTGGATGCCGAAATATTTTGTGGGCAATGGACCTTTCAAGCCAAAGAGTTTCGTAGTCAACGGCAAAATTAGCCTGGTGCGAAATTACAAATACGTCGGGCGCAGCGGTCAGCACGACGTCGGCAATGTGCAGCAAATCAACATCATTCCGGCGCCAACGGTGCCCGTCGAGGACTACCTTTCTCACGCCTTGGATTTGGCCTGGATTACCAATCCTTCCGACTATCGCTATATTTTAAAGAGTCCTACCCTCAGAAGTCAGGTGCACAAGGCGCCGGCCTATCAAATGACCTATCTAGAGTGGGACCGTTCCCCTACGGCATCGCCTCTCGATAGCCTCAAAGTGCGCCAGGCGATCGCCATGGCGGTCAACCGAGCGCCTATCGTCAAGGACGTGCTCTATGGCATGGGCGGGGCAGCGACCGCGGCCGGGCCGTCTTCTTGGGCTCCGACCAAATATGAACATGCCCTACCGTACAACGTCGCACAGGCCCGAAAGCTGTTGACTGAGGCGGGCTACCCCGGAGGCAAAGGCATTCCTCAACTGGCCCTTTACACGCAGACAGTCGCGGCGAATCCCGCGCAAGTCTCCGTCGCCGAAGCCCTTGCTTCCGAACTTAAACAGGCCCTGGGGATTAATTTCAAAATCGAGCCGACCTCGACCAATATCGTTAACAATGTCGTCTACAACGGACTTGAACCATCGATTGCCCCAGGCTACGTCCTTGGTGGCGGCAACGCCGGTTGGATTGACGCCTCCTACCTGCCCTTGCAAACCAACCAGTTGGTGCACTACAACGGCGCGCTGGGGTCGCTAAAGTTTCGCCAGTATGCCGAAGATTGGTATTTCGACACGTACGACGCCCGCGACGTGAAGGCTTTTGGCAATCCCCAAGACGCGGCCATGGGGGTCAAGTTGTCGCAGTGGGCACCGCTCAAGGCGGCAGCCTTGAGAGATATTGCCTATCTCAAAGCCTATACCGCCCG
>JAJZZI010000061.1 GCA_021797635.1 Bacillota bacterium | reverse complement strand
GGAAGTTCCCCCTGGGGGGATTTCCCTGGATTCTGGGTTTGCATGGGCACCATCCCCGAGGCAGAGCGCCTTGGGCGGGAATTTATGAAAATGCGCAAGAACAGGCACAAGTCGAAGAGGCCGGAGAAGACGTGGCCATTCAAGCGGTCCGAAGGGGCTACGCCGCGTTCATTCCCGAACTGCGGGGGTTTGGCCAGCTGGCGCGCCGCGAAGATGTGCAAGCCGGCGAAAAAAATTCCTGCCATGATTTAAGTAGGCGGGCACTACTTTTGGGACGGACGCTGATGGGAGAAAGGGTGTATGACACTCGCCGAGTCTTGGATTATGCGCTCTCACGTGGGGACCTAAACCCGCATCAGTGGAACCTTTTAGGTTTTTCTGGAGGAGGCACGGCCGCCATGTACGTGGCGGCGCTGGACGATCGAGTCCCGCGTGTGATTCTGGCCTCCAGCTTTTGCACCTATCGCGACTCGATCCTGAGTCGCTCGCATTGCCCTTGTAATGTGGTTCCTGGGATTTTGCGGCTGGGCGAAATGGCAGACATTGCAGGCTTGATCTCCCCCCGAAGCCTAGCGGTGATTCACGGCTGCAACGACGCCATCTATCCCATGGATGGGACCGCGGAAGCGTTTTCTGGTTTGCAGCAGATTTATGCGCTCGATCAAAGCCGAGACCGCTGTCGCCTCTATGCGGTCGAGGGCCGTCATCAGTTCTTTGCCGAATCGGTGTGGACGGCGATTTTAGAGCAAGCCGGTGAGGTGGATGTTCAAGACGGAACCGTGGGCGTATGATGATGGATACAAGGGAACGAGCGGATCCCGTTTCCTCACCGGGACGACTTGGAGGGTTGTGCATGTTGCAATCATTTAATGGGTTTTTACGCGAGGATGGACGGGTTGGAACCAGAAACCATCTCTTAGTGTTGCCGCTGGCGCCGGCTTGCAATCGCGTGGTGTCGATGGTGGCGCAGGCGACAAGCCAAGTGGCGGCCGTAGAGATGCACCAGGATTGGGCACCGCACCTAGAAGGCTGGCATTTGGCGGTACGCACCCTGGTGGGGTGGGTGGACCATCCCAACGTCTATGCGACCATCCTGGTGGCCGTAGAGCCATCCGATCCCCTGCTCACCACCGTGATCGAGAACCTGCCCAAACATGTTCGTTATGAGGTCGTGACCCTCGCCGAAGCCCACGGCACTCGCGGTGCGGTGAGCGCCGTCGAACGCATTATCCGCGCCTTCGATGAGCATCGGGGCCGCCAAGCCCGCGAGCCCGTTCCCCTGAAGCACCTGGTCCTGGGGACGGAATGCGGAGGCTCGGACGCGTGCTCGGGGTTGTCGGCCAATCCCGCCCTCGGCCGCGTCAGCGATATGCTGATATCGCAGGGAGGACGTTCCATTTTAGCGGAGACCACCGAGCTTATCGGCGCCGAGCACTTGCTGGCGCAAAGGGCCGTTGAGTCTCGGGTTGGCGAACGGCTGCTGGCGGCGGTGACCCACGCAGAGACCTCTTCGATGCGGATGGGGGTGGATTTTCGGGGAGCGCAGCCGGCTCCAGGCAATATTGAAGGCGGCATTAGCACAATTGAGGAAAAATCGTTGGGTTGCGTGCACAAGGGTGGCAATAGCCCCTTGATGGCCGTCATCGACTATGCTGAGCGCCCGCCTGTGCCCGGTCTTACCGTCATGGATACCCCCGGTCATGATGTGATGCAATTGGTCGGCATGGCCGCCGGTGGCGCGCAAGTGATTGTCTTTACCACGGGACGCGGCACGCCCACAGGATCCGCTATCGTGCCCGTAATCAAGATGTCGACCCGAAGTGCGCTCAAGCAGAGCCTTGCCGACGTCATCGACATGGATGCCGGGCCGATCATCGATGGGATCTTGAGTGTGGATCAAGTCGCTCAGCAGTTGCTCAGAAAGATTGTTTTCGTGGCCAACGGCGAGTTAGTGGCGGCCGAGCGCGGCCGCCATCATGAATTTGGCATCTTTCCCGGCTGGGATGGAAAGGAGGTGGCCGAGTGAACCCGCCTCTGAAACTGGCCTTTTGTGAAGGTGGTAAGCTGATGGTCACGCGCGACCCGAGGGCCGGCTTTCAACCGCTTCACGTCCAAGCGGAAGACTTAACCGAGTTGGAGGGGCGGAGTCAGGAGCAAGCGCAGGATTGGGACGCGTTCCTAACGTCTGCTGTGGTGGAAGGCGAAGCGCTGGCGATGTCCGCCATGCGTCCGAAGCTTCCCGTAGCAAGCGAAGTCTGGATTGCAGAGCCTAGCCCCAGCGAAACGACGTTGTTCTTTGGGGATCGTGCCCCGCGATCACCGTTCCCCTGGGTACTGAAGGCGCCCAGGGGAACGGTGGCCGGCATTTCGGATCCGTTGGGACTTCGCCCCGACGCCATCTGGCATGTGCCGCTTCCGGGACTGGCCGTTTGGATTTCACCCGAGGGGGTCGTGCGAGGATACGGACTGGGCTTGGACGTTACGGCGCTCGACCGCTTGGCTGACAGCGTAACCGCTGCCAAAGTCTTTTACCACTCCATGGCCCTTTGTCCCATCCTGGCTCTAGCCGATCAGTCGGTTAATGAGACCATGTCCGGACGCCTGGTGGTGGTGCGCCATGAGCGCCCCGTATTTTCTGGAGAGGTTTTGCTCACCTGGTCGCTGGAGTCCGTGCAACACGAGGTGGCGAAGCTTCGCCAAGCGTGGCCCCTTCGGGGTTGGACAACTCTTGTCATCCCTGGGCAGATCGTATGGGATGAAGCCTTTGCGCTTGAAGATGAGGACCAGATTTCTTTTGAGGTCGAATCCCTCGGCCACATGACGCATACGGCGCGAATCCTCCATCCTTCGTGGGCTTCGGTCGTACCGGCCCACGGGCAGCCTGTGGTAAAGGTGCATGAGCGCGATAACGTGGCGGTAGTGCTTTCGCCGCTACGCGCAGGCGACTGGCTGCGGTTGCAGGGGCAAGAAATCGTGGCTCGCCAGGCGATTCCCTTCGGGCATAAAATTGCCTTAACCGAGATCGCTAAGGATGCCCCCGTCATTAAATATGGGGAGATTATCGGCCAAGCCGGTCAGCCGATTCACCCGGGAGAACACGTACACGTTCATAACTTTGACAGCCGGCGCGGTCGCGGCGACTTGGAAAAACCCGTGCCTCAGACTGCCAAGTAGGAAAAATGGAGGCGATCTAGGTGATTGAAGCCTATCCCGTGGAAAATGGTACATTCGGCATTCGCCGATGGCGCTTGGCGCTTCCGTCCGTCGTGTGTTCCACGCAGGCAGCGAGACGGGCGGTCGAGTCGGTGGAGTACGGCAAGACGGTGGAGCACCCGCTTGGATGCGCCCAAGTGGGCAGCGACAAGGAGCAAACCTTCAACACGTTAGTAGGCATTGGTGCCCATCCGAACGTGTCGCGCACGGTCGTGGTCGGCTTGGGTTGCGAGGGGGTACCCGCCCAAGAGATAGCCGAGGGCATTGGTCGGCGTGGCCGTGCGGCGGAAGCCATTTTAATCCAGGCTCAAGGGGGAATGAAGGCCACGATCGGCCAAGTAGAGCGCGCTCTGACGAAATCCGGCAGCGAAGCCAGGGATAGGGTGGGCATCGAGTTTCATCATCTGACCGTGGGCCTCGCCCATTTTCAGGAAATGGGCCCTTCGGGTCAGCGCTTGGCAGAGGCCTTAAGGGCAGCGGGTGCGCGCTTAATTTGGTCGGTTGAGGAGCCCCAGCGGGGACCGGGCCGGTTTCTTCGATACGCAGAGCCCCTCCCTGACGATGCTGTCCAGGGATGGATGCTGGCGCAGGGAGGCGAAGCGGCCAGCTTGACCAGTTTGGTGGCGGCCGGTTGTCATATGGTCTTGAGCGTCGGAGATTTGCATCATTTAGGCGGTCATCCCATCGCTCCTGTCATCCGTTTAGGGGTGGATCCCCAGATGAAGGCCATCTTATCTGACGATGTGGATGGGTGGATCGAAGATCGGTCCACGGAGGCGTGGATGGCCTATGTAGAGGCCGTGGCGAATGGTCAGACGACCGTTTCGGAGGAGTTCGGTGGCGATCTGTTCGCCATTGCGCGACTCGGGCCGACACTATAGCACCCATGTGGATGCGCTTTGACTTCACCGACTCGGCGGATCCCGTGGTATTTGAACATCCCGACCAGGTCCTGGTGGCCCATTCCCTAGATGAAGTTTTGCCTTGTCTCGGGCGAGTTAAGAGCGCGGTGCAACAGGGCTATTGGGCTGCCGGGTTTATTTGCTATGAAGCCGCACCGGCGCTGGATCCCGTTTTGGTAACTCGGGTGCGGGGGCGATTGCCTTTGCTGGTGTTTGGCCTATATCGAGCCCCGAGCATGGCCTGGCCGACGACCGGGGCGGAGTCCCACTTTCACTTGGGACCATGGCGTCAGCGGACCCAGCTTGGCGAATACGAACGCGCCTTGGCCACGATTCAGCGTCGCATTCGAGCGGGACTTAGCTATCAAGTCAATTATACGGTGCGCATGGATGCGGAGTTTTCAGGCGATCCCCGTGGGTTATACCGCCGCTTGCAATCATCTCAGCAGGGCGCATTTGGAGCCTACGCCGAGTGGCAAGACGTTGCCCTGCTCTCAGCCTCCCCCGAATTGTTTTTCCGCATTGATGCGAACCGCCAGATCACCTGTCGCCCCATGAAAGGTACGGCGCCCCGGGGACGATACGGCCAAGAAGACGAGCGTTATCGACGCGCTCTCGAGACGTCGCTCAAGGATCGGGCTGAGAATGTCATGATTGTGGACCTCTTGCGAAACGACCTCGGCAAGGTCGCTCGCGTCGGTTCCGTCGCCGTCCACGATCTCTATCGCATCGAGGCCTATCCCAGCGTGTATCAAATGACCTCGACCGTGCAAGCGACGCTTAACGATGGCCACGGGTGGTATGAGGCGATGGTGGCCCTGTTTCCCTGCGCTTCGGTGACCGGAGCCCCAAAAGCAAGCACAATGACCGTCATCCGAGAATTGGAAGCAAGCCCGCGGGGGATTTACTGTGGCACTTTAGGCTACGTTCGACCGGATGGCCGCGCCCTGTTCAACGTGGCCATTAGAACGGTCACGATTGACTTGAGCCAGGGCCAGGCTGAATTTTCTGCAGGCGGCGGCATTACGGCCGAGTCCCAAGTCCTTTCAGAATATCAAGAAGTCCAAACCAAGTCCCAGTTTTTGAAGGGTGCCAGTCCGTTGCCATCCGAGTCCTTTGAGCTCCTAGAAACCATGCGCTTGGACCATGGGCACTATTGGCTCCTTGCTGAACATCTTCAGCGTCTTTCCCGTTCCGCTCAGTTTTTGGGCTGGGCCTATCCCGCCGAGGCCATTATATCGCGTTTGGAAGCGGCCAAGCAGGTATGGCCGACTGGGCGATGGCGCGTGCGCCTCTGCTTGAACGCTAGCGGCGAGGTATCGTTGGAGAGCACTGCCTGGCAGCCACGACCTGCCCATGGTCAAGTGGTAGCCTGGGCTGAAACGTCAAATGTCGAAGGCCTCCAGGACACCCGCATGTTTCACAAGACCACCGACCGGACCCGATATCTTCACTGGCACGACCCAAAAAGCCCTCTCTTCGATCACTTGCTGTGGGACGGGAAAGGGCATGCGACCGAATTTACCCGAGGCAATCTTGTCGTGGACTGGCAGGGAAAACTCTTGACGCCGCCTGTTGCGTGCGGTTTGCTGCCGGGTACGTTTCGGCAGTGGCTTTTAGATCGGGGACTGATCGAGCCCCAGACGTTGACCCGAGCGCTGGTCGAGCAAGCGGATCAACTCTGGTTCATCAATAGTGTCGAAGGCTGGATTCCCGTGTCACTACAACGAGCCGAAGGCGGGGCGTCATGATGACCCTCGCTTGGGAAGACCGTAATGGCTCAAAAGTTTCGTCGGACAGGCAGGGATAGGCAGTTTGGGCGTCGAAGAGCTAAGTTAAGATTCGTAAGTATTCGCGGATGACCCTTCTGGGCTAGCTAAGGACCGAGGCTTATGGCAACTGGCAGTCGCATCCAGAAACCTCATAGCGCACACCGTCGGCGGCGCGTCAGGCCGGAGTGGGCTCTGGTTTTGGTTGGGGCAGGCTTGATCTACTTTTTTGGGGTTAGCCCGGCTTGGACGCTTATGGCTAATGTGCCCCGGTTGGAAGGACTCCATCATGTGGTGCAGGGTGATATCACGCATCACCGCTATGCTGAGCTGCTGGGCGAACTACCGGAGACCACCAGGTTGCTTAGCCAAAGCCATCAGGCGATGCACCGCCTCGCCTATCTAAGCTGGCTACCGGTGGTAGGAAGCCCGTTTCGCGATATGATGCATTTAGCCGACGCGGGCTACGCCTTGTCGCTGGCGGCTAATCAAGTGGCTCCCCGTCTGAGGCCGGTTCTTTTGCAGAAGAAGCACGGTGCCCGTTCTTCCGGACTCAATCGGGTGCTCTCGCACTTGCCGCAACTGTGGGTGGGCCTGGCCAGGGCGCTGCCCGATCTGAAGGCTGCGGACCGGTCTTTATCGTTGGTGGATTTTAAACAACTGCCCCGACGCCTCGGGGCCATGGCCTCCGTCGCCCACTATCAACCAGAGTTGCGCATGGGCACGAAAATTCTCGCCGCCATGGAGGCCCACCGGACTCAAGTGAGTCAAATGCTTGGCATTAAGCGACCTCAGCGCTATCTATTGATCTTGGAAAATAGCGGGGAGCTTCGAGCGGGCGGCGGCTTTATCACCGCCTATGGCTATTTAAACGTGAATCATGGCGCGCTTGATCGAGCACATATTCAAGCGATTTCCCTGTTGCAGAAAAAGATTCGGTACCATCCGCCGACGCCCTGGCCCATTAATAACTTCTGGCCCAAGCTGACCTACTGGGGCATCCGCGACGCGGCTATTTGGCCCAACATCCCTGCCGACGCGCGCGTCATTGAACGGTTTTATGATTCCGTTCCCCATCATCTGCCCATCAACGGGGTCGTGTTTGCGGATAGTTGGCTTGCCGACAGCTTGATTCAAAAGACCGGAAGCCTGCACCTGGGAGGAGCTTACGGCAACCAACAGATTACCGCCGAGCATGCAAATCTGGATTTGGAGTATCTGGCAGAGCGGCTAGGATCACGCCAAGCCAAGCAAAAGCTCTTTTTGGGGACGCTGTTTAATGAACTCCGCGCTCGCCTGCTGCATGCGTCAGGCAGTTCGCTGATGGGACTCCTGACCACATTGGAGGCGGGAGTAACCCAGGGTCACCTGGCCTTTTATTTTAACGCGCCGCCAGAGCAGCACCTAGCCGTCGCTTGGGGCGCATCGGGTCAAGTACCCCGGCATGTGCAGGGCGACTACCTCTGCGTGGCCAACGACAATTTGGGCGCGCACAAAGACAACTTTTTCTTACAGACCAAGATAAGTACGAGTGTGGTCCGGCAAGCCAACGGGCTCGAGCGACAAACCACGCAGATTCGATGGACCATGCCAGCGGTGGCGCATGGCTGGCTGGTCGTTCCGTACATTGGCTGGATTGACGTCTATGTTCCTAAGGGCGCCCATTTGGTTTCGGCTGAGGTCATGCCGGGTAGCAAAATTCGGATTGGAGTCAATCAAGGGATCAACAAAACCGTCTATGGCATGCGACTTTACCTACCTGCCCGGACCTCGCTGAATGCCCCTCCGACCACGGCGAGCGAAACCTTAGTGTACACGCTTCCGCGAGGAATCAATCCCCATCGGATGTTGATTCAAAAGCAGCCCGGGGTCTTTGGCCAAACGATTACGGTGAAGGACGGACACCTGCGACAAAGCTATTACCAAACCCGGTCCCTAAATTTGCGCCTGCCGTAGGCCAGTCCAGAGCGGTCTGATTGGAGTGATCACGGTGGCATCGGGAAGAGGCGGCCGCGAACGATGGGCCAGCCGCTTTCGAAAAGGGACACAACCTAGTGAGGAGAAGAGCCATGCGTCTTGCCATGGGGCAAATGTTGGTGGAGGGCGGTCAGCCAGTGGCCAATCTCGCTCGGGCAGTGGAGATGATTCGGGAAGCGGCAGACCGAGGTGCCCACCTCGTAGTCTTGCCCGAGTGTCTGGATTTAGGCTGGACGGACTCGAGTGCGCTTAGCCTGGCCGAGCCGATTCCAGGGCGATTCAGCCAAATTCTTGCCGAAGCTGCGTCAAAGTTTGGCATCTTTGTCGTGGCCGGTTTGGTGGAAGGGACCGAGGGATCGCGATACAATGCGGCCATTTTACTCTCGCCAGCGGGTGAGATTTTGCTTAAACACCGAAAAATTAATGAACTCGCTATTGCCCATCACCTCTATGCCACAGGTGATCGCTTGGGGGTGAGCAAAACCTCTTTAGGGGTCGTCGGTTTGAATATTTGCGCCGATAACGCTCCCGGATCGTTAGTATTGGGCCACGCCTTGGCCAGGATGGGCGCAGAGATTTTGCTTTCACCCTCGGCGTGGGCAGTGCCCCATGATTACGATCCCGTGCAAATTCCGTATGGTGCGCAGTGGAAGGCCGCATACCGCCATTTGGCCGAGGCATATGCCATGCCCGTCATCGGGGTGAGCAATGTCGGAGAGATTCGACACGGCGCTTGGCAGGGGTGGAGATGCATTGGCAATTCTCTTGCCGTGGACGCTCAGGGGAATGTCTTGGCTACCGGCTCCTTCGGAGAGCATGCCGCTGAATGCATTCTCGTCGACGTGGACGTAAAACCCAGAGTTCTGACGGGGACCGATCTTGTCGACGATCTTCAGGCTAGAGGCTATGGCCAATGGCCGTTTGACCGTCGCGGCTAAGCGCGGGTCGCGAGCCGATTCGGTGCGAAGAAGGTTGAGGAGAGGGCTAAATCCGTCAGGGTGACGAGGCCGCTTTGGACAAAGTGGAGGTCGGTTTTAGGATCTATTGTGCTTGGGTCCCTTTCTGCAACGGACTGAAGCGTAATGCGGTGGCCTATGGATGTCTTCTCCACCGACAAAAGTTCGTCTCGATGCCGAGCTGGAGCCAAAGGCGCATGGGCGATGGCAAGGCCCCCGTGGGCAGGAAAGTTCACGTTGAGCACGCCCAACGCCGACTCGCTGGCTGAACGGATGATGGGCCAGTGTCGTTCCAACACCCTGCCGGTCCAGGACCATTGCTCAGAGGCCGCCGACAGCGCGATCGCAGGGATGCCATGCAGGCAGCCGAAGTGAGCGGCACCCACGGTGCCGGACGCATAGACGTCGTCGGCAAGATTGCTTCCGTGGTTAATACCCGAAGCGATGAGGTCGGGCTGGTAACCTAAATAGGTTAGTGCGACGCGCACGGAATCGACGGGCGTGCCGGTAACGGCCCAGCGATTTTCCCCCCGATTAAGGACGTCGAGAGGCTCCGAGAGCGTAATGGCTCCGCTCCGACCACTTTGATTGGTCGCTGGAGCCACGGTAAGAACGTGCTCTCCGTGGCGGAGAAAAAAGCTGCGCAAGACCTCGATTCCTGGGCTCATGATCCCATCGTCGTTGACGACGAGGATGTTCATGGATTTCCTCCTTTGTCCATAAGATAGGGATGCTTCGCTTCTATTGTAAGGCGAATGCGAGCACTTGGGGTTAAGATTGTGTGATGGTTGGATGATGAATCGATTAAAATCTTTCATGAATATCTTTGGCCATTCACCGGGTTAATGCTATTCGAGGAAGGCATTAGGGAAGACGAAGGCTAGTCAGACGACGTGGTCTCGGGGGTGTCGGGCGTGGATAGGGCTGAGCGATGACAATTTACCCAGCGATATCCCCCGGGACGAATGCTCGCCAAATGATCTGAGCCGACGAGGCTTCGTAGAGTGTGGAGGTAGACCCTGAGAGCTCCCTTAGACATGGGAGGTTCACCTCGGTCATGACGCACTCGGTTAATACTCTCCAGCGTCACCCGATGATGGGGATCCCCTGCTATGGCCTCTACTAACTCGCGCATCTTGGGACTGAAGTGTAAGACTTGGTCGCCATGTTGGCCGAGACCGTTGTCGTCAAAGACCACACAAAGGGGCCAAGGGCCTGGTGTCATCGGATGAGGGGCTGGGCTAAGGTCCCACACTTGGACATCGTTGAATAGGGGCAACAGGATACTCCACGAAATTTTGGTCAAAGCTAGGGCCTGCAAGATGGCTGGCCACCACACCGTTCCCTCGATCCACTGCGGGTCCAAAATCAAGTGGTCTATCTGCTGACCGCCCAGATACTCTAGCAACTGATTGATGGTATCAATCCAAACGAAAGCTTGACTCCCGATCAATCGCTTAGTGGCTAGCTGGCGGTTCTCTGGACTAACGGCTAACCCTGTCATCGCGGCTGCCTCCCCTGCACTGCGAACCCTTCGTATCCACGCCGACGAAGAAGTGCCGTTTGAAGTCAATCAGGACCTCGTCGGTGATTGATGCCGGCCTGCCTGCACTTGTCCTCTTGAGTCTATTCGCACACGGTAAGAAGGTCGTGATCGTTCGATGAAGATTCGGTTAAGCAATGTTAAGGCAAGACATGCTCTATGGGACTCCTTAGGCCGCGCGGATAGAATAGCTCCACGACGGTCCGTGTCGATGACGACAGTCTCTGGAACGGACCGGGATATAGAGTATGCTCGCAAAAGGAGCCCTCCTACCCCATGCTGGGAGGAGGGCCAAAAGAGAATTCACGAGTCTAAGCGCTGACGCGAACTACACGACCTGGTTGGGATTCAACCAGTGCGTCCACTCGCGCGCCGCGCTGCGCCGACGCTTTACGACGCGTTGTTGCGCGTATCCCAAAGCCAGCGACCCGACAAACGTGGCGTCGTTAGACGCGCGCAAGGCTTCACGGACAGCGGGAAGTTCGTAAATCTGGCTCGTGCGCCAAATGCTTCCAAGTCCTTGATCGTGCGCCATCAGTAGAACATTTTGTGCCGCGGCGGCCGATGCTGCGAAATTTTCGCGAGTCTGTCGCGGATCTCGTCCGGCTTCGGAGTAGATGGTAATCCAGACCGGAGCGCTTAAGAGAGACCTTCGCTCTTTTAGTGCTTTGGCGTGGGCGGCCGCCAAGTCCAATCCGACAGCCTTTTCCGTCAGGGCAGTCTGAACGATCCGCGCTAGCCAATCCCTTCCCTCTGCCACTACCACGGTAAAGCGCCATGGCTCTGTCAGGTGGTGATTTGGAGCCCACACTGCCGTTTCGAGGCAACGCCAGATAAGGGCATCGTCTACCGGCTGATCCGAAAACACTTTAATGCTCGCACGACCACGTATGGCTTCTTCTACTAGCATACGATTCGACTCCTTTGTGTGCGGAATCCGCCCTCGCCTGCATATGGGGGGCGGATTCTCGTGACGCATGGAACGACGGACTAGAGCTCACTTTTTCCGCTGAGATAAGCGTTTGCTTGACGTTGCAATGTATGCAGTGCCGATTGAACGGAGGTGCGTCCCGTCACAGCATTGAAAAATGCGGTATCCAAGGCGCTTTGAACTTCCTTATACGCATCTGATATCGGTCGAGAAATGGTAAATGGCGACGCCAAGGTTTTAACCGAGACGGCAACGCCAGGATGCTGCACGAAATAGTTCTTAGGGATGAGGGATAAGCCAGCTCGCGTCACGGGCGGATACCCCGAGTGCGATCCCCAATACGCTTGCGTTTTCGCACTGAACCACCAGGACAAGAAAGTGGTGGCGGCACGATATTGTGCCGGAGTGTGGTGGATCATCAGCACAAAGCCTAAGCCTTGGTCGATGTTGGCGCTGTGGCCCGTGGATCCTTTGGGATAAGGCGCTGCTCCTACGGCAAACGCTCCGTGAGCGGCGTTGACCTTGACCAAATACCCGGCTGACGTGCCATCCGCAATCGCAATCTTTCCAGCCCCAAAATCGGCTGCGATGGCGCTTCCATGGGCGATAACCAACTCATGGAGGTGGTAGAGGGTGCGGAAGTAATTGAAGGTCCGGCTTGCCGCCGGGGTCAAGAAGTCTACCTGGCGTTGATGCGTGCCCGGGCGAAAGAGCTTACCTCCATTGGACAGGAAAGGTGGCAAAATATGGGCAGACGAATCTTTCCAGGCCAAAGGGATGACGCCCGGCACCCGCTGCTTTATAATGGAAGCGTCTTTTGCCAACTCAGTCCAGGTGGTGGGGAAGCTTGAGATGCCGGCCTTGGCGAAAATCGCCTTGTTGTACACTAATTCCGAGATCTTGGCATCGGCTTGAATGCGATAGTGTTGCTGGCCTACGATCCCGTTGCCCCAAACAACGGGATAAAATGAGCGCTTTTCCGCCACCGGGACCGTTTTCAAGTATGGATTCCACGGCTGTAAGGCGTGGGCATTGAGAAAGTTCCCGTCGTAGTGGCTAATCCAGGCTACCACGGGCGCGTCGCCGGCGGCGAGAGCCCCGAGAGCCTTGTGACTGGCTTTGGTGATGGTTAGGTGGACTTTGACCAAGCGATGCGTGTGATTAAATTGCTGAATCAAATGGCCAAGCGCCATGCCCGGCGGGTTCGATGCGGAATGCGATTCCCAAAACGAAATGGTGGTGGGTTTTCGGGTTGCGGCAAACCGAGTAAAGCCCGAGGCAGATACTACGGCTAAAGCTAATCCGGCCAGGGAAAGCGCACGCATCCAGCGCTGTCGTGGTTCCATCGTCATACTCCTCCTTTTCAACCTACACACCTGCATTCGCTAACGATTAACATGGATAGCTTCGACGGTGGCTTACATGATGCTCACCTCCTCTCTTGGCGGTGGATTGCCTTATTCTTTTTGTGCGGTTTCCCCACCGGCCACGGCTCGGACGATGTGGCGTTGCGTGAGCGCAAAGACGACGAGAATAGGCAGTAGCGCGATCAGGGCGGCAGCCGTCAGATCCCGCCAATGGGTTTGATATGCCTGCATATAATGACTCAAAGCTAATTCGATGGGTTGAAGTTGTGGGCTATTGGTCATAATCAGCGGCCATTGAAATTGATTCCACGAGGCGATGAACGTCAACAACACGGTGGTGGCCACGGCGGGCCGAGCGAGCGGGACGGCCACACGGCGCACGTAGGTCATGGTGCTAACGCCCTCGAGTCGGGCGATTTCACGATAGCTCAAGGGAAGCTTGAGGAAGAACTGGCGAAAGAGAAAGATGCCGGAGGTGCTGGCGGCGAAAGGTATGATTAGCCCGGCGTAGCTATTTAGCAGGTGAAGATGGTACATCACCACGTATTGGGGTACCAGCAAGGCTTGCTGTGGGAGCATCATCACGCCTAAGGTGGCGTAAAAGTAAAGGGAGTTTCCAGGGAATTTAAGTTCTGCCAGGGCATAGCCTGCGAGCGCACTGGTGACGACG
>JAJZZI010000055.1 GCA_021797635.1 Bacillota bacterium | reverse complement strand
CACGTTGGTCGCAAGGTAATTATCGTTCCCGCTTTGATGGTCTATGGCCTCGGGGGTCTGGCCGCTGGCGTTTCGTCCTTGGTCTTTGCCCATCCCTTCGGCTGGATCCTCGCCGCACGCCTGCTCCAAGGAGTCGGTGCGGGTGGCACCTACCAATTGGCTATGACGGTGGCCGGAGACATGTTTCAAGGCAAGCGCCGTGCGGGTGCCCTAGGCAAACTGGAAGCCGCCAACGGACTCGGCAAAGTGGTCTCTCCCATCGCCGGATCCCTGTTAGCCTTGATCATCTGGTTTGCCCCATTTTTCGCCTACGGGATTTTGTCCTTCCCTATCGCCGCCTTGGTGTGGTGGGCTATTAAAGAGCCCGGCTCGAACCAATCCCATCAGTCCTTCAATGCCTATTGGCATGGGCTTAAATCTACGCTCGTGCAAAAAGCTGGCTCCATTGCCATTACCTTCCTGGCCGGTGCGTTGGTTCTGTTCATTCTATTTGGTGTGTTAAGCTATCTTGCCGACATTCTGGAAACCACCTTTAAGTATCATGAGCTAACCCGGGGACTTTTGATCGCCATCCCCGTGCTTGCCTCAGCGATTGCCTCGTACGTGTCGGGAACGGTCTTGCAGGCACGTCTAGCGCAATGGTCCAAACCCGTTCTCGCCGGTGGATTGGCCCTAATTGGCGCCGCGATGTTGGCCGTGCCCTTCTTTGTCACCCGCAGCGCAACGCTGACCCTGGCCGTCTTGGTCTTTCAAGGTATTGGTACGGGCGCGGTGCTGCCGTCAATCAACACCATGGTCACTAGCGCCACCTCTTCGAAGGAGCGAGGCGTCGTGACCAGCCTTTACGGCAGTGTACGGTTCTTTGGCGTAGCTCTCGGTCCGCCGCTCTTCAGCATGGCCATGCGCCACCGCTACGCGGTATTTTGGGCGGCGGCTGGCTTGGCCATCTTGGCTAGCTTAATCGCTTGGTTCTTTCTAAACCAACGCCAAATGTTGCCCGACTCCAACGGCGATGCCACCCAGATGCAGAGTCCCCCTCTGCGACCGACCTCGCGGCAACGCTTATCGTAGCCGGGAGCGACGGCAGCCCGGGCCTATGCCCGGGATTTTTGCATGATCTTGACCAACTAGGTCATCTGCCACAAGGATGCCAAAGCTTTCCGGGTTATTCCTTGGCCGTCCGGCCATACTAGGTTCATCACATCGCGAGGGGGTGAATAAGCATGGCACGCGGAAGCAACACGGGAAACCGAGCGTTGGTTCAGGGAGCACAAAAAGCCTTGGATCAATTCAAGTACGAGATTGCCCACGAACTAGGACTCCAGGGTGTCGACGACGGGTACTGGGGTGAAATCCCGGCTCGACAGTGCGGCGCAGTTGGCGGACACATGGTCCGTCGGATGATTGAAATGGCTGAGCAGAACATGGCCGGCCGTTCGGGCCGTTAATTCATCGGCTCTCTTAAAGCACCTTTTAAAAATGGACGGGATCCCGTCCATTTTTATTTTGCCAAAGCGCCTGCGCACGGTTCATAATACTTTCAGGAGGAATCATGCAACCCATCGACGCGTTAAAGACGGCCCTTGAAATCGAGCTCGAGCGCGTGCCCCTCAGCCAAGTCCGTTCTGCGGTCCACGCCTTATCGAAAAGATACCATCAGCAAACAGACTTTGGTGCCCTATCTACCGAAGAGGTCGTGGCTTATGGTGCCTTTCGCATGACGGCTACTTTTCATGCTATCGATGCCGCCTTCGAGCAAATCAAGCACCGCCTGGGTACCGAGTTTCGGCCGCGTCATCTGCTGGATGCGGGAGCGGGGCCGGGAACGTCCATGTGGAGTGCCTTAGGCCATTGGCCAAGTCTTACCCAGATTACCCTAGTGGAGAAGGAACCGGCCATGATCCGTCTAGGAAAACGCTTACAAAGCCATAGCGTCCATGCCCCGATCCAAAACGCCAAATGGATGGCCTTGGATCTAACTCGTCCTTTGCCCGACATCGATGCGGATTTGGTGGTGCTCTCCTACGTAGCCGGTGAATTGAGTCACGAACAGCGTCACCCTCTCGCTCACCGTCTCTGGTCGCAGTCTCCCCGTGTGTTGCTGGTCGTCGAACCTGGAACGCCTTGGGGCTTCGCCATTATTCGCGAAATACGACACGGATTGATCCGCCAAGGGGCCCGGATCGTTGCGCCCTGCCCGCATGACCAGGCGTGTCCCATGGCCGAAGGTGACTGGTGCCATTTTGCCCGGCGCCTCTCGCGCTCCCGCTTGCACCGTCAAGCTAAGTCAGCCACCCTCGGATATGAGGATGAAAAGTTTTCTTACGTGGCGGTCGCACCGACCCTAAATGCCTCTCCCGTGGCCATAGAAGGAAGGATTCTAAGGCGGCCCCTTGCTGGCAAAGGCCATGTGGCCTTGTCCGTCTGCACCACCGACGGAGTCGTCCGCAAAGTGCTCACGCGCAAGGATGGTCCGCGTTACAAAACCGCCCGTCATCTGCGCTGGGGAGACCCTCTACCGTAGCCCTACGCCCATTCACTCGGATCCAAACGCGGTTGCAGCACCCTATTTAGAGCCTCTCCTAAAACGTCGGCCATATCGTCGATGAGCAAATCAATTTCTTTCGGGGTCACCATGAGGTCACCCAGCTTTTTGCCGAGCACTTCATCTATCAAGCCACGCTGCTCGGGCTCCTCCATCTGTTTCAATATTTCATAAAACTTCACTTCATTGGCCAACTGCTCCGCCAGCATATGCACCGCCTCCTGTGCGATGCTCCCCGCTTGCACCACGGTGCATACCCCAATCGCCATGACGGGGACTCCCAGGCTCGATTGGGTCAGACCTCGCCGCCGATTGCCTACGCCAGACCCCGGATGAATGCCGGTATCGGCTACCTGCACACTCCCTACCAAGCGATCCAGACTTCTCGCCGCTAACGCGTCAATAGCCAAAATCTGAGCCGGCTTCACCTGCTTAACCACGCCTTGAATGATGTCCACGGTTTCAATCCCCGTCGTTCCGAGAACCCCCGGGGCAACGGCGGCGACCGGTCTCATTCGATCTCGAATGTCCTCAGGAACGACGGCGCCTAAGTGTCGCGTGACCAACAGGCGGTCAACGGTGCGTGGACCTAAAGCATCGGGGGTGGCGTTCCAGTTTCCCAGTCCTACTACGAGTACCGACTCCTCTAAGGACTGAGGAACCATGGGGGCCAGCTCCTCAAAAATGGCATCGATTAAACGTTGTCTGAGGTCCGGGTCGCGGTCTTTGAAGGTCGGCACATCTAAAGTGACATAGTGGCCTCGAGGCTTACCCATTAGCCGCTCCGCCTCTTCCTCCAGAATTTCGACTTCGGTGACACAAATGGCATCGAGACGGCGTTCTTGGACTTTCACTCCTGGGATCTCCTGGCGTGCCTGCCCGCGAACGATGTCGCGCGCCTCCAGCGCCATATCCGTATGCACTTGAATCGGCCTAAAGTGTTCCTCTTTTGGCATAATTGTACGCTCCCATCCGTATGTTTCCACGATCTAGCGTAGCTTGGCCGACCATGTTTGGTCCTATACCTAGGGCTCTCGTGCCTCTCGACGGCTTGGCAACATTTCCGTCAGACCATCATAGCTCTAGCAGGGGGAGGAGATATCCACGGCAAAATATCGGCGTTCATTGTGGTGGGGAACACTGACTTTGACGGCAGCCGCGATCCTTACACGCGGTCTAGGCATGGTCTATCGCGTCTTGCTGGCCCGATTTTTGGGTGCTGAGGGCCTAGGACTGTACCAAATGCTCTTTCCCTTCTTCATTGCCCTGGTCACTCTTTCGGTGGCCGGCACCCCCGTAGCCATTTCCCAAATGGTTGCCGATGATCGGGTAAATCCGCTTACGCTCTTGCGACGCGCCCGCGCCATCGTGCTGGTGATAACCATCCCGCTGGCTGTGGTCGTGGTGGTGGCAGCGCGCCCGATTGTCATGCATCTTTACCATGATCCTCGATTTGTACCCCTGCTGCTTTTGCTGTCGCCCGCGCTCCTTGCCATCGCCTTTTCTTCCGTCTTGCGAGGTTTCTTCTTAGGCCAGCAACAGATGACCATCCCCTCTCTGGCCCAAGTCGTCGAACAGTTGCTGCGGGTGTTCTTGCTCATTTTTTTACTTTATTTTGCCAAAAGTCATTTGCTGCAAAATCGCATTGCCGTGGCCACTGCACTGGTTCCTCTGGGCGAAGGGGTCAGTCTCTTCATTCTGGCCGTGGGGTTTTACCAGTGGCATCGGCAACTTGTGCACGAGCCGCCACCGGCCTCTGTCGCAAGCCGCAGGCTGGTCTCTTATCGAGCCATCTTGCGCATGTCTCTGCCCATTATGTTTGGGCGACTTTTAGGCTCGCTCTTAGGTGTCATCGAGGCAACTTTGATCCCACGCCAGCTCCGCCATCACGGCTTTACCGAGGTGCAAGCCGTGGCCTATTTTGGAAGGTTGAGCGGGATGGCCCTGCCTCTCATTTTGTTTCCCACCGCGCTTACCGTCGCTCTGTCATCTAATCTCATTCCGGCTATCGCCAGAGCCAAGGCGAGTGAGGACACGTCCACCGTGGCCCGACTCATCCAAGAGAGCCTGAGCGCCACCGCCTATTTGACCGTACCCGTCACGGCCATTCTCATTCTAATGGGTACGTCGCTGGATGACTGGTTATTTCATGGAAATCTGGCACCGACCGTCTTCATTCCACTGACCATAGGGGCTTTTTTTCTCTATTTTGACATCGCCTTCGCGGGTATTCTTCGCGGCTTGGGGCGAACGGATATCCCGCTGAAAAACGATCTCCTTTCGGGGGCGATCGAGGTCGTGATGATCATTGGCTTTGCTTCTCCCGAAGGACTTTCCGCGGCCATCGCGGCAGGCTTCATCAGCTCCTGGTGGCTTAACCTCAAGGCGACCACCAAACTCACCGGAGTGCCGTTGAATTGGCCACGCATTTTAGCCAAGCCGACCCTGGCTAGTTTACCGCTAATCTTAACCATCCCTGCCTGGCAACGGTTTTCCTTAAATCACCATCTGAATCGGCCCGTCGAACTCACGATGGCCCTTGCGCTGGCTAGCGCCGTCTATCTGGTGACTCTCCGTCTAACCGGATTCCGCTGGTCGCGCTTGGTATAAGGGGCATAACCGATGTACGCTCCAAACAGAAAAATCTGGATGAAATAGCCAGACCGGTCATCAAGCCAATGAGGGCGGAGCTTGTCTCTCACAATATTCTACGCAACAACCCTAACGGTGCATATTAATTTCTCGTTCTTATGACCCTTTTTAGGGCCCTAAGGAGGGCAACACCGTTTTCAATACCGGCATAGCTTGCAAGAAATCATTGGGATAGCCGCCAAACGAGCCCTGCCTCACAAATTCAAACCCGGCCTTGAGGTAGATCGCAATCGCCCGATGACTCCAAGTTTGGGTATGCAAAAAGATATCGCGATCGCCCTCCAACCCCACCAACCGTTGGAGGCATTCGGAGACCAACGCCTTGCCCAGACCCAGTCCTTGGGAGCTAGGGTGGATCGCCAACCAATAGAGGGAGGGATCCCGCCGCGGGTCGGTCGTGTTCCACCAACTCGTAATGGTGCCGACCGCGCCCCCGTCGGGACCGCGCACGAACACACAACGCCGGGGCAGCTCGTCGCAATAGGGCAGATATGTCATTTGAAAGTAGGTAAGAGCGTCACCGTCCATCACGAATTCGCCCACCGAGGTCTCAATGCGGGCCCACATCACTTCTTCCCCGGGAACGAAGCCCGTGATGACGAACCCGGGCGGGAGCCGATGTAAAACGATGGGTATCCCCGCACGACGTCTCATGATGACATTAAAATACGGTAAGGTTTTATCGAGCATAAATCCCATGACCACCTCTCTCCCGCAGCACGTTACCCGTTCCGCTCCGTTCAGACACGGACCCGAAACAGGGGGCGACAACCACGTGCTCGCCTAATTGGCGACCCGATTCCCAAACCAGCATCTGGTCTCGTTCAGGGTGTCCAACCCAGCTGGTCGCTGCGCTCATGCGCCCAAGACCCTCAAGGCTATTTATTCGAGGTGCCGATACGTAGTCCTGCCGTGCACTCGCGGGATATTCCCCATCAAGGACAAAGATTTGGCGCCAACCTCATGATCTATGAGAGCGTTATGCATAGGATCCAGGGGAACGACAGGCTCAAGGGTGCAAGATTAGCCGAGATGACTCCTTACCTGATCCATCACCTCAACCGCTTAAAAGAGATCGCTCAGCGGTTATGGCCTATTTTGGTGATTATTTCCTCTTTGGAGGCGTGCATCGGCGGTACCCGCATAAGGGGCTTCAGGCAGGACAGCAACGCCCTTCTGGTGGTAAGTGCACCCAGGTAGACAGCCCGTATGCGCCCAGATGGGCCGATAAAGAACGAGGTCGGGTACGCTTGCACGCGGTAGCGGCGTGCCACCTTGAAATTGGGATCCAGCAGCATGTGAAACGATAAGGGAAGATTCGCACCTAAGCCTTCTTGCCAACGCTCGGCCTCGGAGATGTGGCGCTCTTCATCAACTTCTACGACGGTAAGGTCAGAATATCTGCGTGCCGTCTTGACCATGAGGCGTTCCTGGCGCTCACACCAAGGACACCAGCTAGCACCAAAGCTTATCCAGACCGCATGACCAGGAGCCAAGGACCAGGGGTGCAACGAGGTATCCTCCAACCGGAAGCCGGGTGCAGTTTGGCCCACCTGAAGGGGCCACCAGGGTGCCGGATCGGGATGATCCCAAGCCGCGGAAGAATGCGCCACCAGCAACGCCACCAACACTGGACCAAACCCCGTCGTCATCTCCCCCCATCGCCCTTATCATGCGACGAACAGGGCAAAACTATGCTCGACCCGCATCGTGCCACGCCTTTCTCCCCGGATCACGTCCCTTGTGGTCCGTGCGAAACCGGGTAGTCCCCACCCCTGTCTGGCGCATGTGCACGGGTTTCAGACCGCGGACCAAAACGAAGCGAATGGCTAGGGGATTTCCCCGCGGCGCGAGGATCGTGGTGGCAGCGGACATAGAATACTCGTCGCACCTTTGCCAGAAATCCGCGATGGTGGATATCGGCTACGGGTGCTTTTCTACCGCCAGGTCGTCTCCTTGCACATCGACCCCAACGGTATCTCCAGCCACAATGGCCCCGTCCAGCAACAACATCGCCACTTTATCTTGCAAACTGCGCTGTATCAGCCGCCTTAAGGGACGGGCCCCTAATGTCGGATCATACCCGCGTTGACCCAGCCATTGACGGGCCTTCTCGCTCACGTCCAGCGCAATGTGATGTTGCGCGAGACGATCCCGGAGTTCGTTTAACTGCAGATCGACGATTCTTGCCAGTTCGTTTTGACTGAGACGAACAAAGATGACCGTCTCGTCGATGCGGTTTAAAAACTCCGGACGAAAGCTTTGTCCCAGCAAGGCTTGCACCATAGCCTTTCTCCGTTCGTGATCTTCCTCTTCCAAGATGACATCACTGCCCAAGTTTGATGTCATGATAATGACGGCATTGCGGAAGTCGACCGTACGGCCTTGCCCATCGGTGAGTCGACCATCGTCTAAAACCTGCAGAAGAAGGTTGAAGATCTCGGGATGCGCCTTTTCTACCTCATCCAGCAAAATCACTGAATAGGGGCGGCGGCGTATGGCTTCCGTCAACTGCCCTCCCTCTTCATAGCCGACATAGCCCGGAGGGGCGCCAATGAGACGCGAGGTCGCGTGACGTTCCATGTATTCGGACATGTCGATGCGCACCAGCGCGTTCTCATCATCAAACAAGAAGGCGGCCAGAGCCTTGGCCAGTTCGGTCTTGCCCACTCCCGTAGGGCCCAGGAATAAAAACGAACCCATGGGGCGGCGAGGATCCGAGAGCCCAGCCCTCGATCTCCGCACGGCATTGGCCACGGCAGAAATCGCTTCCGGCTGACCCACGACCCGTTCGCCGATCCGCTCTTCCATCTGAGTCAATTTTTTTCGCTCGCCTTCCAAGAGGCGCGTCACGGGGATTCCCGTCCATTTAGCCACCACCGCGGCGATGTCGTGTTCGTTGACCTCTTCGCGCAACAAGCGGCCCGCCTGGTCTAACTCCTCCACGGCTCTGCTGGCTTGATCCAATTCTTTTTGTAGCGTCAGCAAGGTGCCATAGCGCAATTCTGCCGCCTTCCCCAAGTCGCCCTGGCGTTCGGCTTGGGCTTCCTTGTTCCTGGCTTCTTCTATGGCAGCCTGCAGCTGACCGATTTTTTGCACCAGCGCCTTTTCTCGACTCCACCTCGCCATTAAACCATCGCGGCGCTCCCCGAGTTCCGCCAGGTCTTGGTTGAGGCGCTCCAGCCGTTGCTTAGACTCAGCATCGTCTTCCTTACCTAGGGCTTCGCGTTCAATCTCCATCTGTAATCGGCGGCGTTCTAGCTCGTCGAGTTCTTCGGGCATGGAATCCATTTCGACGCGAAGATGGGAGGCCGCCTCGTCAACCAAGTCAATGGCCTTATCGGGCAAAAAGCGGTCAGCGATATAGCGTTGACTCAAGGTGGCGGCCGCCACTAAGGCGCTGTCCCGAATGCGAACTCCGTGATGGACCTCATAGCGTTCTTTTAATCCACGTAAGATGGCGATCGTATCCTCAACCGAAGGCTCCCCTACATACACAGGTTGAAAGCGACGCTCCAGGGCGGCATCCTTTTCAATATATTTTCGATACTCGTTGAGTGTCGTCGCCCCCACCGCCCGGAGTTCCCCCCGAGCCAATGCCGGTTTTAACAAATTGGCGGCATCGACCGCACCTTCTGCGTTTCCCGCCCCGACTAGCGTGTGCAATTCATCAATAAACAAAACCACCGAGCCCTCGGACGCACTGATTTCCTTCAGAACCGCCTTCAACCGATCCTCAAATTCTCCACGAAACTTGCTACCTGCAATCAGGGCCCCTAAGTCTAGGGCCAGCACCCGCTTTTCCTTCAGCCCGTCCGGAACATCGTTGGCCACAATTCTTTGCGCCAGGCCTTCAATAATCGCCGTCTTGCCGACACCGGGCTCGCCAATTAACACGGGATTGTTTTTCGTTCTCCGCGAAAGCACTTGCACAACCCGCCGGATCTCTTCATCGCGGCCGATGACCGGGTCCAGCTTCCCGCGACGGGCCAACGCCGTCAAGTCTTGCGCATAGCGAGACAGGGCTTGGTATTTGTCTTCAGGGTTGGCATCCGTCACGCGGGTGTTGCCCCGAACATCTTTCAACGCACTGAGTAATCCATCCCGGGTAACGCCGAATTGCTTTAACAGCGGAGCTGCCGCCGCACCCGAATCGGTCGCCATGGCTAAAAGCAGATGCTCCGTGGAGACATAGTCGTCCTTTAAGGCTTGGCTTTCCGACTCGGCCAAGCGCAACACATTTGCCAATTCCGGACTGATATATCCGCCCGGCGCTACCCCCGACACGGCGGGGATGCGAGCCAGTGCACCTTCTACGGCTTCGGTCAAAGGGCCGATGGCGATGCCCAGGCGTTCCAACACGGGACGCGTCACGCCGTCGGCTTGGTTTAGCAGGCTAAGCAATAGGTGCACCGATCCCACGGCCTGGTGACTTTCTCTGCGCGCTCGGTCTTGCGCCTGAGAAATGGCCTCTTGCGATTTAAGGGTAAATTTATCGAGGTGCATAAACCTCCCCCCCTCGGTCATGGTTGGTCTTCCACAATGCTTGATACAGCCGGTCATCTTCTTCGGTAAACGGCTCAGGAAACATCAGTTCAATCTCCAGCAGGAGATCGCCTCGAGTATTCTTTCCACGTTCCGGCAAGCCCAATCCTCGAAGTCGCAGTACTTTGCCGGTGTTCGTGTGAGGAGGAATCTTTACGGCCATTTGGTCTCCTGTGAGCGGCTTGAATTCCACCTCGCCCCCAACCGCCGCAAGGGGCACGGCCACGCGTAGCCTGCCTCGCAGATCCTTGCCTTGGCGGCCAAACCGGGGATGGTCACGCACCTTGACTTTAATGCGGGCGTGTTCCCCGATGCGGAGCACCGTGCCGTCCTCAATACCGGCGGGAATGTTCACCTCGAACTTCTTCGGCACGGTGACCCGACCGAGCCCCCCGCAGCGAGAGCAATCCATTTCTCCGCCTTGGCATTGGGAGCACGGTTCCAGTTCTTCTACGGTGACGGCGACGCGGCTCCCCGTGGCCACCTGCTCAAGGCCAATCGAAACTTCGTCCTCAGGCACCGCCGAAGATCGTGCTGCTCCGGCACCGCCCGCCGTAGACGCCCAGTGGCTGGAATCCCCAAATAAGTCATCAAACAACGTGGTCCAGTCCTCGCTACCCACGTTGGCGGAGCGTTCCCGCTCGACTCGATGAAATCCCGGTCCCCAACTTTTCGAAGCTCGGTTGGCGTACCCCCGCCGCAACCGATCATATTCCGACCGCTTTTCCGAATCAGATAGCACTTGGTAGGCCTCATTGATGGCTTTGAAACGCTCTTCTTGGCCCTTTCCGGCAACGTCCGGGTGGTACTTTCGGGCCATCCGCCGATAGGCGCTCTTGATGGTTTTGGCATCGGCATGTTCATCGATTTCCAGAATTTTGTAGTAGTCTTTCGGTCCTGCCATGACACCCCATCCTTACAGCGCCAGGCGGGGCGGGTTAGCCCCGCCTGGCGGTTCCATTACTCTGTAGGTCGAAAGTCTGCGTCAATCACGTCGTCATCGGGGCCAGGTGGAGGCGAAGCTTGCCCACCATCACCGTCGGAGCCTGGCGGTGTGCCTGCGTTTTTGTAGAGCTCTTCGGCCAGCTTATGCGACGCTTGCTCCAGTTCGCCAAGGGCGGTATCCAAGACTTGCTTGTCGTTTTGTTCCATGGCTTGCCGGACCCGAGTGATCGCGTCCTCCGTCGCCTTTTTGTCCTCGTCTGACACCTTGTCGGCCAAATCCTTGATCGACTTTTCTGCCGCGTAAATTAAGCTTTCCGCACGGTTTTTGGTTTCCGCCAGATCCCGGGCACGTTCATCATCTTGAGCCTTTTCCTGTGCCTCCCGGACCATGCGCTCGACGTCCTCTTTGCTGAGCTGCGTGGTCCCACTGACCGTTACCCGCTGCTCTTTACCGGTACCCAAGTCTTTAGCCGAAACGTTCACAATGCCATTGGCGTCAATGTCAAATGTCACTTCGATCTGAGGAACGCCCCGGGGTGCTGGCGGGATCCCCTCTAAATGAAATCGGGCCAAGGTGCGGTTATCCTGAGCCATGGGCCGTTCGCCTTGGAGCACGTGAATTTCCACGCTCGTCTGGCTATCGCCGGCCGTGGTATACACCTGACTCTTTCGCGTGGGGATGGTGGTGTTGCGCTCGATCAGCTTAGAAAATACACCCCCCAAGGTTTCTATCCCTAGCGAAAGGGGCGTCACGTCCAGGAGAATAACGTCCTTGACATCGCCTGCGAGCACTCCCCCTTGGATGGCGGCCCCGACGGCCACCACTTCGTCCGGGTTCACCCCCCGATGCGGTTCCTTGCCCGTAAGGCGCTTAACCAGTTCCTGGATCACCGGCATTCGCGTGGAACCACCGACTAAGATCACTTCATGGATATCGCGTTCGCTCAGCTTGGCGTCGCTGAGCGCCTGTCGGAATGGGCCTACCGTGCGCTCCGTCAAATCGGCGGTGAGCTCTTCAAACTTAGCTCGCGTAATCTTGGTCTCTAGGTGCTTGGGCCCCGTCTGATCGGCGGTAATGAAGGGCAAACTCATTTGAGTTTCTGTGACCGACGATAGTTCGATTTTGGCCTTCTCCGAGGCCTCGATCAGACGCTGAAGAGCCTGACGGTCCTTGCGTAAGTCAATGCCTTGGTCACGCTGAAATTCACCGGCCACGTAATCCACCAGTTTCATGTCGTAATCGTCGCCGCCAAGGTGCGTGTCTCCCGACGTCGATTTGACTTCAAAAACGCCATCGCCCACCTCGAGCACCGAGACGTCGAAGGTGCCACCACCCAGGTCCCAGACCAATATGGTTTCGTTTTGCTTCTTATCCAGTCCGTAGGCCAAGGCGGCCGCGGTCGGCTCGTTGATGATACGCAGCACATCAAGGCCCGCAATCTTGCCTGCGTCTTTGGTTGCTTGCCGCTGCGCATCATTGAAATAAGCGGGCACAGTGATGACCGCCTGGGTCACCGACTCCCCCAAATACTTCTCCGTGTCTGCCTTGAGCTTGGCTAAAATCATCGAGGAAATCTCTTCCGGAGTCATCTTTTTGCCGGAGTTGGGCAGGTCCACCATGACCTGTTGGTTGGTTCCGCCTTCGACTCGATAGGGCACGCGTTCACGTTCGGACGCCACCTCATCAAATCGCCGGCCCACGAACCGTTTAATCGAAAACACCGTATTTTCCGGATTCAGTACGGCTTGGCGTCGCGCCAGTTGACCCACCAATCGTTCTCCCGCTTTGCTAAAACCAACTACTGACGGGGTCAAGCGACTGCCCTCAGAATTTAGAATAACGGTCGGTTGTCCCCCCTCCATGACGGCAATCACGGAGTTGGTGGTGCCTAAATCAATTCCTACTACTTTGGCCATATCGGATTTCCCCCACCTTATTTCCTGTCGTTCATCGGATCGGCTGACGACTCGAGTATGTTCTGCGTTTTATCTACCGTGCCTAAAATGGCACGAATCCCCGCCAAATTAATCCCTTGCCGGGTCAACTGTTGAATCTCGGCCAATCGGCGAAAATCGGCGTCGGAGTAGAGACGATTGTTGGTATCGGTGCGGTGCGGGCAGATCAACGACTCCCGCTCCCAAATACGCAGGGTTTGAGTAGAACAGCCCAAAAGTCGGGCAACCACCCCTATCGTATACACCGGTTCATCCGGCCCCGGTCCCCGCATAATTCCCATCACCACCTCTAGCCAATCTCCACGTCTATGGTAGTATGTCCCCGGGTGGCTTTCAACAATCCTATGCTCATCATAATATATTTCTTGCCAGCGGCATAAAGTCGCTCACCCAAAATATAGACTTTCGCGCCGCTCCTTTGCGCATACGTCAGCCCAACATCATAAATCGCACCCCTATGGACGAGGTTGACGTAACTCTGCCTCAAGAAAACCCTTCTCGGGCTTCATGCAGCGCGGCCAAGCCCTTCAAACGCCTGGTAGCTTTTGCCGCCCATCTCGGCCCAGTCGAACGCGTGGCCATTGCCACGTCCACCAAGGCACATCCATTCGCATCACCCAAAGGCCGCGCGCCGCGTCGCGCCAAGGTCTTCGTTGCGGGGGTACGTCCGAGAGCGAGCGTGTCCGCCCCTTATCGCCCTGGCCGTAGTTTGCTATTCGCATCTTAGGGGGAGGGTTCCGTGCTCATGGATCAGCACTGACCATTCACCCACCCGTTTGCCCAATAGCATAGGATCCG
>JAJZZI010000213.1 GCA_021797635.1 Bacillota bacterium | reverse complement strand
CTGGCTACCTGGCGCGGAGGAATTCCCAGCGCCAGCGCCGCCGCCGCGGCCGCGGCCGCGTTGGCTACGTTAATGGTGGCCATGCCGCCCAAGCTGGCGGGAAGCACCCGGGTTCCCACCAAGCGATAATGTGCTTCGGCATGGCTGTAGACCAAATTGCCTCGTTTAACATAAACTGCCCGTCCCCCCTGGGCGAGGTGCTCCGCTAGAGCGGCGCCTTCCCCTTGGGCAGAAAACAAGACCACCTCGCCACGGCAGCGTTCCGCCATACCCATGACCAAGGGATCGTCAGCGTTTAGTACGGCCGCTCCATCAGGGCGCACCACGTCCACGATGAGCGACTTCACATGGATGAGATCCTCAATGGTGTCAACCCCATCCTGGCCGAGATGATCGCTGCCAATGTTGGTCACCACGGCCACATCGCAATCATCAAAACCCAGCCCGCCTCGGACGATGCCTCCCCGTGCCGTTTCGAGAACGGCCGCCTCGACCGTCGAATCGTTTAATACTAAGCGGGCACTCCAAGGTCCCGTCAAGTCGCCTTCGCAGACGGTCGTCTTGCCAATGGTAATGCCGTCGGTCGTGGCCATCCCGACCACTCTCCCGTCCGCTTCCAAAATATGCGCCAGCATGCGAGTGACAGTGGTTTTGCCATTGGTGCCGGTCACAGCGGCCACGGGAATGCGTCCCTGTCGGTCCTCGAATAACCAATCCAAAATGGCTTCGGCCACGGGCTCAGGCGATCCCTCTGAGGGGTCAAGGTGCATCCTTAACCCTGGAGCCGCATTGACTTCAATGACGGCTCCCCCGCTCTCTTTGAGGGAACACCCCAGATCGCGGCTAATCACATCGACGCCCGCAATATCCAGACCGATCTGAGCGGCGGCGCGGACCGCTTCAGCGGCCAACTCCGGACAAATTTGGTCCGTCACGTTTCTCGCCGTAGCCCCCGTGGACATGTTGGCTGCCGCCCTCAAGGAGACCCTCTGCCCGGATTTTAAAACGCTATCGGGGTAGACGCCTTGTTGGCTCAAGAACAGCAGAGCTGGCCCGTCTAGCGGCACTTTGGTCAAACTCTTGGCATGGCCCTTGCCTCGCTTGGGATCTTCATTCAAGCGCTCGACCAGTTGGCTCACACTCAGCACGCCGTCCCCGACGATGCTCGGTACCGTCCGTTCGCTGGCCGCCACCAAGCGCCGCCCGATCACCAGCATTCTAACCACAGCGCCCGAAATCTCCCGTTCCACCAGTACTTCAGGACCAAAACTGGCGGCAAAATCAAACGCCCGCCGCACCTCTTCGGGCGCGTGCAGATGGACAGAAACTCCCTGGCCGTGATGCCCCTTTAACGGTTTGACCACCACGGGGTAGCCAAGCTCGTCGGCCATCTTGCTGGCCTCCTCGGCGCTCCGCACCAGGCCCCCCTGAGGCACGACAATCGCAGCCGCCTCCAAAAGCCGCTTGGTCAGACCCTTGTCTTGGGCAATTTCGATGGCTGCCAGGGAGGTGCGGTCCGTAGTGGTGGCCATCATGCGGTGCTGCCATTTCCCCTGGCCTAAGCGAATGAGGTTCTTTTCGTCCAAGCGCTCGACGGGAATTTGCCGTGCCCGTGCAGCCTTCCACAGGGCCGCCGTGGAGGGTCCGAGATGCGCGTCGCCCAAGCGTTCCTTAAACTGCTCTAAAAACGCGTTCCAGTCACCGTCATCGGCTGGTCCATGCCACACCCGGCCAACCAGGGTCATCGCCGACCTTACGGCGTCGTATCCGCCCGCCTTGGTTTCGGTTTCAAAGACGATTTGAACGGTCTGCCCTCCCACCTCCCGCGTCTTGCCATACACCCCGCGTTCACCGCCAAGATACAACAGTTCTAAGGCCACATGCTCGACCACGTGCCCTAAATAGGTGCCCTCGCACAGCCGCTCGACAAAGCCACCGCGATAGCCTAGTGAACAATGATGTTGATCCAGTCCAGGAAGGATTTTCAAGACACGCTCGACAAAGTCGGGACGAGCGGAGGTAGGACAATTGCTCAACTCCCCCAGGTCCAGCATCACCTCCGCTGCAGGAGCGAGGATATGACGATTTGGGCCCGAAAAAAACCGAAACTGGACGATATCCAATACGAGTCCCCCTCGGACTTATAAAGTGTTCGACACAAGAAAAGGTCTTCGAGTATGAAGGTCCATGCCATAGCCCCGTGGCAGCACGTGCAGCGTCACGCCGGTTAAGGCCAACGGTTGGTTGTCTTCGGATTCCGAGGCATTGGTCTCCTCGATTTGACGGCCGTCGATCACGGTCACGGTGGCTTCTCCCCAGACCCTGAGCGTCGACTCTTCCAAGCACACTTCGATCGCGGTATTTTCGTCGAGACCCACCCCTAAAATTTCCGGGTTTTGGGCAACGGCCGACAGCAGCCGTCCAATCCGGCCCCGTTGACTAAAGTGTTGGTCGATCACCGCCCCCGTCCAAAGTCCCATGCCGGTAGCCATCTTGACCGTATTTTTGGTAGGAGATTCTCGCGCATCGCCTTCCACAATCATGGTCAGCGACATCATGGAGGCGCCGGCCGACGTGCCGGCAACAACCAGCCCTTGGCCATGGCGCGCTAAGAGCTTTCGATGAAAGTGAGAACCGCCCAACATCGAGGTAATGCGCAGCTGGTCACCTCCGCCGAAAAAGATTCCGGCCAAACTTTCCAGGCGACAACAAAGATCCGGATCGGAGGCGCTCCGGCGATGGTTGAGGTTTAAGGGCTCGACCCATTGCACCCCCAAGCGATGGAAGGCCCGCGAATACACCGTAAAGACGGCATCGCCCTCGGTGGAGGCGGTCGTGACGACACCCACGCGCGGATCATGGCCATGCTGCGAGACCAGTTCCACGAAGCGACCCAGAATTTCGGACTCCTCGCCTTTATCTTCTCCCCCGCCGATAATCAGCAAAGGCCCTTTTCCCATTTCCACACTCCCGTTCGCGTACGAAAAATAGAGCACAGTGCATGGAGCTCCACTGTGCTCTATTTTTGCCGTCCCCTATAGGCCTTATGCGAAAAAAGAAATACCCCGGCGGGCCGGAGTGGGATCTTAGCTGCTGGTTAAGGCTTCGGGAATAATAAGCTCCACCGTTTCCGTCAATACGTCTGTGTAGGAATATGATACTCGGCGGTCAGCTAAGTTGCCTTCGTCAATTCGTACTACAAAAATGTGAGGGTAAGTCTTTTCTAACACTCCGTCTTTCTCATCGATCTTCTTACGACCTTTATTAGCTTTCACTCGGATTTTCTCACCGACATGCGAATCGAGTTCTTTCTTTATATCTTCCAGAACACTCTTGGCTGCCACGCGATCACATCCTTCCTCGCTGTTCAAGCCGGACAGGTTAATGTTATCACCATGTGACGATTCTGTCAAGGAAGTAGACTATTGTACCAAGCATCCAAATTCCGGTCAATACTCAAAAGGACTTGTGTATGCCATAAATTACCACATCCAATCTACCCCGGCCACACGAGACCATCCGGCGAAAAGCGTCATTCCGCCTCATGGCATGGCGGCCGTGATGTCCATTTCAATCAAAATCCCCATGAGTTGACTGCCGACCGTGGTCCGAACGGGCAGGTGGTCGCCAAAGAAGCTGGCATACGTGCGGTTAAAGCCCAAGAAGTCCCGGTGCAACTCCTGAAGGTGCACCACCACGCGGATTACATCGGCGAAGCTGCGGTCGGCGGCCTGCAAGATAGCCTCCAGATTATTCATCACTTGCACGGTTTGTTCCTCAATGGTTTCCCCTACGACCGATCCGCTTGCCGGGTCGATGGGACCGAGTCCCGCCGTAAACAAAAAACCGTGGGCAATCACGCCCTGGGCATAGGCTCCGCCGGGGGCAGGAGCACCCTTTGTGCGAATCGTCTCCATGCAAGTCCTCCTGACAAATTTCGTTTTCCGTGGCCAGACCCGATCCAATTCGCCGACGTCATGGCAATCAAGTCAGCCTAGCCTTTGGTGTATTTGTCCGCAACCTTGGAGGCACCAAAGGAGTCCGGCTTAATCGCCGCCTGGTAGCCGCTTCCCACCACCATGCCGACGATTTCTCGGATCAGCTCTTTGGTCTCGCCTTGGCGGCCCACGTCGATGTGAATCTCCATGTCCAGATCGGCCTGCCCACTTTGCTGCAAAAGATCCGTCAAGCGTGCGGCCACAGTGAGGCTCACAGAAGTCTCATAGAGGATCTTCTGGCGTAAACTCTTAATCGCCCGACGGCGTGATTTGTTAAAGAAGTAGCGGCCGCCCTTGCCTAAGCGGTGAATCACCACCGCCGTGACAAAGATGGTCTCGTGGCGGGTGTGGGAATCGGTGCCCACAATTAACTTATAGCGAGAGGTGGGGTCCTCTCCCATGTACAGCAGCAGATCGGTAAACATTTGATCCATGCTCATCCGGCCCTTCGTAGGGCTCTCAAACATCATGCCTGCGGGCATCAAGGCTCGATCCTTTCTGGGACTCAGCAACTCTCCTTTAGTCGGCTACAGCCGCGGGTATCGTCTTATTTTAACCGATCTTGAGGCGTTGTTTCACTTCCTTCTAGCGGGAGGGAGGCCGCGAGACGCACCCACTCCTGCATGGTCAGCGATTCCGCTCGGCGCTGACCCGAAATGCCATACTGCTCAAGATGGCGATCCCATCCCTCTTTGTCCCACTGCGATCCCGGTGCCAGCGACAGCGCCTGGCGCAGCATCTTGCGCCGATGCTGAAACCCGGCCCGCACCCACCAGCGCAGGCGTGAAAACTCTACGGGCGGCGCTTGCACGCGGTCCACCACCAGGACCGCCGAATCCACCTCGGGGGGAGGGTAAAAGGCGCCTTTTCCGACGCTGCAAACGATGGTGGGCACGCCCACGTACCGAATCAAGACGCTGGCTACGCCAGCTTTGCGCTGCCCTGGTTCGGCCGCAAGGCGTTCGGCGACTTCTTTTTGCAACATAAACACGGCGCGCTTCCAGGCCAGCGCATCTTCCCAGAGCTTAGCGACCAAAGGACCCGTCACGTAATAGGGCAGATTTCCCACCACCGCCAGCGGTGCTTGCATGCTGGCCGCTTCAGCCAACCGCTGCCAATCACTGGCCACGGCATCTTGCTGAACCACCTGAATATGGGCGCCAAAGGCCTTCGTCTCCTGCCGCAGCAGAGAAGCTAAGCCGGGATCGAGTTCAACCGCCAACACCCGTCGTTGATGCTCTAAGAGGCTACGCGTCAAGCCGCCCGGGCCCGGGCCAATTTCTAGCGCCCACGCGCACCCGGCGGCATCGACCAGCCCTGCGATCGTCTCATAGACCTTGGTATCAATCAAAAAGTGCTGACCCAAACGATGGCTTGGTCGCATACGATAGCGGGCCAGCAGCTGGCGAATTCCCTCTAAAGTTCGCGGGTCGTCCGTTTCTGCCACCTTTAGGTGGCCGCACCAGGTGCCATAATGTATACCGTCACCTGCCGCACCCCCCAGTCGATCGCCTGATATCCATAATTAAAACACAGGTCGATGCGGTTACCAACAATCGCTCCGCCCGTGTCTGCCGCAATAGCAGGGCCGTAGCCGGGAATGTACAGATGCGTGCCCAGCGGGATGACGGAGGGATCGACGGCGGCGACGCCAAACTGGGCCTTCGTCCCCGTTGCCGTAATACCCGTCGACCAACTCGGATCGGGCCAGTATCCCGTCGCTACCATCGCAATACTCCGGACAAAATTGGCCACCGCCCCCCCACGAGCCACCAATTTCTTGGTGCCGTAGGCGATGATTTCAGAGACGGGCTGACGCACGACCTTGGTCTGGGTACGTTCCGTCACGGGCTTTCCATTTTGCATGAGCACACTCTTGGTTAAACGTTCCGATCCATTTTGGCCATAGCGCATCACCATGCTCTTGCCTTCGGCCAAATTGGGGTCCGCTTGGTGTTCCACGCCAAATGGAAGGCTGACGGTGCTGGCTTTACGTTCCCACCAGCGTTGAACGACGGTAATCGTGGTGCGAGGTCTGACCGTGGCCGACAGCGAAGGCTTGACAACATCTTCGGGACTCACGCGGATGGCCAAATGATGTAGCAGTGAGCGCACTTTATAGTCGGCCGTCCAAACCTTCAGCCGCCGATGAGCGGTATCCACCAACACCGGAATGGCTTGCCGGATCTGAATACTAGCCGCGGCCATCGTGTCTAAGCGGGGGGAAATGGCATCTTTAAGCGAGTAATGCACGTGGGATGCTTGCAAGGCACCGCGGACCGTCTGTCTCATTGTCCAAAATTTTTCATGACGAACGCCGGCAGGAGTACGAATGGTGATCTCCACATGTCTCAACTGGGTACCCATCAAACCGGTGGCCATGGTTAAAGCCGCCGCGATACTGAGCACCCCTTTTAGTCGCGTTGATCGAACTATCAAAAGGGCTCCTCCTTATTTTTCACTTCGTCGTATCGGTCGCTATCCCGAGGGGATTGATCCGAATTTCCCAACTCCTTACATATGTGCCATATTTTTCAAGTTCTAGGCCTTAACGGAAAACAGCGCTATCGTATTCGCCATCGTTTTGGAAAAAACCTCTTTTTCGGAACAACTTTTTTCCTTAGCAATTAATTCCGCCACGGAAACCACCCAATCGGGCTGATTGCGCCGGCCGCGATAGGGGACGGGAGCAAGATAGGGGGAATCGGTTTCGATCAGCATACGCTCCAAGGGCACGACGCCTACGACCTCGCGCAGGGCTTTGGCACTAGCGAAGGTCACCACTCCCGAAAATGAAAGGTAGAATTCCCGGGAAAGCAGCGCTTTTGCAAACGCTAGACTGCCAGTAAAACAATGGAGGACCCCCCGGATGCCCTTCACCCCATCGATCAGCTCCAGCGTATCCTCCTCGGCTTCGCGACTATGGATGGACACGGGTAGGGAAAGTTCCCGGGCCAGCAGCAGTTGGGCGAGCAGCACCTCGCGCTGTCTTCGCCGGGGACTCCGGTCGTAATGATAGTCCAGGCCAATCTCACCGATCCCCACGACTTTCGGCTCGCGGCTCCATCTCCGAATTAAACCTTCGTCTTCGGAGGTGAAGTCGCGAGCGTCATGAGGGTGCACCCCGACCAAAGCGTAGGCATGGTCCCAACCGTTGGCCAGGTTCACCGCCTGCTCTGAACTCGCCCGGGAATATCCTGGGATAATCATCCCGAGACCCAATGCATGGGCCTTGGCATAGACATCCTGGCGGTCTACATCAAAGGCGGGATCTTGCAAGTGGCAGTGACTGTCATAGCCGAGAATCATTTGACGCGGGCTCCCGCGGCCATGGTCGATTCCGGGGCCACCAAGGCCAGCGCATCGCCGGTTGACGCAGCCAACAGCATGCCTTCTGAGAGAATGCCACGAATCTTGACCGGCTTAAGGTTTTTGACCAGCACGACTTGCTTGCCGATCAGGCTTTCGGGGGCATAGTGACTACGGATCCCGGAGACAATCGTGCGTACGCGCTCTCCATCGTCCACGGCTAATTTTAAGAGCCGGTCAGCGCCCTTAACGATCTCGGCACTCTGAATCGTGCCCACTCCCAACTCGACCTGTTGAAACAGGTCGATATCAATCTCGTGACGCATCTCTTGAGGGGAAGTCTCCTCACTGGAAGTAGAAATCGATGCTTGCCTCCCTTCTGCCGACGTCTGGACTTCGTGGTCTTTTGCTTTGTCTTCAATCCGAGGAAAGAGCGAGGGACCGGAAGAAACCTGAAACTGACGACCATGCCAGCCGAACTCCGTCTCTTGCCACGATCTCGGCTCCAAAGCAATCCCGAGCTGCGCCCTCAGCCGCGACGGCGCTTCAATGAGAAAGGGGCTGAGCAAGACCGAGATCACCCGCAAGGTCTCGGCCAAATCGTACAAGACGGTATGCAGCGCCTGGCGATCTTGGCGCTTGGCTAGGGCCCAGGGCTGGCTTTGCTCGATCTCAACATTGGCCCGACGCACCAATTTCCCCACCGCTGCCAAGGCCTGGGACAAGTTAAAAGAGGCCATACTGTTTTCGACTTCGGCCACGGCCGCGGCTGAAGCCTGCTTCAATCTTCGTTCCCCCGGCGCGGCCTCGGGCAAGCTCACGCGTGCCTGACAAAATCGCGTGATCATGGCCACGGTGCGCTGCAGCAAGTTTCCGAGATCGTTGGCCAAGTCGACGTTGGTGCGAAGCACCAAGGCATCCTCGGTATACAGGCCATCGGAGCCAAAGGGCACCTCACGCAATAAGTAATAGCGAATGGCATCAACGCCATAGCGCTCAATCAGCCGAACCGGATCCACGGCATTGCCGCGCGATTTGGACATCTTGGTGTCGCCTATCAATAGCCAGCCATGGCCAAAGACGTGCTCGGGCAACTGGAGATCTGCAGCCATGAGCATAATCGGCCAGATGACGGCATGAAACCGAACGATTTCCTTGCCCATCACTTGCAAGTTCGGTGGCCAGGTGGCCTGAAAGCGCGCCTCATCACTCTCATAGCCTGCCGCCGTAAGATAGTTTAAAAGGGCATCGAACCAGACATAAATAACATGCTGGGGATCGTCAGGCACCTCAATTCCCCAGTTCATGCCCGTGCGTGAGATGGACAAATCTTCGAGACCTTCATCCAAAAAGCCGAGCATCTCGTTTCGACGGCTGACCGGCTGAATGAACTCGGGATGGCGGATGATATGTTCGCGAATCCGTTCGGCATAAGCGCTGAGGCGGAAAAAGTAACTTTCCTGGCTTACCCGCTCGACGGGTCGACCGCAGTCAGGGCAATTGCCTTGGCTAACCTTCGTCTCCGTCCAGAAGGTTTCGCAAGGCAAGCAATACCAGCCCTCATAGGTCCCCTTGTAGATGTCGCCCTTCTCGCGCAGCCGACGAAAGAAGGCCTGCACCACACGCCGATGGCGCGGTTCCGTGGTGCGAATAAAATCATCATAGGATACTCCAAGCGCCTTCCACAACGGATCTTTAATTTGCCTGACGATTTGATCGACAAATGCCAGGGGGGTGAGACCTTGGTCACTTGCCCCCTTTTGAATCTTTTGACCATGTTCATCCGTACCCGTGACAAAGAGCACCGACTCCTCGTTCAGTCGATGATAGCGGGCCAGCGCGTCCGCGGCTACCGTGGTGTACGCGTGGCCAATGTGAAGCTTGTCACTCGGATAATAGATGGGCGTGGTCACATACCACGTTGCCTTGCCCACTGCCAGCCTCCTTCATCCTGCGCGCGGTTCAAATCTGACGTCTTGGATAAACCTCTTTATCCGTGGGAACCACCGTCCACCTTGCAATGTGAGCCCCGCCGACTATCGCCGTTAAGATTATCCGCTGCTTTTCCAAACCTAATCTGAGATCCTAACAAAATGGGCATTTAAAAGCAATCACCGACACCCCTAGCAGAAACTCCCCGGCGCATGGCCAGGGGACTCGCGTTGAGAGAAGAGAAGGCGTTTAACTCATGTCGAGGCAAACATTTAATCCCTCGCCACCTACTTCAGGGTCTAAACTGGGCTATGGGGGACACGCCAGGATTTCCCGGCGTGTCCCCGAACTAGATTTCAACCGCCCACGGCATCTCGACCGATCCCTTTTAGCTACTCCGATGAAGCCTTAGTAGCCTCCGCCCGGGGCATGTCATCGTCTTGGTAGATGAATCGACCGCCACGGAACCAGGACAAGATCGCCGAAAGCAGGGTCATTGCGGCCGCGAACAGGAAAACCACACGCAGCGCTTCCATGAACGGATGCGCAATCAACTGCGGGAAAAACTTCGAACTCTGCAACGTGGCTAATTGATGGGCGGGCAAATGTCGGACGATGGCCTTCCCCGCCGCCGTCGATTGAAACAGCGTCTTCAGCGGATTGTATCCCAAGAGCGCGGCAAACAAAAGGCTTAGCGGCGAGGTGTGCGCCAGCCCTTGCACGAAGGCCGGCGGCACTGCGAAATGACTAAGCCCCTGGGTAATCGTACTGGGCAGTCCCGAGGAAAGCGACGCAATCACAATGGTGAAGAACACCCCCATGGAGAGCATCATCCCCGCGTTCATGAACGTGGCGTACATGCCCGAAGCTGCACCACGAAACCGTGCGGGCACCGCGCTCATGATGGCCGAAGTGTTGGGCGAGGCGAAGAGCCCCATACCGGCCCCAACGACAAAGATATAAAACGCGAATGTCCAGTAGTGAAAGTCAGCCGGCAAGGTATTGAGAAGGAAAAACCCGGCGGCACTAACCAGCATACCCACCGTCGCCAGACCCTTGGCCCCCAGGCGGTCAGACAGACGCCCACTAATCGGCCCGAGCAGTAGAAATCCAACCATCTGCGGAATAGTGTCGATGCCCGCCTCCAGTGGCGTGTTGTGAAACGAGACACCGTGCATAGGCAGCCAAATCCCCTGAAGCCAAATAATCATCATGAAGGACAAGCCGCCACGGGCCACGGATGCCATCAAGTTGGTGGCGTTGCCGATGGCAAACGCGCGAATCTTGAATAATCCCACGTGAAACATCGGATCCAACACTTTGGTCTCGACCACCACGAACACCGCGAGCAGGACCACACCGGCGATGAGAGACACTTGCACGAAGGGGTTGTGCCAGCCCATGGGACTGGTCCCATGGGGCATGATGCTGTACGTTAGCCCCAGCATGATCCCCATGAGCGCCAGCGCGAAGGTCAAGTTGCCCAACCAGTCAATGCGCTTGGCATCACGCGTCGTCGCCATCTCACGCAGGGCGATATAGGCCCAGACCGTTCCAAAGAGGCCAACCGGCACGTTCACCAAAAAGATGGCCCGCCACCAAACCACCGACAACAAGCCTCCCACCACGAGGCCAATAACCCCGCCAGCAATCCCCGCAATTTGGTTCAATCCCAGCGCCAGCCCCCGTTCTTCCGCGGGAAAGGCATCCGTCAAGATGGCTGAACTGTTTGCAAACAGAAAGGCTCCGCCAATGCCTTGAATGAATCGAAAAATGACCAGTTGCCACTCTCCCGCCGTCGCGACCCCCGGGGTCAGAAACAGTAGAACAGAACCGATGGTGAACACTAAAAATCCAAGGTTGTACAACTTAACGCGGCCGTAAGAATCCGAGATGCGGCCAAACGACACCAGCAAGATGGTGGTCGCTACGTTGAATCCCAAAAGAATCCAGAGAATCAGGCTAAGGTTTCCGCTGTGCCCGAGTGGGTTCACTTTGATGCCGCGGAAGATCGCCGGCAAGGAGATGATCAGGATCGTCTGATTAATACTGGCCATCAGCACGCCTAATGTGGTATTAGACAGGGCGATCCATTTGTAGTTTCCACCAAGCGGAATGCGTTCGGGTTTGGCTGCCGCACTGGCCATGCTCGATATCCCTCCTAACCAATCTCTCCTGATAATGAGTGCGACGGGACCCTAGTATGGACACCCAAGACGCGCGCCTCAACGCGCCAGCATATCGCGGTGAACGGGGCGCGAGCTCCCTGGTGGAATTGGCATGCCTCTCCGCAGCAAGCGCAGCGTACTGGCGAAGGATGCACCGAAGTGAGCTATGCCCCGCGGTCTGGGACCTGAGTCACGGTGAGCGAGGTCTTAACAAAAGCCGCTTGCGCCTCTCGATGCCCATCGCCCTCCGTCACCGATACTATTGTCGCTCGGACAATCATTATCACGAGAATAATAATATCATATAAGGGAATTAAATTTCAGGTCGTCTTTACCCCCTGCCGGTGGTCGCCTAGGTCCTTGAAAAAATGCCGTTTGGTTCCAGACCTCGTGCCACGGCATTTCAGTGCCAAGTTTTGGCGTGAGCGATTTTTTTCCTTTATCACGGAAATACGGTCGAGATGCCGACAGTCTACGACATTTTTCTCCAGGTGGTTGACTAGAAATTGCCATTTTTGGTATATTGCTGTTAACCTTAGTCGAGGAAAGGGGCCTTTTTAGATGAAATCCACTGGGATTGTCCGTCGCGTGGACGAGCTTGGTCGGGTAGTCTTACCGATCGAACTTCGGCGAACGCTGGCGATTAGCGATAAGGACTCATTAGAAATATACGTCGATGAAGAGAAGATCGTCCTTAAGAAATACGAGCCTGCGTGCATTTTTTGTGGAAACGCAGAAAAGGTGGAGCAATATCGCGGCAAGAACATTTGCCAGGAATGTCTTAAGGAACTAGGCTCGACGGCGGTTTAGTCGAGTCCCCTACCGTCTTGCCGCAGCACCCGATCGTAAAGGGTCCGCCGGGCCACATGAAACTGAGCGGCGACCAGCCGAATCGCTTCGGCACTGGAGCGGCCGAGACGGATATGCTCCTGCACTAAGGCATCAAGCGCCTGCCATAGCATTGGCGAGGGGGATGCTATTCGGGAGACGGCCCCCTCTCCCGGGGCTAGCAGCAAGACTAATTCCCCCCGAAAGCGACTGACTTGGCCCAAGGCCTCGGCTAACTGGCCCTGCCAAAACTCCTCATAGGGCTTGGTTAGCTCCCGGGCGATGGTGATGGCGCGATCTGAGCCCAGGCACTGCCCCAAGTCCTCTAAAGTCTCTTGGAGACGATGGGGCGATTCATAAAAAATTTGAGTGGATCCAGTTTCGGCGACCCGTTCCAACACCTGGCGCCGCTCCTTGCCTCGGGCGGGCAAGAATCCCCAGAACACAAAGGGATGCGAATAGCCCGAACCGGAAAACGCCGCGGTAACGGCACTGACCCCTGGGATTACCGATATCTTGATGCCATGGCGGTGGCAAGCTTCCACCAATTCTCGACCCGGATCGGAGATTGCGGGCATGCCCCGGTCGCTGACCAACGCGATGGTCTGACCCGTTTGCAAGCGGCGAAGAATACTAGGCAGGCGTTTCATGGTGTTGTGCTGATGAAAGGATTCTTTGGGCCGGTCGATTTCCAATGACTTTAGTAGAAGCCCGGTGACCCGAGTATCCTCGCATAAAATGAGGTCGACCGCACTCAGGATCTCCTGACTTCGCCGCGTCAGATCGCCCAGATTCCCAATGGGGGTTCCTACCACATAAAGCGTTCCAGATTCCAGACTAATCAACGGCATCCTCTTTCTGCGCCTTAAGCCCCTTCTTCTGCGCTCTGCTCATGGTTTTAATCCGACGTTCTAACGACAGCGCCTGAGCGTGGCTCATGGCCTCCGATTGCCACCAGAGCACTAAAGGACCGCGCCCCCGGGTGTAGCGCGCCCCTTTTCCCCGAACATGTTGATCTAGACGGCGCGAAACATCTTTGGCAATGCCCGTATAAAACGAGTCATCGCCACAGTGCAGCACGTAGACCTGCCAGTCCATCCTATCGGATCGGTCCAAACACGGCCTCCCATGCCATCTCCACCTCTGCCCGCACGAGGTCTTGGTTATGATTTTGCTCTAGACCCGCCTCCGCTCGGCACAGCACCCCGAATAGGGAAATCAGCCGCGCATCCGCAGTGAGGATGTATGCCTGGCGCACCGCCTCCCCTGCGGCGAGCAAGTCCTTGGACAAATCGCGAGTGCGGCTACTAAGCCAAGATGGCTGAAAACGCTCCGTCGACGGGTGGTCATCGTCTAC
>JAJZZI010000215.1 GCA_021797635.1 Bacillota bacterium | reverse complement strand
ACGATGATGTCGACCATCTGTACGCGCAGATCTTTGGCGAACTAGTCGACTTGATGCGCGAACGCCCGGATACGGCGGCGCAGGCCACCTACTTAGTGTTTGTGGCTAATTATTTGGAACGCATCGCGGATCATGCCACCAACTTGGGAGAGTGGGTGGTGTACATGGTGACGGGAGAACGCAAGGAACTAAATACATAGGGCCCGACTCGGTTGGAGCCACTAGGAGGGGTTTTTCGTGCGCATTGGAATTAATGGATTTGGCAGCATTGGCCGTAGATTTTTGAGGATTGCCTTAGACCGCGGGGCAGATTTTGAGGTGGTGGCCATCAATGATATCACCGATGCAGCCACCTTGGCGCATTTATTGGCCTACGACACCAATTATGGCCGGATGCGGCAAAAGGTGGAAGTCGAGGGCAACACCATTCGGGTTGAGGGCAAGCCCATCCAGATCCTCGCGGAGCGCGACCCGGCCAACCTTCCCTGGAAAGCGCTGGATGTCGACATCGTGGTGGAGTCCACCGGGCTTTTTACCAAGGCGGAAAAGGCCAAAGCGCACCTTAACGCCGGCGCCCACCGGGTCATTATTTCGGCGCCAGCGGATGGCGACGATGTCACCATTGTTCTGGGTGTGAACACCGATTGGTATGACCCCGACAAACATTTTATTATCTCCAACGCCTCGTGCACGACGAACTGTTTAGCGCCCGTGGCCAAGGTGCTCGATGAGAGCTTTGGCATCCAGCAGGGGCTGATGACCACCGTTCATTCGTATACCAATGATCAGCGGTTGTTGGACCTGCCCCACAAAGATCTGCGCCGAGCTCGCGCTGCCGGGTTGAACATCATCCCCTCGAGCACGGGAGCCGCCAAGGCCCTGCATCGGGTTTTGCCGCAATTAAAGGGCAAGCTCAACGGACTCAGTTTACGCGTCCCCACCCCCGTGGTGTCGGTGGTTGACCTCACCGTGACCACCGATAAGGCGCTCACTCAAGAGAGCGTGAATCAGGCGCTGAAGACGGCGGCTCATGGGCCCTTGCAAGGCATTTTGGAATACACCGAACTACCCTTGGTCTCGCAGGACTTCCGCGGTAATGCGCATTCCAGCATCGTCGACGGGCTAGAGACCATGAGTATCGGCGATCACATGGTCAAGGTGATGGCATGGTACGACAACGAGTGGGGCTACGCCAACCGTTTAGTGGACCTCACCGAGATGGTGGCCCAAAAGGATGGGCGTCGATAATGGCCTATCGGGTGCTGGAAGATTTAGGGTCGCTTCAGGGCAAGCGGGTCTTAGTGCGCGTGGACTTTAACGTGCCCATGGATCCAGAAAGCAAAAAGATTACCGACGACACCAGGATCCGCGGGGCGCTGCCCACCATTGAGTGGCTTCGGGACCAGGGCGCGGCGGTGATCTTGATGAGTCACTTGGGTCGACCCAAAAGCCGTGAGGAAAAATTTAGCTTGGCGCCGGTAGCCCGCCACCTGGAGCAACTGCTGGGGGTGCCGGTGGCCTTTGTGCCGGATTTGGTCGGTCCCGAGGTGCAGGATCGGGCAAGAGCCCTAAAGCCCGGTCAGATTTTGATGCTGGAAAACGTCCGCTTCCATCCCGGGGAGACCAAGAACGACCCGGAATTAGCTCGAAACTTGGCCGAGTTGGCCGATGCCTATGTCGACGACGCCTTTGGTAGCGCCCATCGGGCGCACGCCTCGGTGGCTGGGGTTCCCGCGTTCATCCCCTCCGCTGCGGGCCGACTGATGGCTCGCGAGCTGACCATGTTGGGCGAGGTCTTGAGTCATCCCGAGCGACCCTATTGGGCCATCATCGGCGGCTCCAAGGTGAGCGATAAGGTGGCTCTCTTGGATCGCTTGGTCGCCGAAGCGGACGGTCTTATCATTGGAGGAGGCATGGCCAACACCTTTCTCAAGGCGCAAGGCTTCGACTTGGGTGCATCCAAGGTCGAGGACGAAGCCGTGGTGAAAGCCAAGCAATTGCTCGAGCAGGCAGGCAAGCGCGCAATCACCATCGGCTTGCCGGTGGATGTGGTAGTCGCCAAGGCCTTCAAGGCCGATGCCGCCCACCGCGTGACCCGTCCGGATGCCATTTTGCCCGATGAAATGGCCCTGGATGTGGGTCCAAAAACGGTAGAAGCGATTCGCGGGTGGCTGGCTTCGGCCAAGACGGTGTTTTGGAATGGTCCCATGGGGGTCTTCGAATGGGAAGCGTTTGCCGCGTCGACCATGGCCGTCGCCGATCTTTTGGCGAAATCCCACGCTCAGGTCGTGGTTGGCGGTGGAGATTCGGTGGCGGCGGTAAGCAAAGCCGGAGTGGCCCAGCACCTGACTCACGTGTCGACGGGCGGCGGGGCGGCGCTGGAGTTTCTCGAAGGCAAGGAACTTCCCGGGGTTCAGGCCTTAACCAAGTAATCGACCCAAGGGCGGTTCAGCACAGGGGGGATTAAGGGGAATGGCGATGTCACCGCTTTTGATTGCCAACTGGAAAATGTATAAGACGGTGGAGGAGTCGGCCAGCTTTGCCCGCTTACTCGGGCCGCGCTTGGAGGGCTGGTGGAAGCCCCAGGCTGTCCGCTTGGTCATTGCACCGACGTCCTTGGCACTCTTTGCAATGGCCCGCCATCTGGGCGATGGGCCCGTGGCTCTGGCAGCCCAGAATTTAGAGCTGGGTCGCGAAGGTGCGTTTACCGGCGCCCTTTCGGGATATTTACTGCACGAGGCGGGTGCCCGTTTGGTCATTATTGGCCACTCGGAGCGGCGGCGCTACTTTGCCGAGACGGATGGGCTGGTGGCTGAAAAGGTGGATGCTGCCTGGAATGCGGGCCTCACCCCCGTCGTCTGCGTCGGGGAAACGGAGGCGGAGCGAGACTCCGGCCAGACCGAGGCAGTTTTAAAACGCCAGCTGTCAGCCATCTTGACCAAACCGCGCGATGACGACAAGCCCTTAGTGATTGCGTACGAGCCGGTGTGGGCGATTGGCACGGGCAGGGTGGCCAAGACCGAAGATGTCGGTCAGATCGCGCACACCGTTCGCCAGTGGCTTAGCACCAGCCAAGGCCCAAAAGACGTCCCTCTGCTATACGGGGGCAGCGTCAATCCTGACAATTTAGGCGGATTCTTGCGCCTACCCGACGTGAATGGCGCCCTGGTCGGAGGAGCTTCACTCACCCTAGAGGGGGTAGTGGCCATGGTCAGGGTCGCCCAAGAGCAAATTTAGGGAAAGGTTGATGATGCGTTGCGTCCAACAGTATTGATGGTGCTAGATGGTTGGGGGGTGGCCCCGGCCGGGCCGACTAATGCTATTAGCGAGGCCGACAAGACGATATCGCGCCTCAGCAAGGCATACCCCTTTAGCCTTGCCGCGGCGCATGGCCGCGAGGTGGGACTATTAGACGGGCAAATGGGCGATTCCAACGTTGGCCATCTTACCATTGGAGCCGGTCGCGTGGTAGACCAGACCCTCACTCGGATTCATCGAGCCGTGGAGCAGGGCACGCTTGAAGATCGGCCGGTGTTGAAACAAATGCTGGAGGAGGCAAAGGGACGACGGCTTCATCTTTTAGGTCTCCTCTCTCCCGGCGGAGTGCACAGCCATGAGCGGCACCTGGGTGCCCTCTTGGAAATGCTGCATAAGGCAGGCCGAGAAAAGGACGTGTATCTGCACTGCTGGCTGGATGGTCGAGATGTTTCACCCAGAAGCGCCGCCTCCTCGTTCAAATATCTTGCCGAAGTGATGAATCGCACGGGGGTAGGCCGGATCGCCAGCGTAGCCGGGCGCTACTATGCCATGGATCGGGACAATCGCTGGGATCGCATCGAAAAGGCGTATCGGGCGATGGTCGAAGGCGTGGGCGAGACGGCCCGCAGTGCCGTCGAGGCCCTGGAAAAGAGCTACAGCCAAGATCTGGGTGACGAGTTTTTGCCGCCTACGGTGATCGTCGATGAGGCCCACCAGCCAGTGGCCACCATTGGCGCTGATGACGTGGTCTTTGTGTTCAACTTTCGTGCCGACCGCGTCCGGCAGATCACCCGGGCCTTGGCGGATCCCGATTTCGGGCATTTTTCGCGCCCATTTTCCCGTCCCCACTGGTTGGGTGCGATGGCGCAATATGACGAGAACTTTCCGCTGCCGCAAGCCTTTGACCCTCCCCAAGTGGTGCATAATCTAGCGGAATGGCTAAGCGAACGAGGCATTCGTCAATTCCATGTCGCGGAGACGGAAAAGTATGCGCACGTGACTTTTTTCTTTAATGGCGGTCAAGAAAGACAGTATCCCGGCGAAGATCGCAAGATGATCGCCTCGGCCAAAGTGGCTACCTATGACCTCGCTCCCGAGATGTCGGCGAAGGGCATTGCCGATGCCGTGGTGGATGATCTGAGCCAATTGGGGCACGAGTTTCTTGTCTTGAATTTTGCCAATGCCGACATGGTCGGCCACACGGGAAAACTACAGGCGGCTCTGGCGGCTGTGGCGGAGACGGGACGCCAAATTGAGCGTGTCCTGGAGGCGACCCTGAAGGCCGGGGGCACTCTCATTATCACAGCGGACCACGGCAATGCCGAGATTATGGCGGAAGAGGGCGGGGGGCCCCACACGAATCATACGACGAGCCCCGTGCCCGTCATTTTGGTGAGCGAGGATCCGGCCTTGAAGGGTGTGAGGCTTCGCGACGGTGCGCTCAAAGATATTGCCCCAACCGTACTCGAGGTCATGGGCATCGAACCGCCTAAAGAGATGACCGGGTCTTCGTTAATTGTGCACTAGCCTTTCGGGATGAAGGGAGTTTACTAACACGCAGTCAAGGGGGAATCATTCATGGGTAAGCATCGATCCAGTATCAGCGCCATCCGTGCGCATGAGATTTTAGATTCTCGAGGAAATCCCACCGTCTCGGTCCACTTAACCTTGCACGATGGTACGGAAGCCTGGTCACGTGTGCCCTCGGGGGCGTCGACCGGGGCCCACGAGGCCGTGGAACTGCGTGACGGCGGCAAGCCCTACCAGGGCAAAGGCGTGCAGTCCGCCGTCGGCCATGTCAATGAGAGCATTGCGCCTCAGCTGATCGGGCTAGATGTGTTTGATTTGCGTTTGATCGATGAGACGATGATGCAGTTGGATGGCAGTGAGCAAAAATCTAAGTTTGGCGCCAACGCCATTTTGGGGGTGTCCTTGGCGGCCCTCATCGCGGCCAGTCAAATATCGCGCCAGCCCTTATACCGACACTTGGGAGGAGCGCGAGCGCGTGTCCTGCCAGTGCCGCTGCTCAATGTGCTGAACGGCGGCGCTCACGCCGACAACAATGTCGACATTCAAGAATTTATGTTGGTGCCTGCGGGAGCGGGATCGTTCCGCGAAGCGCTCCGGATGGCGACGGAAACCTATCACGTGCTCAAGGGCATCTTGAAAGAGAAGGGATTTCGGACTGCTATCGGGGACGAAGGCGGTTTTGCACCCGACTTGGAAAGCGACCGACAAGCGTTAGACCTGCTGGTGGCAGCGATTGAAAGGGCGGGATACCGACCGGGCAAGGACATTGGCCTGGCTCTGGATGTTGCGGCCAATGAGCTTTGGCTGGAAGCCGAGGGAGTGTATCATTTCGCCCAGGCTAAGAAATCCTCGGCCGAAATGGTGGACTTTTATCAAGACCTGCTGAGCCACTACCCCATCGTTTCGATTGAAGATGGATTGGCGGAAGATGATTGGAGCGGCTGGAAAGGCTTGACAGAGCGTCTGGGTGGGCGCATTCAACTCGTCGGCGACGACCTGTTTGTGACCAATCCGGAGCGCATCGCTCGAGGCATTCAAGAAGAGGCCGCTAATGCGGTGTTGATAAAGCTGAATCAAATTGGCACCGTCTCGGAGACCTTGGACGCGATTCGAATTTCCCAGGAAAATGGATGGCGCACCATTATCTCGCATCGTTCAGGAGAAACGGAAGATACGACCATTTCGGATCTGGCGGTGGCCGTCAACGCTGGCCAAATTAAGACGGGCGCTCCGGCACGCAGCGAACGGGTGGCCAAATATAATCGCCTGCTGCTTATCGAAGACCTGGATCCGGGCCTGAGTTACGCGGGTTGGGAGGCCTTTTAGCGGTGAACCAAGAACTGCGGCAAGTGGCAGACGGCGTGTTTGCCACCTCACGAGCGGTGATGCAGTTGGAGGTGGCAGACGCGGTGGTGTTCGACGTCGATGGCGTCATCATCGATGTGCACCAGAGCTATCCCTACGTCATTTGCCAGGCAGCGGAAAGCTATCTCCGCGAGATAGGCTTTTATGGCCAGAAGTCCCCGACCACCCCGGAAGAGACGACCTTTTTCAAAGCTGCTGGCGGCTTCAACAGTGACTGGAACTTAGCCCAAGGGATTGTCTTATGCTATCTGGCCAAGGCGATGGCAGAGGGCTCGCGGAACCTCGATGGCTTAGTTAGCTCCGCACCCGAACTGGAGACCATCGCTCGGGCCAGCGCGGAGTTTGGCGGGGGCCTACAGGGCTTGAGCCAGGCCTTGCAAAACATGGTGGAAGTGCGCGATTGGCAGGAGGTCGAGGCCGAGTGGGACCGAGCGCGGATCACCCGCCTTTGCCAGCAGCACTATGCCGGGGACGAGGCCTCGACCGTCTTTGGCCTGACCGACTCCGATTTTGCCAAGCCAGGCTTGATGAAGCGGGAAAAGCCGATCTTGTCGCGTAGCGTGCTTGAAGAGGCGGGGTTGGCTTACGGCATTTATACGGGCCGAAACTATCAAGAAACGGCCAAGGCCATGGAACTAGCTGGCATGCAGGGCATTTTTGCGCGCGCCGCCATGATTACGGAAACGGAAGGCTTAAAGAAGCCCAATCCCGAAGGCCTCTTCCGCCTGGCAGGCGTCTTAAAACCGCGCTTGATGGTCTTTTGTGGCGATAACCTAGATGATTGGCAGACGGCCTCGCGCTACGAGGCGGAACGCTTGCCGGGTGGTCCGCCTTGTCTCTTCTGTGGCGTGCTCGACGGGTCGCCAGGGCCACTCTCTTACGGACTGTTTCGTGACCGAGGAGCCACGCTCTTGGCCAAGACCGCCGAAAACTTAGTGCATTTCGTGATGCAACGCCGAGCGGTGATGAACTAATCTCGGCTTAACCCATCAGACTAGTGCAGGCGAGCCTCCAGATCTTCGAGGCTCGCCTGCTTCGACTCTTGGCCGTAGGCGAGCGTGATGGCTACGGAGATGAGGGCGACCAGGGAGACCAAATCAAAGCCTCGCCCGAGACCGACCGCGGCAATGAGGGTAGGGAAGGCATAGGGTCCGACCACGCCCCCAAGAAATCTGCCAATGGTTTCCACGGTGGCGGCCCCGGTGGTCCGTAGGGGCGTGGGGTACTGCTCGGCGTAGGACATCTTGAGCACGGGGAAGGTGCCGGTTCCGAAAAAGGACATGAGCGCGCCATAGGCCAGCATCAAGCTCGGCGTGCGAGCGAGGCCAAAAAAGATTGCGGCCAGGCCGGCAATCCCCATGAAAATCACATACATCCACTTGCGACCGATGGTTTCTCCTAGGAGGCCGTTGAGCAGTTTGCCTGGAATGGCGGCGGCGGTGATGAGGGCAGTGAAGCGCAGCGAGGCAGCAAAGCTAAATCCCTCTCGGAAAAAGATGAGAGGCAAATAGGTCATGACAATATAGAACATGAAAAAGGTGCCACTAGCCGCCGCGGCCAGGACGACGGTGCGTCGGACCAAGGGACGGTGCCAAGGACCGAGGATGCCGGTCGCCGTAGGCGGCGCTGTCTTGGAAGGTAAGCGAGATGCCTCAACGGGGGCAAGGATCTGGCGATCTTTACGGCGGGCTTTGGCTTCCATAAGGTTGAGCACGTGAAACGCACGATCGGCGTGGCCGTGGCGGCTGAGCCAGCGAGGCGACTCGGGCAGGGATCGGCGGATGATTAGGGCGAAGACGAGGGGAAGGCCAGACAAGCACATAAATCCCCGCCAGGCGAGATTGGGTGCGAAGTGCGGAAGGACCAACAGGCCAAGAAGGGGCGCAATGAAATAGCCCGCCGAAAGCGACGAGTCCATGATGCCATTAAAGAGGGTGCGCCGATGCTTGGGGACGAACTCGCTGATGAGGGCGTAGGGTAAGGGGAACACGGCCCCCATGCCTAAGCCCGACAAGAAGCGGAAGGCGACGAGCCAAGCGTAGCTGGGACTGGCAGCCGAGAGCAAGGTAAATCCACCATATTCCAGGATTCCCCAAAACAGCACCGACTTGCGACCGTAACCATCGGCCAGGTAGCCAGCGGGAATCAGCCCGATCACGATGCCGATGGTGGATGAGATGGCCAACATGCCCACGGATCCGGCCCCAAGCGTCCACAGCGGTTTTAATATGGGCAAAACCACACCGAGCGCCCCAATACTGAGCGACTCAATAACCCACGCGAAAGAGCCCAGGACAACCACCCGCCAGGTAAACCCTGTGATGGGAAGTCGCTCCATGCGCGCGGCGATTTCTTGGCTAAGATCGGGATGCCCAGCAGACGCCCTCATGACGGCATCGCTCCTTTGCTCTCGACCCATACTCTATCCGGGCTCGCGAAAGCATATGCACCATCGGGCTGACCATGCGCATCGTGATCAGGCACCATCTGGTTGCGGTCATAGCCGAGGGTCCCCGCGGCATAGGCTAGCTCACGATGAGTTCCCTGGCTAGATAGGGCGCTGATGAGGAGGAATGACATGCCAACATTAGGGGCCGGGATGCCCGAGCATTTTAGTTCACCGGGTCGTCAGCCCCGGTGGATGTGGGTTCTTCCGCTTCTTCTCGTGTTCGCGGTCATATCGCTGTGGCAGGGACTCGTGAGCTTTAAGGTGGTGCCGACGCTGGTTCTGCCCGCGCCGAGTGCCGTTTGGATGGACGCGAAGATGCTGGTGCTCCAGGGATTTCAGGGGCAAACGCTCTGGTCGGATATGTGGATTAGCGCACTGCGCATTCTTTCAGGGTTTTTGGCGGCGGTGCTCATAGGCGCTCCTCTAGGTCTTTGGATGGGGACCCATCGTGTCGTGTTCAAGTTGGTGGATCCGGTACTGCAATTCGTGCGTCCGGTTCCGCCTTTGGCCTATATCCCGTTAATGGTGGTCTGGTTCGGCATTGGTGAAATGTCCAAAACCATGGTCATCCTGCTGGGCACCATCCCCGTCATCATGATTAGTGCCCTAGCCGGTGTGCGCAGTACGCCCAGGCAGCGCCTCCAGGTGGCCGAGTGCCTAGGCGCGACGCGATTTCAACTGTTTCGCCACGTCATTTTGCCTTCGGCCCTGCCCGAGATCTTTACCGGCATGCGCGTGGGTATTGGGGTGGCTTGGACGTGTCTGGTGGCGGCTGAAATGATTGGTGCCGCCTCCGGACTGGGCTGGCTGGTCCAAATTGCGGGGCAAGACATTCAAGTCGGCGTCATCTTCGTCGGCATCGCCGCGATTGGGGTCCTAGGCTACCTCATGGAGCTTGGTATTCGCCTGCTGGAACGCCGCGTGGTGCCGTGGCGGGGCCACACCTAAGCGAGAGGATAACTTTTGTAAGACTTCGAATGATGAAGATGAAGGAGGGTGTCACCATGACCAATACCCCTATGCGGCGGAAAATGACGGTGGGTGCCGCCATCGCCCTGACCGGTTTGACCGCCACCGCCATGGTGGGCTTTCGCATGGCGCTAGCCGTCAAAACCGTCCAAACCAAGCCTACCGTGGTCATCGGCTACGAGAATAACGGCGCGGATCCGGAAATGGTGGCGATTTTTCGCGATCTTTTTCCGAAGTTTATGCATGCCAAGATTAAGCTGCGCCTGTTTTCCTCCGGGCCTGTGGCCCTGGCCGCACTGGGTTCGGGGGCGCTCAACTTTATGACCGGAATTGGCAATCCTCCGACGGTGGCCGCCATTGCTCAAGGCGTGCCCCTGCAAGTCGTCTGGGCTCAGGAGCAGTACACCAAAGATGAGGGACTGGTGGTCAAGAAGACCTCGAAAATTCATTCCTTGGCCGGATTAAAGGGAAAGCAAGTCGCCCTAGTGGTGGGCTCCACCTCGCCGTTTGAGCTCAGCACGGCGCTTAGGCACCAACATATCTCACCGAGTACGGTTCGCTTCATCAATACCGAACCGCCGGCCATGGTGTCCGCTTGGGAGCGGGGAAGCATCAACGCCGCCTACGTGTGGGATCCGGTGTTCGATACCTTGTTGCACCACGGGGGCAAAGCGCTGATGTACGACCAAAATGTCGCGGCCACGGCTCCCATTTTCAATTTAGCGGTGGTCAACGGTCCCTTTGGTCGAGCGCATGCCATGCTGGTGCGGCAATTTGTCCAGGCTGAGCAGCAGGCCGTCGCCTTCTATGATGCGCATCCGCACCTGGCGATGGGGGAGATGGCCAAGGAAGCGGGAATTACCCCCGCCCTAGCCCGGACGGAACTCGCCGGATACCATCTTTATAACGCCAAAGCAGAACTGACCCTCAAGGGACTCGGTCAAGGCGCAGCCGTTCGGCATTCCCTGGTGACGAAATCGCTGGTCTCAGCGGCCGCCTATCTCAAGAGCATCGGATCCATAAGTCGGGTGCCGAAAAATCTCTTCCGTCATGTGAATCCCAGTTATGACGCCTATGTGGTGCACCATGGCGGGTAGCGCGAGAGATGCGAAACGCTATGATTGAACTGCGCCAGGTCGCCAAGTGCTACCACGGTCAAAACGGGGTTACTCCGGCCTTGGCGGACGTGAACTTAACCGTGCAAGACGGGGAGTTTGTGGTCGTAGTGGGTCCGAGTGGCTGTGGCAAAACGACGTTGCTGGGCTTGGTAGCGGGTTTTGAGCGCCCCAGCGCAGGCATGCTGACGATGGACGGACAGCCTATCTTGGGTCCGTCGCACCAGCGTGCCGTAGTCTTCCAACAACCGACGCTCTATCCCTGGTTGACGGTTCGACAGAACATTGGACTGGGACTCAAGCTCAGGGGAACGCCAGGCGACCGCACTCGGCTTGCGGTCGATCACTACTTGGAGATCATGGGCCTCAGCGGCTTTGGCGAACACGCCTCCTATCAGCTCTCTGGGGGAATGCAGCAGCGTGTGGCCATCGCCCGTGCGCTCATCGTCGAGCCTGGTGTGCTGCTGATGGATGAGCCTTTTGGGGCGCTTGACGCCAATACCAGGGGCGACATGCAGCGCTTTTTACTGGATTTATGGCAGCGGCTTCGGCCGACGGTGCTGTTCATCACCCACGATGTGGAAGAGGCGGTTCTGCTCGGCGACCGGGTGTTGGTAATGACCGATCGTCCAGGGCGGATTGGCGACGAGGTCGCCGTACCTTTTGCTCGACCCCGGCACTGGGACCTGGCCTTGACGCCTGAGTTTCTGCAACTGAAGCGCACGGTGCTGAGCATCCTTCGCCCCGATATGTTCTTTTAGCATGCTAAGCCAAAAGGCGATGCGCGAAGCCTGTGAAGTTCGGCGAAACGCACTTCAACGGCCCCGCTTTTTGCAGTAACTAGGTTTTGCGTTGGTGATCGGAGCGGCGGGCCCCGTACCCTAGTTAGGGTGGGTTGGTTTGCGACCGCACGAACCGTGCGCTGACCAGCCCGATGCCCGCCGCCACGGCCGCAAACCCTGCGATAAATCGCGCGCTTAGCGGTTCGCCAAAGGCCAGGATGCCGACTAGACTGGCGACGGCCGGCACCCCGAATAAAAAGGTGCTGACTCGACTGGCCTGGCCGCGAGAAAGCAGGAGAAGCCAGAGGATCCAGGCACCGGCGGTGCCGCCAAGAATGATAAAGAGCAGGTCCAAGGCGGCGAGCAGCGTCCAATCGACCGTCGGCGTGGGCACTAGGAGACTCACGACGGTGAACGCGCTACCACCCATCAAAAATTGTAGGCCAACGAACCAAAGCGGGGAGTCGCTCGGGTGTGCCTTGACGTAGACGGTACCCAGAGCCCAGCCTACGGCAGCGCTGATGGCAAACACGATGCCCATTACGGATGTGCGTCCGCCGCCGCTAAACGCTATCAGCCCTACGCCCGCGAGGCCGGCGGCGACGCCGAGCAGCTTTGCCGTCGAAAGGGCTTCGCCCAGCCATAGGCGGGCGAAGGCTGCCACCAAAACCGGTTGCAGATAGAGGAGTCCCGCCACTTCTCCGGGGGCGAGATAGACACTGGCGCTGATTTGACCGCCGTAAAGCATGACCACGTTAAGGAGTGCCGAGACGGCTGCCTGCATCCAGAGACGGCGCGATGGCCGTGGGCGCTTTAGAGCCAAGGCCCATAGGTAGACGACCACTCCAGAGGACAGTACCCGCCAGGCGGCCAGCACCAGGGCGGGCATGTAATGCAACTGCAGTTTCAGGGCGGGGAAGGTGAGCCCCCACAAAAGAATGATAAAAACGGAAAGCATCCAGGTTGGTATCTTTGACATTGAGCCCTCCGGGAAAGAACCTTGGCGACTGGCGCCTTAAACCCATTCATTATACCGAATGCGCGAGGAGAGCCCAGGGGAGGCGCGCAGGGTGTCTGCCACCGTGCATTGGGTCGGTGGTTCTACCGAAGACAATACGGCGCCAAAGCGTGTGAAATTCCGTATAAATGATGACGATTGTCCGAAATAAACTTGGGTGCAAGGTCTCATCATGGGATAAAATGAGAAGGCATTGGGCTCGAGGACCATGGATCGCGAGGCGAAGATGGTCGAGAGTTCGGTATCTCGGGCAAGGGGAAGGGAGGACCTCGTAAGTGAAACGGCAGGGGGATCATCGCGCTTGGTAGATGGCCTACCCATTACATCGCGGACACACGGAGGGGGAACTGGATAATGGAACTTAACCGCCGACAGATGCAGCAATTCATCGACCAAGGGTATGTGCGAATTCCTGGGGTGATTCCGCCCGTCATGATCGATCGGGCGCTTAGGGCAATCCATCATAGCCTTGGGGAGGGATTCCCGCCGGAAGATGCGCCCACCTATCGTTCGAGGAGCTTTTGCCCTGAAATCACGGCCTCTCCCCCGATTGTCGATCTGGCCACGGCGAGTCCCGCATGGGCCCTGGCAGAATCGATGATGGGCCAGGGACAGATCAAAGCGGTCGGTGCTGGGCAAATTGCGCTGCGGTTTCCTGCCATGACCGAGCCCGATCGTGTGGCGGGCCCCCACCTGGACGGGATGTACAGTCCACTCAATGGGGTCAAGCAGGGAACGATTCATGGATTTAGTATGCTTTTGGGAGTGGTCCTGCGCGATATCGACAGCGATTACGCAGGAAATCTGATGGTATGGCCAGGAAGCCATTTGCAACATGCGGCGTATTTTCGCGAGCGAGGTTGGCAATCGTTGCTGCAAGGGATGCCCGTGATCGAGCGAGGGGATCCCGTCCATGTCACGGCCAAGGCGGGTGACATCACCTTGGCCCACTACCTCTTAGGACACGGAACGGCTCCCAACGTGAGCCCCAATATTCGCTACACGGTATACTTTCGCCTTTACCACCAAGACCATGATAGCGCGCTCTCGGCGGTCTCGCCCTGGCGCGACTTTCCCGAACTGCGTGCCCGGTTCCCGGAGTTAGAGCCC
>JAJZZI010000236.1 GCA_021797635.1 Bacillota bacterium | reverse complement strand
TAAGCCGGTCAACAGCTCGCGGCGGACGGAAAGGATGACATCGTGGAGATCCCCAACTTCTTGAACCTCCCTCGCTACACCATTACCGCCTTTGAGGAAACCGATGATGCCTACCACGTTGCGGCCGAAATTCCGGAACGGCCGGCTGCCTGTCCCCATTGCGCCCATGGTGGGTTCGTTCGATTTGGCCATCGGGAACAGTGGATTCGGGATCTCCCGATGCACGGCAAACGGGTACGACTATACCTGCGCACCCGTCGATTTCGCTGCAAGTCGTGCCATCGGACATTCTACGAGACCTTGCCTGATGTGAACGACAAACGGTTAATGACGCAGCGCCTCGTGGCCTGGATGGGGCCCCAAGCGATGCGCCGGCCCTTTGTCCAGGTCGCTGAGGAAGTGGGCGTTGACGAGGCCACGGTGCGCGATGTGTTCAGCGATTATGTGGCCCAATGGGAAGCCCACCGACACGTGGAAACCCCGACCTGGCTGGGACTGGATGAAATCCACCTGACCAAAGCGCGCGGTGTGGTCACCAATGTGCGGGAACGCACGCTCGTCGACATCCTCGTGGACCGCCGCAAAGACACGGTCTCACGTTACTTAGGGCGGCTCCCGGATCGGTCGCGGATTCAACTGGTGGCCATGGACATGTGGCGTCCGTATAAAGAATCCGTGGAGGCCGTCTTGCCCCAGGCCATCATTGTCATTGACAAGTTCCACGTGCTCAAGATGGCCAATGCCGCGGTCGAACGGGTCCGCAAGCAACTCCGGCAGTCTCTCACGCCCGCCCAGCGCCGCGGACTCATGCACGACCGGTTTGTCGTCTTGAAGCGGGAAGCCGACCTGGCCGACCGGGAGCAACTGCTGCTGTCCACGTGGACCAAAAACTTCCCGGATCTCGGGGAAGTGCACCGTCGAAAAGAAGACTTTTTCCGCCTCTTCGAATGTCGGAGCCACGAAGAGGCTCACCGTCAGTTTAGGATCTGGGAGGCTGGGCTCGCCGGCGACATGGCGACCGCGTTCACGGAACTCACCACGGCGTGGCATCACTGGGAACGAGAAATCCTCGCGTATTTCGACCATCCGATCACCAACGCCTATACCGAAAGCCTCAATAGTTTAATCCGCGCGACGGATCGGATCGGGCGCGGGTACAGCTTCGCCGCGCTGCGGGCGAAGCTCTTGTGGTCGGAAGGCGTCGACAAAGCCACCTATCGACGAGCCAAAGTACTCCGAGAGCGCCCCCTGGCGGACGAGCCACCTACCGCCTACGGAGGCTCCTTCCTCAGGCCGATGCCCACCACAATGGTTCTACGGGAAGATGACGCCATGGACTACGGGGTCAAGCTGGACCATGTGGAGGCTCGCATCCGAGAGGGAATTAGCATCGTCCAAGGAGACGAGACAGTAAAGCGATAACAAATCGGCCTGTTGGAGGGACCGCCTCTAGCCGTGCACGGGAACGCGATCCTCCGACCAAGGATAGCTGGACTCGAGGACATGGTCCTTTATTTGACTACGGTGATTCGTAGAGCCTTCGCGAGAAATTCCGCCATGCGCTCACTCTCACCAGCCTCCTGGGGCTTTCCGAGGAGAGACAGAATAGTAGCTTTTAGGTCTAGTAGCCGGACTAGTTGTTTGACGTCGTTCGTTCGAAAGATATAATCAATGCCATCGTTGCACAGAGATAGCGCATCTTGCGCGAGGCCACGTGCAAGCTGTAAACGAGCCAACTCCTCCAGGACACTGGCAGCCAGCGCCAAATGCCCACGGCTGCGGTAAGCTTCCAGGCATTCGTTAAGGTAGGGCTCGGCTGCGGTGTATTTTTCTTGCTCACGGAGAATGACGCCCAGGTTTTGTTTGGCACCAAACCCCCGCATTTCGTCAATGCCTTGATAGCACATCGCGCTAATCACGGTGTGATCATGTGCTCGTTCGAGGTCTCCCACCGCACGTGCCACGATGCCCAGGCCGTGGTGGCAACGAGCTATCATTTCCACATTATTCGTTTGCTCCGCAAGCTCAAGTGCTGTCGTGTAGAGTTCGAATGCTTGTTCGTGGCGATTCAGCAAATACAATGTCGATCCCATGTTCCCGAGGACTCGGAGCCTTGTGGCGGGTTCGGGGTTGAATTCGAGCACAGTCTCGTATACCGCCCAAGCATCCAGAAAGCGAGACAGAGTAAAATACGCATTGCCCAGTTGTATGAGCAATGTCAGCTCGTGCGTGCCGACATTTTCGGACTGGATAATCCTGAGGGCGGTCCGCTGAAGAACGTACAGTACCCGTTCCGTCCCTGTCTCTATGCGCAGAAAATCTCGGGCCGCTCCAAGCAGATCGCTGTTCGCGGCTTGCCCGTCCATCAATAGCTCCCAGGCCAAATAAAGCTGATCTGGTCCCCCGGCCTTCTTACCTTCACTCCGCAGTTTGTGCCCGTGTCTAACCAGTGCAGCCTTTTCCGAATGATCGGCGTCGACGATCTCCCCCAGCGGCACGTGAAGTCGTTCGCTTAAAAGTTTGAGAGTGGATAGGGGAGGTGCAACCACACCGGATTCAATTTGGCTGATGTAAGACCGGTCGAACAGTCCTTTCGCCAGGTCGGCCTGGGTCAGGTTCCGGCTGATCCTGAGTTTTTTTATTCGTTCTCCTAGAGTTTGCGTACCAAAACACCCCCAGTTATTAACAAATGTTAGTACATCTCACGGATGTTTGTCCCGATAATTCTGTACAATACAATGATAAAATTATTAAGGAGTTGGCCCAAATGCGTCGTGTCCTTGCGTTGTTTTCAATGACTCTGATGATTCTGGTTGTAGGGCTTTCATTTACATCCCCCCACCATCAGTCCATAGCCACAGGCCAAATCACAACGCCGACTGACGTTACAAATCCGGGCGTCAGTTGACAGGTGTCGCACTCCAAGCGCCCCATCTCTGACAGCATATAGCGCTAACGTTCTGAAGTTGGACTAAATGACGCGGGCGAGGCTAAAGGACTGGCATACGCAGGAGGGTAAAATGGCAATTCAGGACTGGATAACACGATTAGACAAGATTGAACTGGCCTCCTTGTCGGCCCCGGAGTTGGAAGCTACGCTCGCAGAGCTTCGCGCCTGCTTCAGCAGTGTCGATGTGCCGGTCACCGATTTGAATGAGATATTTGGGTTGTGTGCCATGCACAAAAACCCATGGATTCGACGGACGGGATTAGCCATTGCCGACCGGCACGCCGAGACCCCGTCGGCCCGCGAACTGATGTGTTGGTTGGTTCATGATCCTGAAGATTTCGTTTGTTTTGAGGCAGTGCGACTGTGCGACAGGCATCGGGTGGCAGAAAGCATCAAAGAATTGCTTCCAATCATTGGCCTACCGAGCGGCCGTGTAGACCACGTTGGTCGGGATGGGCCATGCGATCGTTCTCAAGGCTATTACATCGCTATTTGGAACCACGGATAAAGGTCAGTTGCAACTCATGGAGAACGAGTACCTCCGGTCTGGGCGCATTGCCCCGCAGGTGCCAGCTCCGGTTGTAGCCAATACAGAGAACATGGTGCTGGTTCCCCGCGGAGAGGCCATCATCGGACTTGATGGCACGGACAACCCGTTCGCTTACAGTGGAATCGATGGGTTCTTTCCGCGCCGCATCGTGACTGTAGACGACTTCTTTATGGATCGCTATCCAGTCACTAATGCTCAGTATGACGAATTCGTGCGGGCTATTGAGGCAAATGACCATCGGCATTGCCACCCGGATGAACCAGAATCTAAAGACCATCGACGCAACACGTGGCTGGATCCCCGATTCGGCGCTCAACATCCGGTGACAGGTATTGATTGGTACGATGCGTGGGCCTATGCGCGCTGGTCTGGCAAGGACTTGCCGACCGCCGAGCAATGGGAAAAGGCCGCGCGCGGAACCGATGGGCGTTTGTACCCTTGGGGCGATGAGTTCGACGCGTCGGCACTGACTTGGATCGGAACGGTCTTTGACCAGCCGCAGCTCGATTCCGTTCCGGTCTGGCGTGAAATCCTGACTCAAATCAATGACACCGTTCCCAGTCGCACAACCGTTCGCGTTGGCATCAACGCGAAAAACGTAAGTCCTTATGGAATCCACGACATGGCCGGCAACTGCTGGGAGTACACCAAGACAAACTACTTTTCGCATAAGGACATGACCCTACACTTCAAGAACCTCGACCCCGTGGCCTTCATGCAGGACCACGACGCATTCCCGATCATTAAAGGCGGCTCATGGACCAGCATTTCGCCACTCACGAGCGCGCCATTCACCGGCAAAGATTTACTCACAGACCGTCACAACGAGATCGGGTTTCGGTGTGTGTACAACCCGCCGCGCTTTGCCAACTAGCAAACCTAATCTATTGAGGAGACAAACGGGATGGAATGGTGGAACGATTGGTTCGATGATCGCTACTTACGGTTTGCTGTGGGGCTGACCAATGAACGGACTGAAAGAGAAGTTGTCGGCATCGATGAGTTGCTCGCGCTGCCGAGTGGTAGCCGCATTTTGGATGTAGCCTGTGGCCACGGTCGCCATGCTATCCCGTTGGCCAACCATGGGTACAATGTGACGGGAATCGACGTTTTGCCATGGGCCATCGGTCAAGCGCGCCATGCGTCTGCCGGAACGAAGAGTGTAGATTTCCGCGTCCAAGACATGCGTACCTTGGACGAGCATGAGGTGTATGATGGCGCCATCTTCATCAACACCACGTTGGGAGCTTTCGAGGATCCGTCCGACGATTTAACCGTTCTCCACAACATCCGGAATGCCTTGCGTATGGGTGGTCCGTTGATCTTGGATTGTCGACATCGGGATTCCATCGTACGGCAGTGTCCTCCCAAACCCGACTTTTGGGAAATCAATGGAGCGATTGTGAGGGAAACGTGGACGTTCGATCCCGTCACGGCGATCCGTGAGGGTCAAATTTCATGGTTAGAAGACAATCAACTCTTCTCCAAACCCCCCACCCGTTCCAGATACTATACTATCCCGCAGTTGAGGGATTTGGTCGTCGAAGGCGGATTTGCGGTCGAGGGATTGTATGGTGGATTCTCTCGCGAGGAGATTTCCCTTGATGCGCACCTCATCATGCTCTTGCGGAAGGTCGAAGCGGTTTGACATTGAAAGGAGGTGATCATGCCATGTTGTACGACGCGTGGAAAAAGGCTCAAGAGTCCCGCAAGACCCCGGCTCCTCGTCCCGACGAGGTGAAGTGGTAATTGGTCATAAGACTCTCTAAGCAGTAACGGTAACTCCAAGGGGCGGGCCCCTCTTTGGGCGCTCGTCTCTTGGTCACTTAAGAAATGAGGTGACGCACTGATGACGCCTACGCGGGACAAAAACACATTTCTTATGCATACGTTTGGTCATCGAATTACGTTCGATCCCCACCTTGCTGAAGACGAAGCCAGTAATCATATTGTTCAAAACCTCTATGAAACGCCATTTGTCCAGCAAGCAAACGAAGAGGGCTTCGAGTTTGTGTCGTCATTGTGTGATGCGGATAGCACATGGCATGATTCGACCATTGTTCTCCACCTTCGGAAAGGTATCCGTGACCACGCGGGCAACGAACTTACCATCCATGACGTGCTCTTTTCTTTTGTACGCAGTTTGGTGTTGGCGAGTGACACGAGTCCCATGGGCGAAATCGCTTCGCTCATATGGGGAGCCGAAAAGAGGGGCGATGTCATCGCCAAATGCCGAGAAATCAACCGGTTAAAGGATCTTGTCGAGGTTGTCGAGGACGACAACCGACTCGTATTCCGCTTGCCCGTTGCCTTTGGGCCTACCAAGGCCATCCTCGCCAACCGGGTGTACATCTTCGCACGAAATTGGGCGGCATCGATGGGCGACTGGGATACGGTGGACACCCTTGTGAACGTCGCTGCACGGGGAGGACTCGGATTTCGCGCGTGTGGAACCGGTCCCTATCGTTTGGTAGAGCATGAGAACGATCGAACGGTGCTCGAACGTCACGATGACTACTGGGGTACGCCGGAGACCTTCCGGCAGGTGATTCTCGACCGAACGGACGATCCAGTGGAGCGGCGCGATCTGCTCATTACGAACGAAGTAGATTTTGCCGCCTGCACACGAGAGGTCACGGAGGAACTCGGCCTTCACACGAACGTGACTGTATATGACCATCTGCCCGAACTAAACGTCAACCCATTTGCGGGATTCACCTTCGAAATTGCGGGAGCGACCAACCAGTTCATCGGTAGCGGGAAACTTGATGGCGATGGAATCCCTGCAAACTTCTTCTCCGACGTCTTGGTTCGGCGGGCCTGTGCGGCGGCGTTCGATTATGATTACTTTCTGCACAATGGATTAGCCGGTGTTGGACAACGGGCTCTTGGACCAGTGCCCAGTCGACTGGATCCTGGGGCGTGGGATGAACAACTCTTGGCTCAGGCCCCGCGCATGGATTTGGATGCCGCCCGTTCATATTGGGCAGAAGCTTGGGACGGCAGACTTCAAGAAAAGGGATGCCGCTTCACTATCGTGACTCACGCGGGCAATGCAGAGCGCGTCTTTGCCGCCCACTTGTTAGCGGATGGGTTACGGCAAATCCGCCAAAACGTGCGCGTGGACGTGCTCCCTGTTGAGTGGTCGGAATATCGGGAGTTAATCAAGAAGCGGATGGCTCCGATTTTTTGGATCGGGGTTCAGGCTGATTATGGTGATCCGCACAGTCTAGCGCGATGCCTAACCCACTCACAAGGCCTTGCGGCGAGTTGGCAAGGTTTCCGGTTCGAGCAGTTCGATGTTTTGATTCAACGCGGTGTCGAGGAGGCAGACCCCGCCGAGCGCGATGCCATCTATCGCAAGTTAAATGCCATGACCCTCGATTTGGTGCCTCAACTGTATACCTACGAACGAGACCGCTTTATCGTGCTCAACAGCAGCGTAGGCGGGTTCCGCTTCAATCCGTTTCGATACAGCGTCGTGGACTACCGAGATTTATATCGACGGACGTCATAGGGTTCGCACGTAATCGTAGAAAGGAGGGCTTCCCATGACGTTGCCTAGTTTTGGCTATTCCGGAGTGGTGACGCCCGCGCAATATGATTTCTACCACACCTACGGATTTGTCATTTACCGGGCCATGTTATCGCCGCGTGAGATCGAGATCATTGAGCGGGAATCTCAAGACCTTCAGGCCGCGACGGTGCGCGGGGACATTCCATCGGACGATATCGATGACATCACGCCGTGGGGACACGATGACGATGGAAGTCCGCTGGTCCACCGACTTCCCTATTTCACTCGGTACTGTGTAAGGACTCGAGAACTTATTGATTCCAAGGGACTCGATGCCGTAGGCCGCAGTCTACTCGGAGAATCCGCGTGGCGGTTGGACGATACGATGCACGGGAGCGTGCTGCAAACAAAAATCTCGAGCCCGGGCAGTCGTTACGACCAAATTCAGTGGCACATTGATTTTCCAGCTGACTATAGGTTAGCACCCGTGGTCACGACGGGTATCTACTTGGACAAATCGACCGTTGAAAACGGCTGTCTCATTTTAGTCCCGGGCAGCCACCTGATGACACCACGTCGCGCTGACCCCACATGGGTTCCCGTAGAAGTTGAACCCGGAGATCTAGTCTGTCACGCAGACACGTTATATCATGCGTCTACACGACCAACGCTCGTTGGGCAAAAACGGCGGACATTGTATTTGTACTATTGTGCGGGAGAGTATCCCGGACCGGGACTCCCTTTTCGCGAAAGCGAGACAAAGGATCACGCGCGAAGACTGTTTCTCCGGAGGGATGAAAATGTCTCTTACACCTGATATCTCCCAATCGATCCTTCATGCGCTCGAACGCGGAAGTGCAATGGCTGAGGAACGGTCGGTCGAAGGTGAGCGTTTGTTGGCTGCCTTGTTTGCCACATTGATTGGCGAGCTAGACGAGGACGCACGTAACGAAGCGTTCGCCATGGCCGCCATGTCGCCATCTCCCATCATTAGAGCAGCCCTTGTTGAGACCGCTGCCCGAAATCCGGACTGGGCGGTCAGCATAGAGTACCTGGAGTGGGTGATGGGGGACTACTCTGACGCCGCCGCACTTGCGATTAACCATGCCCTTAAGCCTGATCAGCGCGTGCCAATCGACTTTGTGGCGGGCATGTCGGGCTCAGGGCGTCCGATGAGCCATGTGCTGTCGCTGTCCATTCGGGATATCATTGCCGAAGATCGAGCTGAATCCGTGCGTCGGCAGATGCCCCCCGGATTGCCAAAGGTTCGTGCGGGATTAGATAACATGGTTGAGGTTCCGGCCGCTACGGTATCTTTGGGTGTTGACTCGACCGGTCTCACATCCGATGCCTGGTTCACCCCCGAACTAAACCCTTCTCGCGAAGTTCACATACCACGATTTTGGATCGATCGCGCTCCTGTGATCAACACGGAGTATGATGCATTCTGTGTTGCTATCGCGGAACAAGGTCACGTTTACTGCCATCCTGACGAGCCGACGAACAAGCTGCATCGTCGGTCGACCTACGGTGACGCACGATTTGGTCCCGACCATCCGGTGTGCGGAATTGACTGGTATGATGCTGTCGGTTATGCACGTTTCACGGGTAAAAAACTGCCCACCGTGGATCAATGGGAGCGGGTCGCACTGGATGTCAACCGTCCGGTTACCGATAGTCCTTTGGGACATGGTGCCGTGCGCGCGTTTGCTCAGGAAATTAAGAGTATCGAAGATTGGAAAGAGCTGCTGCGGACGATCACGAATACCTATCCTGCAGTGACTACAATTCCGGTTTCCGATCCGGCGAATCCCGTGACTGCAAGCGGCATCCGAGGACTCATCGGGAATGTATGGGAGATGACGCGAAGCCGCTTTGTAGACGGGGATGAATTGGTACCGATGTTTCGAGGCATGGATTCCAGCAGTATCGTTGGTGATTGGACGGCATGGATAGCCATTAAAGGTGGCGCATGGACGAGTGTTGGCGAACTCCTCCATCCACAGTTCACCGGCCGACGTTTTGTGCTGCATCGTTCGCTGGATGTCGGGTTTCGATGCGTTGTTGAGGACGCCTGATGGTGAGCCAGTTGTTCGGCCGAGTCGAGGCCCACTGTAAGACGGATAGCGCGTATGAGGGACCGGAAGACCGGGCCAGAGATTTTTCGCCCCCGGGCATACGCCTAAGGTCTTATGGTGGTCTCGAGGCCCCTCCGCTAGGATCGATGTATGCAAGTGTCGCCGCACATCGTAATTCCGACCGAAAATGGGGTGGCCCGAACGAGCACGTATCGCACACTCATTCATAACAAGTTTTTCGTCATCTACTGGACCGGTTCTACCCTGGTTTTGCTCGCCTTACAATTTGTCTCGATTTCGCTGGCATGGTTCGTGTTGAAGACAACCGGGTCGTCGGTCCGGGTCGCCATCATCTTAGCAGTCATCCCGATTGCCCGTATGGCCACCAGCCCGTTCATCGGCCGATTACTCGACCGACTACCACGTCGACGTTTGATGGTGATCGATAATGTGGGTCAGGCGATTCTCTACCTGTCCATTCCCATCATGACGTGGATGCACATCCTCACGTTTCCAATTTTGGTTGGAGTGGTGACGGCTGCCGCCGCACTGTCACCGCTGTCCATGATTGGGCGCGGCGTGCTCTTGCCTAACCTCGTGAGCGCTAATGACCTCGAAGTGGCGAATGGATTTTCCCAATTCCGCAGCGGTCTCGTGACCCTCTTGGGTCCGGCCGTGGGAGGAATTTTAGTGGCGGCGATCGGAGCTCCCTTGACTTTGCTTGTGACCGCCGCGTGTTACGCGGCGTACGTCTTGTCCCTAATGGGTATTCCCGCCACGCGGTATCGCACACGCTTCCCTCGCGACCCGTCAACCACGTCAGATCCCGCGCCAAACCCATGGAGCTTCTTATGGAGCAGTCCGGCCCTGTTGATCATCGGCATGGTCACCCTATTTTTCAATCTCACGTACGGGCCGTTGGAGCCGGCTTTGCCCGTGATGGTAGATCGCGTCTACCATTCGGGAGCCGGGACTCTCGGTCTCGTCTGGAGTAGTTTCGCCGTCGGTTCGCTCCTGGGTACACTTCTCTGGAGCCGCTTTAGGCCCCAGTGGAGCCTACGATGGTTCATAACCGGCGTCATCATCGGGTGGGGACTGTTCAGTGGGTTAACGGGGTTCACGACCCATCCGTGGGAGGCTATGCTCACCTTGTTCGGCGGCGGCCTGGTGTACTCTCCATACAATATTGTGGCGGCCACATGGCAACAGCGACTCATCCCGGATCACCTGCGGGGGAGTGTCTTTGGGGTGTTTCAGTCCGTGACGAGTTCCGGCCTGCCGGTGGGGCAATTGATTGGGGGGGTGGTAGTCAGCGTCTGGGGCGCCGGTGCCACGATCACCATTGGAGGCGCTGCCACGATGCTTCTCGGACTTGTCGTCGCCTCGCTTCGCGCTCCTTGGAGTCGGGTGCCTGACACATCCGTGTCTCAATAGCAAAGCGTTCCAGCGTTCGGCATCCAGTTTCCAACGGAATAGTCCGGCATAGGGCTACGAAGGGGGATAAAAGGGACGGCCGGATGGGGTCGACGACGTTCGGCTCGTTCGGAAGATCCGGTGACGGATTGGCGTTGCACACTGCGACACATTTAGTTGCTCAGAAATGCTCGCCGTATTTGCAACAGTAAGTACATTCCATCGTGCCGAAATCTCTGGATGAAAAATCACCGCCCGTGTTATCCGACGATGTCGAACGCGCCCGCCAAAGGAACCGACAATGTATTGAATAGGTGCACAACGAGACTGGGGGAATGTCTCGGAGGGCCTTTTCTCAAAGCGCTCAAGATGGCGGCGTTAGCGCAGAAGTGTTTGCCCTCAGTTTTTGACCAACCGTGGTTTGCCTATCCCATAGCCCGATCAACAGAAATGCCCCGACGTCGGCCAGACGCATAACCGCAGAGATCAATCAAGAAATCCGAATACCCCCTTTATGCAGAGAACAATATAGAGGTCGACCGCGATGGTGCCAACGCATTGTCGGGAAATTTTTCAAGTGGGGAGTTAACGCGAATGTTCATCCTCCGAAGAGCTGTTGGGGCCTATTTCGCTCCAAGGCTTTAAACAGGATCAAGACGACGGCGAGTCCAATGCCTGTATTGCGTCTATGTGATTGACGATCTGACGGATTATTAGAACCGGCGAAGGCGGCGATATAGATGGTACCGGATAACACGTGTGTCTCGACGAGATCGAGGGATTGGTAGCCGACCCCTTGCAACACTCCATATGATATGGAGTGTTGGGGCATTAACAGTGAGGAGGCAAGAATCTTACGGATCTGTTCTCAATGCGAATGGGCAACGGAATTATTGAAACCCTTTGATGAGTAAAGTTCACCTACATGAACAATTTGCGAGATTTCCTGTTTTTGATACCCTTTACGAAGGAGTATATTATCCTGTGTTCACCACTGTTGACACTCCCCTCGCTGATGAAGGGAGGAGATTCTTGCGAGGAACCGACTGACGTCAGCTTGACTCGCAAAGGGTTAGCCAAAAGCCCCCTATCCGGTCGCCCGAAGGTCTCCGGTTACGGGGAATGATCGTTCGCCGAATCCTGTTAACGTCTGGTCTTGACGACGCGATATATTTTACGCCTCCCACGATTGCGGGAGACAACCGCCAATATATCCTATTGTCAAAGAGCGAACACACAATTAGGTTATCACGAAACGATCCGGGTATGGCATTGCAGGGAAAAACTGGGTGTATTTGTGAGTAACGATATCCCATAACCGGTAATAATTGGAGACAAAAGGATCTGGGTCGGCCTATAACCCAGTCACTCCTCATCCCACGAGGTCTGGCGACCGATGAGGTGGAATGGTCGGCATGATAATAGCGGACAGTCGGCGCACAAGCAAGGCCCGTGGACATCCCCTATGAGGCCCAATGTTTGCGACTCGGGCGCATTGAGCGCCCTCGTTGCAGGTGTTACTGCCCCCCATAGCTCATGCTAGGGGGCTGCCGTCGGCCACACCGTATGATCGTACGGTCGGGGGCACTTTTACATGGTGATCAGGCAGCAATGCGTCGGGACCGGGGCACCAGGTGGGCCCAGGGATCCTGGTGCCAGACCACCTTCGCCACGGTCCACATATGTTGACCGGCGTGATAAAAATCCAGGATTTCGACCCAGGTCTTCCCGGCCATACGTAAGTGTTCCGCGCTTTGCTCCCAGATCCAGTGCGCCCCATCGGCGACGAGAACAATTTGGTGACACGAAGGATCTTCCAACCCCGCCTGTAAGGCATGCGCATATAAACGGTCCCGGAAATCCGCTTGCGGCTCAAATCCCATACAATAGTCTGCCGATTCATAGGCGGGTTGCGCCTCATTCTTCTCCTCGGAGAATGGTCGCGGGGTGGGTTCGAAGCGGGCACAGACACCCACTTTCCCTTCATGCCATCCCCGATGGCCGTCCCGTAATCGCTTGGTGTTGACCATGGCCCCGTCCCATGCAGTCAAGAGCGTACTGGGACCCGGCGCGGACGGCGCCGGAATGGTTCCCCCTGGGGCCGCCCGAATCGCCGTTTGCTCCTCGGATTCGGCCCACGATCCAATCTTTTCGGTCACGCGGCGGACCATGTCGCCATCGATCTTCAATCCCAGCGTCTGTGCCACCACATCGGGCACATGATCAAAGGGCCAATCAATGGCTCACCGCGCCAGGATGGCGGCGAGCTTGGGCGAAACCTGACCGGCCCCCCGCTTCAACACCCGATCCTGCGGGGCCTCGCTCCCATGGCCTTTCGGGCATACCATATAAGGACGAGACCAATCGTAATCGCCGAAAATGCCGGTGATGCTACGGGAGCGGTGGAGGTCGACCTGCCGCAAGGGTGATTCACATTCTCGACAGACGCCGACGGCTTCCGGCACCTGAGCGCCCATGAGCACTTCCGTGATCCGTCGACCGATGTTCTGCATGAGGGTTTGCGTGCCGGTTTCAATCGCCTCCAGCGTTGTCATCGCCTGCCGTACGGCAGGCGGAATGCGTGCGACCGGCAGGTCGCAGTTCTTGTTAGTGAGAGTCTAACCCGTGCGAATTTCCTCGTTCAAGTGCGGTAGGCAACAATGGCAGGGTGTTCGCCGCAAGGCGAAATCCGATGGGCCTGAGCCAAATTTCGGGGCCGTAACGAACTGTGAACCCGTGGTGGCCTGACGGTGGTGGCGAGCCTTCGTGATCTGGGCGAAGCCTTCTAACGCGGTGGTTAACGAGGTATCGCTACCGATAGCGAGCACGGAACGAGCAGCACCATAGCGTACCCCGTCGGGTGCTTAGGGATGGCACCGAGAGAAAGAACTGCGATTAACCCGGTGAGACCCTGTCTGGTCCAAGAGTTTCACGACGTGGGCAATGCGATGACCACCAATCCCCGCTCTTGGGTGGGACAGGGAGTCGGAGACCGTCATAGTAGCGAAGTACCGGGAGGGACAACATAACCCTACGGGAATGCGAAGGGGGTGCCACTTCGATAGGATTCTAACATGACAGTGCGGACTGGTAAGGCCTTGACCCTAGCGACAGCCGCGCTCCCTACGGGGCGCCTGGTCGTACTGATGGAGGAAACGAGGATGACACACCAGAGAAAGTGGTATAGTCTCGCGGATAAGGTTTGGAACCCGGCGAATTTAGCG
>JAJZZI010000130.1 GCA_021797635.1 Bacillota bacterium | reverse complement strand
CAAGCGGAATGTGAAAGCCGGGTGGGATGCATCCCTACCAGGTGGACCTCGGGAGCAAACCGGATGCAAAGTCCGGGTAGGCCGGATGATGTCGAATTCATAGCCACAGCGCCAAAAACAAGGGGCGAGGCAAGGCAAGCCGCCAGCAATGGTCGTAGATACAAAACGTTCTTCCTCCTGGTATTACCGCGAGCCGCATGGCTCGTTCTAAATATAACGCCGCCAGATCCTTAAAGGTTACAGCCGACTGCTCCGGGGTGCCGGAACCTTCCGGGCGGGGTCGGAATGGCGATTATGAATCGCGGAATACGAACTACCCTATCCATCGTGCAAGAGGGGTTTTAGGACCACAGTCGTTTAGGACGCACACTTCTGCATGGTACCTTGATCCCTATGACGCACGAAACGTCAAAGAGTTTGGCAATCCGGCGAATCCCCGCCTAGGTGTTTCGTATGCCACGTGGCAGCCGCTGATTAAGGCCGCGGTGTCGGATATTGCTTACATCAATGCCTGGATCGCCCGTCAACCGAAAGCCTATAAGTCGGCTTTAATTATCCCCGGGGTGCCTTCGTTAACTCAGAACTTGCATCTGTATCTAGCGTCGTATAAGAAAGCAAAAACGCCCGCCGCCAAACATCTAGCCTGGGAGGCCTTTTGGAAGTTTGTGGGCACCTATGCGCAAGGCGGCGGCGGTGCTAGCCTCGGACTTAACGCGCAGGCATGGGTGGATGCCCACGAGCCTCGTTTAGTGGCTAACGAAAGAATGTGGACAGCAGAGTTAGCCAATACTCCAAGTGCCAGCCAATCGGCCACCATCGCGGCCAAAATTGCCAACGCTATGATCCAATCGGCTTATGTGGTGCCGCTTAACTATGGTGAAAATGTCTACGTGGCTAAACCCTACCTGACCACCATTGTTGCCAACCCATGGCAAATGCAGTATTTCTACCAGCTGCAGTACATGACCGTCAAATAGCACCGCCAAACTGGGCGAGGACGACGATCCGTCTTTTCGCCCAGTTCGACGCCAAATCGGTGCCGCCCAACGCCGTTGGGTACGCCCCTATGCGCCAAGAAGAACCCATAAGAAGGGGAATGGCGTCAGGGGTCGTCGGTCCAAAAGCAAGGGACTGGTGAAATCCAGTCCCTTTACCCCGTATGTTATGGCCTTCTGACGGGTTCAATTACGGTCTGGCTCTTAATGTTACTGAACGTATTGCACGTAATAATAGCTCGTGCCTGAGTGTCCGGAAAAGGGGTTTTGACCATACGTGCTGGACCCTTGGCCGCTACCAAAGCCCCCAAAGCCACCACCAAATCCGCCGAAGCCACCAAATCCACCAAAGCCACCGTTATCGTCGTCGCCTCCAGGGTAACTTACCGGAGTGGGGGTGGCGTTTGGTGCTTCCTCCACAATAATGGCGTTGGGAGTCTTCGTCGAGTAGTAGGGGCCAGCGATTTCCTGACCAAAAGAGTTCGCCAAGAGATCTCCGGTGAGATTCTGGATGGGCATCGCCGAAATGGGCGTGTTGTTGATGTGCACGCCGGTAAAGGTTGTCTGCTTAAACGGGGCTAAGGGCGTCAAGCCGTGAGACCCTGAAATATCTTCGCTGATGATGTCCGCGGACGTTTCGACGCCTTTGGCCTGGCGAGCGCTCAATGTGACTTTCTTCTGCATTAACACCGCTGAGGTACTCGCGTTAATCACCTGCAGCAACCAAGTGTTGTAGCCATCGGGAACGATTTTAGCCGTGACCTTGGTGCCTGTCGGAATGGTCACGCCCATGGTGGCATCATTAGGCAGATGCTCCCAAAACGCCTGCGTCACCGCCGTGCCCTGGTGGTTGGTTGTGGTCACGGTGCCGACCTGAATCAGATGTTTGCTGGCTGACCCACCAAGCCCGACCCAGTCGCCAACTGAGCTGCCAGGAAGAGAATTATTCCAAGTTGGCACAACCCAACTGGCCTGCACCGAAGTGGCCGACACGTCGGTTGTTGCCATGCCTGCCCAGTTGCTGGAGGTGGAATTGGTTATCGGCAACGACCCACGAGGGCCGACCTTGAGGGCCGTCGTGATAAGCGAGTTAGGAGATGGGGTAGGGGTCTTGGTCGAGGTCGGACCCGTCGTCGCCTGGTTGGTCGTCGCAAACGGAGACGTCGCCACGGCGGAAGGGCTAGCAATCCATAGGGATACTCCCGTCAGTCCCGCGAGGGCCAGACCCATAGGCAGCATCATTCGCATCGCGCATCAGTCCTTTCGCAAGCAGGATGGAATTAGATTCATCATTAGTTATACCGGGAAAATGTTTCTAGGGTGTTGCCATTTGCGGTAGGATTCGGGAATCGTGCGAAATGGGATTGGCGAGTGCAGCTGCCAATTCGGCTGTGTGAGCGTTTTAGGCGCCGAGACGGGATTTCTCTCCGGGTTCATTTGAGCTGAGCCTATGTGCCCGATGCGGGTTGATTGGCGAACCGCTGGGTCCGATGGACGTTTCTCGTGCCTACCAATGCGCCGGATGCGAATCCCAAAATGCAGCACGAAGCCCCGATGGAAGACGAAAGCTTGGCCGTTTAGCGGACTTTTTGTTGGAGGGGAGCAGGCGCGGCCTTAGGCGCCAAAATGGCGGTAGGGAACATGAGGGCATCTTGACTAGAGCGCGCCTCTGCCGAATCGTGCCAATACCAGGTGACGATGGCCATCAGGAACAACGGGGCGGTATTGGGGTCGGTGCCTACGCCGCCTAAGACGCCAAAATCCATCCCAATCCACCAGAAAGTGCTTAAAATCACGGAGGAAGCCAAAACCATTCGCCAAGTTGGCCGCCTGCTTGCCGCCGTCCACAGCGCCATCACCAGCATGATGGACACTAAGAGCATATTGGCCACGACGGGAGCATGATTGACCCAGTGCGCGACCAAGTATATCGGCGAGGTCACCCACTTGGGACTGGGCGTGGCGGCGACTTTCCTAAGCATCTCAGAAAGAAAATGAGCCTTCCAGAAAAGCGGTCGGGCTTGATACCCTGCTCCGACTGCCCAAAGTACGCTTATACCCCGTCGCAATGTGCGCGTAAAGTGGTTGCGCTGGTAGGTAACGATTAATACGGAAAATCCCGCATACAGCAGGGCAGAACCTGGAAGACCAGTCAGTAGACTTTGACCTGGCAGGAGTACACTGCCCAGCCCTTCCCCAAAGGTCCACACAAATAGACTCCATCCGATGGATGCCCAAAGCCCGGTCCGCTGCCAAGATTCTCTCGGTATGCATAGCGCCATGCCGATGCCAATTTGGGTCATCGCTACGCCCAAATTGGCAAGCATGGGCATGGTGCTCCATAGGTGCAAACCCTGAGTCAAGAACCATCTTACCGGCTCGGGTTGTGCCGTGGCCGTGGGAATCAGAACCGCGCCAACAAACATTGGGGTAAACATTTTCGGTTGCAGTTGCAAGAGACCGTCCAAGAGCCAGAATCCGCCAAGAAACCGAGTGGCCCATTTTATTGCATCCGGCATATCCACCGCCTCCTCGTTTAAAGAGGATTACGATGGCCACCAGCTAAAGGATCTTTATACCGTACCCGCAACCAGGACGGGGGTGGTGGGGGCACTCGTTCCACCGGAGGGTTCCATCGTAATGGCGAAGGCCTGGGCGCGAGCGGGGTAGCGCAGCAAGCTAGGTCCGGCCTCAAAGGTTCCGGCCGGCCGCGGACGACCGCGAACGATCCACCAGCCTTCGTAGACCTGACCCCGGCTAGGTTTGGGTAGGCGTTTCACGAAGACAACAGCTTGGGCATGGGAGATGTACAGTTTTACCTCCGCCCTTTGGGCGTGGACGGAATTTAGCGCCACGGGGCGTCCATGGGTTACCAAGGCCAGCATTTGCTGACTCTGGGACAAGGTGCGATGAGTGGCCAGAGCCAAATGCCAACCTCCTACGGCGATAAGCGCGGTGGCCACCCAGGCAGCCGGCCACAGCCACGCCCGCGGCGATGCCCCCGGCTTGATCGCGGCCGTGGCTTTGACTTCAGAGGGGGGATTCGCCAAACGTTCTTGAAACTGACTTCGCATGTGGGCAAACTCCGACCAGTCTGGTCGAATGACGGCGTCATCGAGTTGGCCCACCGTATCCCGGTAGTGCTGCAAGTCTTGTTGGCACAGAGCACACCCGCGAACATGTTGAGTCATCTCCCGTTCGTCCTGAAGTTCCATCCCGCCTAGGACATATAACGCTAGTTGATCTTGGGCGTCCTCATGCGTCATCTTGTTCCACCTCCAGTGCCTTGCGTAGCTTGTCCAGGCCGAGCCTCAAGCGTGTTTTGATGGTGCCTAGGGGTACCGATTCCATCGTGGCCACTTCTTTAGCCGTGCGGCCCTCAAAATGCACCCGAAACAGCACATCTCGCTGCTGAAGAGGCAGTCCTTGAAGCGCGTCTCGAATCCGTTCGCGGTCCAACTGTTGCACGATTTGGTCTTCAACCGGGGCCGCAGGGATATTTAGCCCCTCTCCGGCGAGGTCATCCACATTAGACCACTGCCGGTCTCGTTTGGTGCGCCTAAGCGCATCGACAGCGCGACTTCGGGCAATGGTCAAGAGCCAGGTTGTCACGTGGGCCCGTTGGGCATCGTAGTCATGGGCTTGGCGCCACACTTGCCAAAACACATCTTGAATGACTTCATCGGCTACTCCACGGTCGGTGATGAGCCTGCGGCAAAAGCCTGCGACCAACCCGAAATGGCCGTCGTAAAATTTCAACATGGCTTCCTGACTGCCGTTGGCCACTTCGCCGAGAAGTTCGTATGCGTCATTATCTGTCATGAAATCCGTCCTTTATCGCATATCCGGTTTCTAAGGCCAAAAGGATCTATCCTTTTAACGTTCTAATCACGTTCTAATTCCGGACTGCCAAAGACAATGCAGCCAGCGCGCGAGAACCGACGCCTTTATCACGTAGTGGGACGTTTACCAGCCGTGCCCCCAGCCAATGGGCCATCGCCCCTCAACGGTTGGTGGGATGCATCAAATCGGCCAAAATAATGATGGCGTCCAATGCCAGAACGGCGAACACTCCTGAGCTGGAGGCATAGTGTCCTGCGATGGCTAATAAAGGGATGGACAAGACCAGATAGGCAATTGGGGACTTGCGAATTCGCCGCTTGCCTGGCCTAGGAGGATCAGGCGCATTCGAAGTACTGGGGGCCGCCATCCGATCTAAAATTTGTTGGGCCGTTACCTTGTCGTATTCGGGTCCTAAGGCGCGGTTTGCCTTTAACATGGCCAAAATTTCTTCGTGGGTCAAGGGTTCCATAAGAGCCTCCGCTATAGTCCAACGCCGGTCAAAATGGACGATGGAAGATCGGGTGTTACGAGTCTCAGCAATATGGTCTAGCATGGCCCCAGGATCTCATCATTTACCCGAAACGCGAAGGCTAAGCCACGCGTGGTGTGTTTATCCAGAGCAACCCATAATCCGATCCATTTGTCTTGGTTGTAGCATGCCCGCGGCAGTACGTCAAGCTGGGCGCCCACGTGTCCCCGGGCCGAGAGCTTGATTGCCTGGTATCTGCCTAGAAAGGCTGGGAGAAATTAGATGGTATGATTCGGACCGTGCGGACCATCCGCGGTGCGCCCTGCGGGGAAAAATAAATGAAAGGTGGTGCCTTTGCCCACTTCGCTATCGACGGTAATCAGGCCACCCTGACGATGGATGAGTGAACTCACGGTCGCGAGGCCTAGTCCTTGGCCTCCCAGTTTGGTCGTGTAATAGGGAGAGAAGAGATGATCCAACTGCTCCGGCGTCATACCCAATCCGGTATCGCAAAAGTCGATGCACAACCAACCAGCTGGAGCAAAGGCTTGACCTTGACAGGTGGCTGGACGATCGTCATGGGGAGGTGGAGTGGCCGAGGCACAGACCACGATTTCCCCGTGAGAGCCCATCGCATCGCAGGCATTCCAGGTAAGATTAAGAAAAATGCGTCCCAAATCATTGGGATCGCCGTACACGGTGGGGAGATTGGTCGTTTCGCGATAAACGGTCGTGACCGCACGGGACTCTATGCCCATGCTGACCGCCTCCATGATGAGGGGTTTTAGGGAGGTCCACGCGATGGGGACCATAGGGAAATGTTCTTGCAAGCGCTGGGCCAGTTGGCTCATCGTGTCGAGTCCGTGGATCGCTGTTTTTAGTCGACCCAAATCCTTTGCCGATCGACAGTCGTATTGCAACAGCTCAAGCGTGCCACGCGTGGTTTGGATGAGATTACAAAAATCATGAGCAATACCACGAACCCACAACCTTTCCATCGCGCTGGAAGGCGAATGTTGGCTCGAGATGTCACAATCCAGGTTATGAAATTCGAGCATTATCGACCTGCCTCCTCTTCCCGTGTCAAAACTCGATCGTATGAGCACGATCATTTACCACAAAATGGGTTTACTTTAATATACCATAAATGGAAAATACAGGCATACCCGGATGCGAATCTTTTAGGAAGAGGGTTTGGATACGTTTCAAGCGACAGAAAACGACTTTATTCGATGACCGGGTCTACCCGGCATATTGATGTCCGCGAAGACCGGCAACCGGTGCCGTTATCGAAAATACATCCCCCGCAAACTTCTCATTGGGAGGTTCAGAAGGGTTTTGGCGGCCCGCGGTCGTGACGAAGAGCTCCGTAAAGTCAGGCCCGCCGAAGGCTAGCGAGGTGACGCGTTCGACGGGTAGGCTATAGGTTTCGATGAGGGTTGCACTTTCGGGATCCCAGCGCGATACCTGCGACCCGCCCCAGTGGGCAATCCATAGCATGCCGTCTTGGTCTACCGTCATGCCATCAGGACTTCCTTCGTGGATGTGCAGAACGTCGCGACGGTGACTTAAGCTTGCTCGGTCCAGATCATAATCAAAGGCAACCACCTTTTTGGTGGGAGAATCAATATAGTACATGATTCGATTGTCGGGACTCCAGCCAATCCCATTGGAGACGGTAATACCGTCGAGGACCTTTTTCACCGTATGATCCACGTCTAAGCAATAGAGGGCACCTAACGGCTGGTTTTCCTGTTTGTCTAGGGTGCCTGCCCAAAAGCGACCTTTGGCATCACATTTTCCGTCATTAAAGCGATTGTTGGGCCTATCGGTCTCCACCTCGGCGAGCAACGAAAGGGTGCCGCTCTCCCAGTCAAGGGTATAAAAACCGCGGCCCATGGTGATGATCAGTCCGCCGCGGCTACGGGGGACGACCGTGCTTACCATATCGGGTACCCCTAGGCGCTGGTGCTGACCGCTAGCCGGATGGTATCGATGCACGGCGCGGCCGGCGATGTCGACAAACCATAACAGGCCATGCTCTTCGTCCCAATGGGGACCTTCTCCAAGAATTGCTTGCACGTTCAAACGTGGTTGCATGAGCACACTCCACTCCCTATTTTAAGAAAATGCCGCGACCCGACACGATCTATGCCTAGAGTGTAGCGGCTCCGAAAGCATCTGGCTAGCCTCTCCCGGGGGCAGCTGGCAGTCTGCGTAAGTTCTTGCGGAGCTAATCCGGTCACTATGGTAAAGTAATCGGAGGTGCCTCTCGGGTGACAGGTGAGCTAGACGATGGAGATGACAGAATGGAAGGTTCCACAAGTTCCAAAGGTTTGTCTTCTAGCGGGAAAGCTCTCATGTGGCTGTCGTGGACCCATTTTCTGAATGATGGCATTGTGAACTATCTTCCGGGCATATTGCCTGTCGTCATTGTGGTGCGCCACGTTCCGGTGGCGCTAGCGGGCTCCTTGATGACCGCACTCCTCTTGGGGCAGGGCCTGCAACCAGTTTCTGGATGGCTGGCTGACCGCATGGGAGGCCGTACTCTCGTGTTAGGCGGCGTGGCCCTGTCCACCCTGAGTTCGGCTGTGTTCGGTTGGGCCCATCCCGTGTGGCTGGTTTTGACCTTGCTGCTCCTGACGGGAATTGGCAATACGGCCTTTCATCCCCAGGCGCTAGCCATCACAAGGGGACTCGTAGGCGCAAGGCAAGGGATCGGCACGTCGATTTTTCTCGTCGGCGGCGAGATCGGACGAAGCTTCGGACCGCTAGCGGCTGGTCTGGTCGTCAGCCGATTTGGATTGCCTTGGCTATGGTTGCTGGCCGTGCCATTTTTGTTGTCGTTGCCCATGGTCCTTCGCGTCATCCCGCCTCAACCAGAGCGTCTTCGGCGAGCACCGCCGTTAAAATGGCGGCGCCACTTCAAGCCCGCTTCGGCGATGCTGGGGTACAGTCTAGTCCGCTCCGCCACGATTTATGAGTTGGTGACGTTAGCCCCCTTGATTTGGCACCAACGGGGAGGATCCTTGGTCGTGGGATCGGCTTTGGTGAGTACGCTCATTGGCGTAGGCATCTTGGGCAATCTCATGGGCGGCATCGTCACCGACCGGGTGGGTAAGCGTGGCGTGTTGGTGGTGACGAGCGGGTTAGCCTTAGTCGGATTATATGCTTTTATCACCTTGCAGGGTTTCTGGATTTGGCCGATTTTGGGTTTGCTGGGCATCGCTATCTTCGGATCGTCCTCAACGACGATGTTGATCGGCCAAGATATTTTTTCGGAAAACCCGGGAGTAGGGTCGGGCGTGGCTTTAGGCTTAGCGAACGGTCTAGGGGCAGTAATGGTCTTGCCCTTGACGTATATTGCCGCTCATTGGCACGCTCAAACAGCGGTCTGGATCCTCATCGTGCTGACCCTAGGCACCATTCCCACCATTTGGGCAATGCCCATGGGGCATGTCCAACGCCCCTCGCCGGGACGCGCCTAGGGGGGCGGGATGCCTTGGTTGACCCGTGCCCTCCGCGATCAGGGCGCGTAAAGTAATGGGTTGGGTTCCTCCCGCCTGGTTGCCGAGCCGGGGTGATGAGAACGCGCCAAGACTTTAGGCAAAAGGGTTGAACATCGAGAGAGGGTTAACCGGGGCTCCAGCCGACTCTTGCCCCTATCGAGACGTCACCAAACGCTTAGGGCACAGAGCATGCTGCCCGACTCAACGATAAATCCTACGTTAACGTCTATCATGTGCTCCGCCGTCGATCCGACCAAATTCAAAAAAGAAGGTTCGGCGCAGCTGTTGACCGATAGCCGAGTAATGGCAGGGAGTATGGGTTCTGGCCCCAAACCTTAGGTGCACGGCTTGGGTAGGAGCAAGAGGCGCGGGGTATGCCAACCCATGAGAATTTTTTTAACGATGGCGTGGGTCGGAGCGGGCATCTTAATACTTAGAGAGAGGTATTGCCATTGACGACTGCCACTGTGGCCGACCGAGGGTGGTGCTGCCCTCCATGGATAAGACGGGATGAAGTAAGGATTTTGAGGCGCTTGGCCGGGACAAAGTCCGCCGCCTGAAAGGAATTAGAGGCGGCCTTTAGGACCCAAGCACCTTGGAAAGATTCTTTAGTGGGCCTGATTGCGTGATCCTCGTCCTTGTCGACAGAGGAAGGCGCGTATCCAAGGCAGGCAGCGATGAGGCGACCGCCATTGAGACGGGAAGCAGTATCATAGATAGGGGGATGCCATGATGGGGTCGATCTTCTTGCCCATATCCAGTCCTCCTTTCAATTCCCCCTTCGGGTCGAGATGGATGGCTCTCGATGACGACAAAAGTTGCCTTTTTGCCCGGAGAGGCTTTCCTTAGCGGTGAAACTCGCTTGGATCTTGAAAGTTTCAGGGATAGCTTAGTCGTTCGACAACGCAGTAAGTGAGGAGGACTACAATGGCGAACTCGTCGAATTTGGAACGGGCCACCTTTGCAGGAGGCTGTTTTTGGTGCATGGTTCATCCCTTTGACACGTGGCCTGGGGTGGTGAAGGTGACCTCGGGATATACAGGGGGCAACAAGGCAAACCCCACCTATGAGGAAGTGTGCCGGGGCACGACCGGGCACGCCGAAGCGGTCGAGGTGATGTTTGATCCTGAGATTACCAGCTATCGGGCGCTGGTGGATCGATTTTGGCAGGAAATCGATCCAACGGATGCGGGTGGACAATTCGTGGATCGGGGAAATTCCTATCGCAGTGCCATCTTTTATCATTCCGAGGAACAGCAAAAGGAAGCTCGGGCTTCTCTAGAAGCTCTTAGCGCCAGTGGGCGTTTTCATGATCCCATCGTTACGGAAATCGTGCCCGCCGGACCATTTTACGCCGCGGAAGAATACCATCAAGATTTTTATGCAAGGAATCCAGCCCACTATCAACGATACCGCCAGGGTTCCGGTAGGGATCACTTTCGTCAGCGCCATTGGCCAGATAAACTTTAGGGGGCATTCTAAAAAAGCCTGGGCGATGGCCTGGCCAGCGAAACCTGGCCAAGCCCGGTGTTGCCGCTTTCGAGAGAAGAGACATCTCGTTCTGCTGTGGAACGATCAAATGCCGAGTCAGGGGAGAAAGGTGTTACGGCGATGACTGAGATTTCCGCCCTAAGTGGGTTTCACAGGCAAGCCTTCGCCAGAGAGACCGCGTCGGTTAAGCGATGGCCTGTGAATCGCTTCGCCATAGGGGCGGTGGTGGAGCCAGCCTCCGCGGTATTCTGCGCAAAAACGCGCTAATGGTCAATAAAATATTCAAAAATCCCTTGTATCCCTAGAATACGATCATGGATGCCGGTATAATGGCTAAGATATCAATCAATTGGCCAACAGGGATTGCTGCATTGACGCAATCGGATCGTGGCAATCGCAGCTCGTTGGCGTGTATCGGTGTTTGCCCCAAGCAAGGCCAGGAGGGGGAGCGCGCGTGATTTGGGCGGTGACCTTTAATCCATCGCGGGACATGACGTTTTATGTGGAGGGATCCTGGCATCCGGCCACGATTTGTACCGCCCGGTCCGTCTATGCCCGTGCTGGAGGGAAGGGAAATAACGTTGCGCGTGTGATTCACGAGCTGGGCTATCCCGTCACGGCAGTCGGGGTATACGGCGGGCCCACCGGAGAGGTCGTGCAGAAGGCGCTGGAGAGCAGCGGCATCCCCGTGCTGGCTGAGATAGCCTTGGGCGATACCCGGACCTGCTTGACCATCGTCGATGGTGACGGCAGGGTCACCGAGATCCGGGATCCTGGGCCTAGCGTCGATTCCGCGACCGTGGAACGGCTGCTGGATCAACTGCTCTCGGTCGTAGGCCCTGGGGACTGGGTTACCCTATCGGGAAGTCTACCTCCAGGGCTTGGGGTCGAGATTTGGCCGCGTTGGATCGGCGCCCTGAGAGCCCGCTGTCGCGGCGTCTTAGTGGACACCAGCGGAGCAAACCTCTCGGCTGCTGCCGAGGCCAAGCCTTTGGTCCTTCTGCCCAATCGTGCGGAATGGGAGGAGGTCCAACTGGCTGATATCCGTCCTTTGCTCATTACCGACGGGGAGTTGGGAGCGCTATGGTATCCTCCTGAGGGACCTCCATGGAGGATTCGGTCGCCCAAGGTCCCTGTGAAAAACACGGTTGGGGCCGGCGATGCGCTGCTAGGCGGCTTGGTCACGGGCCTTGGCCAAGGCTATGGTTGGGACGGCGCCTTGCGCCTGGCAGTGGCGGTGGCCGCGTCCAGCGTAACCAGCCCGGCCGTGGCCGACATCGACCGACATTTGATCGAAGCCTTGCTGCCGCAAGTGACCATGGAGTTGGAACCCTCGGCGACGAGCAGATGATAACGCGTGATAACGGAAAGAGGGAATGGGAATGGCTTTAACCACCAGTCGCGATATGGTAGAGAAGGCGCGAGCAGGCGGCTATGCGGTGGTAGGGTTCGCAGCCTACAACTTGGAAACGGTCAAGGCACTGTTGATGACGGCCGAAGAACTGGGCGCCCCGGTTTTGGTGCAGACCACGGGAAGCACCATCGATAATGCGGGATTGGCCTACCTGGCTAGTTTAGTGAAGATGGTGGCCAAAGAGGTAGGGGTGCCCGTAGCCCTGCACTTGGACCACGGAAATTCGCTGGATCGGGTGCGTGCGTGTTTGGCGGCAGGGTATACTTCCATCATGATCGACGGTTCGCACCTGGCATACGAAGAAAACGTGGCCTTGGTGTCCGAGGCCGTCGCGTTGGCACACGCCCAGGGGGTTCCAGTGGAGGCCGAGCTCGGGCGGATCGGCGGAGTGGAAGACGATCTGAGCGTCGATGACCGTGACGCCCAGATGACCGATCCCGCTCAAGCGGAGGACTTTGTCCGCCGCACGGGTTGCGATTTCTTGGCCCCGGCCATAGGAACTGCGCATGGCATGTACCACGGTATTCCCGAACTGGACTTCGAACGGCTGCAAACTATCGGCCGCGCCGTTTCGACGCCTTTGGTGCTGCATGGAGCCTCGGGATTGCCTAACGCCACCGTGCGCCGAGCCATCGAGGCGGGAGCGTCGAAGATCAATATTGCTTCGGAGTTGAAGCAATCCTTTGGTCAGGCGTTGCGGGAGTACCTGGTCGCCCACCCTCAGGAAAACGATCCCCGTCGTTATTTTCAGCCAGCCATCCGTGCCTATCGTCAGGTGGTTGAGGAGAAAATTCGGCTCGCCGGCGCGGATGGGCAAGCATAGCCCCGGTTTCTCTCGCCTCTAGTCTCTAGTGCCGTAGGCATCCTTAACGACAAGAGCCCACACTTAACTCATTGAGTTCTACGCTGAGAAGAATTAATCGTTTCGTCAACTCGAAAAGGTATTGACGGGTTTTAATCGCCAAACCCGTTGACAACGCCAGGCCGCACGGCTATTATTGCGCTTAAAGAGACGATAAAAAATGTATTACGATCGAAAACGATCACATGTTGCGCTTTATCAAACGATCGCGGTGGGTTGGTTAGTCTCGCTGAAATCGGCTATTCTGACCCAGGTCGAGTAGGGTTCGTGCGTAGGCGGCGCCTGCCCAGGCGGCAGATGGTGAAGTTCCTTAGATTTTCCCTGTTTTCCGATTCGTAGCCAGTAGCAATCACCCGAGACGGGTGTCCTTTAGAAAAAGGGGAGTTCTATGACGCCAGAGCAATTGCATGGATTCCGTGAAGAGGGCTTTTTTGTGTGGCAGGATTGCCTTTCGTCGAGCGATGTGGATGCAGCCCGGGTGGCGTGTGATGAGTGGGATGCAGATCATGAAAAATCTCTAGCCAGTAGTATCCAGGAGGGCATCAGCCGCGTGGGCGAAATCGCCTTCACCGCTCACTTAGCCGAGAAGACGCCTACCTTGTCGCGCTTGATTACCCTGCCACCGTTTGTCGACATCGTCACCACGCTCATTGGCGATGACGTATCTTTATACTGGGATCAAAGCGTGTATAAACGTTCTGAGACGGCTAGGGAATTTCCTTGGCATCAGGACAACGGCTACACCCCGATTATTCCTGATGAGTATGTTACCTGCTGGATTCCTCTAGAGGACGTCACGTTGGATATGGGACCCGTTTGGGTTTTACCGAAGAGTCACACCAAGGGGCCGGTGGAGCACCGCCAGACGCCTTGGGGCCAGCAATGCTACTTTGGACCAGAGAGCGGGCAACCGGTCCCCGTCCAAAAAGGCAGCATGATTGTATTTTCTTCCCTTTTGTTTCACCGCAGCAGCGCCAATGTGAGCACCAAGACGCGCAGGGCTTATATCGTTCAATACTGCTCCGCCCAAGCGCGTCATAAAGACACACAAGAGCCCTTCAATCGTCCCGTCGTGATTTCCAAAGGGGTCGCGGTAAGCCTCCGCCAACCATAGGGCAGCGAAAGACGGTCCCTCAGGACCAAACCAGCGAAGGGGAGTCCCGATGACGCAACTGCACATTGGAGTGATTGGCGCAGGCGGACGCTCGCAAGTCTTAAAAGGCTTGG
>JAJZZI010000118.1 GCA_021797635.1 Bacillota bacterium | reverse complement strand
TGGACGGCACACCCTCACCGAATACAACCTGAGTGGCCTCTCGACGAAGATCGCAATTCCGACAGGAGGAGACAAATTGGCTAAGCTCGACCAAATTGCCAAATGTCGGCATGTACACCCCCCCCCCAGACTTACAGCACCGGCAATACCCCGGTAAGTTGTTGCAAATAAGACGTACCTGAACGCGTGAGCATCGCGAGGTTTGAGACCTCCACGGCGTTGACCCACACCTGGTTTATCCCTCTCTCGCTCCTCTCTCCATAGCCAACAAATGCATGGATGGCGTAAGCGTCACCTTGATCGAATCCGAGGAACAGCATCACGTGGCCGGGCATGGTAAGAATATCGCCCAGTTTTGCCATCTTGAGGTCACTAAGACGCTTCTCTTCCGTATCCTCCTTGGTCCAAGATGCCATTGACGGGAGCGACTTTGCCTGAACCGCGCTATTGCGAGGAAGCTGGATGCCTAAGGTGCGATAGACATCCATGACCAGACTCGAGCAATCATGGGTGCCGATGAGGTCTCCCCATGCATACCGGTCGCCCAAAAGTCGAAACGCCGAGCGCGCTACTTCTGTTCGCGAGCAGGGCAAGTACCCCTCCTGAACGCTATCTCCGCGCTTAATCAGAGCGGGCCGAAGGGAAAGACGTCCATCGTCTTCCCGAACGGGAAGTTCCACGACATAATGGCCAAGGGGATGTTGGTGACCAATGTCTGATGGCAGCCGACTCGACCTTAGCGGAAGTCGGCACGCAAATTCGAGTGGCCGGTTAGAGACTAAGGCATCATAGGGTTGCGGTTCTGTGCTTACCCCATTGGCCCAAATCGTCACATGGGGCCGACCCCGATCTCGATAATCCGTCCACGTCTCCCGAGAGGTTAGGGCCAGATCAGAGGTTGACATCCATCCCGCCGCAATTTCTGAGCGCACCCAACACCACCGACCGTCTTGCGAACGCGCGGTCACCACGAGAGGTTCAAACAGATGAACTCTGGTCTCTTGAAACTGATCAAATTCACGGTCGTCGGCGTGGCGATAGCATGCCTCATGCGTCGGCCAAGAGCGAAGGCTGGCGCGGGTGACGGTAAACCCATATTCCAGGACCGGCTCCGCGGCCCGGGCCTGCGACGTCATCGCCATCCACCGTGCGGGCGACCACGCCTGACCATTAGCTAAAAACCCTTGAGGCGGGGTGAGATCAGGTGGCGACGAACTTGAGCGCTCGCCTAGGTTATCCAGCCCGCCCCGAATTCGGGCTTGGACGGACACCGGATCCTGAACCGAAGAAGGGGTTTTCACCCAAAATTTCCAGGTCCGCATTTCTGGTGTAACCGTTGGTAGCGATGACAAATGAACGCCTCCCGACTTAGCTGGCATAACTGACCCCTAGACCGAGAGCGCGGGGCAGCTCGATCCGCGGCCCACTATAGCTTATGCCACCGGCCACGCCGGCCTGGGTCAGGAAGAAGCCCGCATCCAAGTCCACGAAATCCACGTCATAGGCCGACGCCAGACAGGCCGCTGCCGTCAACGAGGTCATTCCCTCCATCATGCTACCTATCATCACCTTTAGTCCCGCTGCCCGTGCTACCTGGATCATGGTCCGAGCGTGATACAGACCTTCGCTTTTCATGAGCTTGATGTTGATCACGTCGGCCGCTCGACCCTGGATGATGCGTAAAAGATCCTTAAGACCGTAAACGGCCTCATCAGCGGCGATTAGTAGGGCGCTCTGCCGGGTCAATTCGCCTAGTCCGAACAAGTCATCGGAGGCTAAGGGTTGTTCCACCAGCTCAACCCCAAGCCGAACCATGACGGGAAGGTAGCTAAACGCCTCACCCAAACTCCAGGCTTGATTAGCATCGACCCGCAAGACCATGCTCGCCCCTACTTCGTCGCGAATCGCCTGAAGGCGGGCCATGTCTCGCCCGTCATGGCCACCCAGCTTGACCTTTAGGCACGAAAAGCCCTGTGCCAGCAGTCGCTCCGCTTGCTCGGTCATCGCCTCGACCGTGCCAAGGCTCACCGTGGCGTCCGTGAAAAGCGGCTTTATGCTTCCTCCCAGCCAAGCGGTCAGCGACTGCCCCTGAGCCTTGGCATACAAGTCATGGAGTGCAATATCCACTGCCGCCTTGGCCGATGGGTTACCTTGCAGGGCCCGTCCAACCTCTCGAAACACTTCATGTTCGTGGTCTAATTCCATGGCACAGAGCCTAGGCAACAAATAGTCGGTCAAGGCTGCCTCGATGCTGCCCGTCGTATCGCCGGTAATGGCAGCGGTAGGCGCTGCCGATCCGACCCCTTGGATTGCGCCATCGCTGATTAACGTCACACGAATTTCTTCCACACTGGCGACTTCGCGAACAGCCGTACGGAAGGGGACGGATAGGGGGATGGATCTTTTCGATATTTCAGTCGCTACGAGTCGCAAAACGCTCTTCCCTTCTGTTTCATCCGAGCCAGCACTGGCCAGCATCACCAATTTTGTCTATACTAAGCATAAGCTAACCCTGACAAAGGTGGTAGCCGATAACGAGCCAAAATCTTTACCGTTTAGGAGACCCACATGCGATATGTTCAGGCGGGAGCTGCGCTCCCTATTTCCAGGATTAGCTTTGGTTGCTGGGAGCTGGGCGGCGGCCAATGGGAAAAAGAGAGCGACGAAGTGAACCTTAAGGTCCTCGAAGAGGCCCTTAACTTAGGAATTAACAGCTTTGACACGGCGGAAGGCTATGGGAACGGACATTCCGAGGAGATTCTTGGCCAGGCATTGTCGAGTGTACCACGCGACCAGTGCTTCATCGCCACCAAGGTGGCTCCCAACCACCTGGCTGCGGACGACTTGGAGTGGTCGCTGGAAAAAAGCCTGAGGCGACTGCGCACCGATTACGTGGACCTATATTACGTCCATTGGCCTAATCCTGAGATTCCGTTGGCGGAAACCATGAGGGCACTATCCCGGTTAAAGGAGCAAGGTCTTATTCGGTCCATTGGCGTATCGAATTTTTCCTTGGACCAGTTGCAACAGGCCCTGGAAGTCGCTCGGATCGATGCGATTCAACCGGAGTATAGTCTCTTGTGCCGCTCGATCGAAGGCGACATGGTTCCTTTTTGCATCGAGCATGACATTTCCATTTTCAGCTACAGTTCCATCGCCAAAGGCATCCTTACCGGCCTCTATCACCAGGACCCGAGCCCGCTGAAATCGTCGGACTTTAGAGCGCAACGGAGGTTGTTTCTCCCAGAACATCTGGCGCTAGAAACCCCGCTGGTGGAAGCGGTGCGTACCATCGCCCAACGCCGTGAGGTGTCCATGGCCCAAGTTGCCATTAACTGGCTTCTGTTGCAACCGAAAATGACTTCGGCCATTGTGGGAACTCAGAGTCTAACCCATCTGCGCGACAATGTGAAGGCAGTGGATTGGGAGCTGAGCGTCGCGGAGGTCCAACACTTAGATGCCATTAGCCGATCCGTTTTGGCTGCCATTGACTAACCTGGGCGACCGCGTTGCCGCGTGCTCGCCATCTTTTCAAACTGGTTAACAACCCCCTAGGAGGCGTTATCGTGGAATATACCCATCTCGGTCGAACCGGACTAAAAGTGAGCCGGTTGTGTTTGGGAACCATGAACTTCGGGCCCTTGACTTCGGAGGCCGACAGTTTTCACATTATGGACCGTGCTCTGGAGCATGGCATTAACTTCTTTGATACCGCAAACGTATATGGCTGGAAACAAGGCGAAGGGGTCACCGAACAAATTGTTGGCCGTTGGTTCGCCCAAGGCGGTGGCCGACGCGAAAAGGTGGTCTTGGCCACCAAGGTATACGGTGACATGGGGACTTGGCCAAACCAGTCTCGCTTGTCCGCACTACATATCCGTCAAGCTTGTGAAGCCAGCTTGAAGCGGTTGCAAACCGATCATATTGACCTCTATCAAATGCATCACATTGATCGAGACACCCCCTGGGAAGAAATTTGGCAGGCGATGGAACAGTTGTACCGTGAAGGAAAGATTTTGTATGTAGGAAGCAGCAACTTCGCTGGCTGGAACATTGCCGAAGCCCAAGCTCTGGCTAGTGCTCGACACTTTATGGGACTGGTATCCGAACAAAGCTTGTACAATTTGGCCGCTCGCACCATAGAGCTCGAAGTGATTCCGAGTTGTAGGCGGTTCGGATTGGGGTTAATCCCGTGGAGTCCTTTAGCCGGAGGGCTGTTGGGCGGCGTACTCCAAAAGGTCAACGAAGGGCGCCGGGCCAGCGAGCAGGTGCAAAAGCAAATCCAACGCCTCGGTCCCCAGCTAGAGTCCTGGGAACAACTATGTCGAGACCTCGGTGAACGACCTGCGGACGCGGCGTTAGCCTGGTTGTTGCACAACCCCGTGGTTACGGCTCCAATCATTGGTCCGCGCACACTGAGCCAGTTGGATGAAAGTCTTCGCGCACTGGAGATCTCGCTTTCCGCCGAAACACTGGCCACGTTGGACGAAATCTTTCCCGGCTTTAAGCAAGCTCCAGAAGGATATGCCTGGTAGATCACTTCACCGCCTGGCAGGTATCAGGCCGTTCGTCCAGTGTCCGACTGGGCGGACGGCCTGCTTTGTATTGGTCGTGCCTCGCTTCGCCTCTAACAAGAGAGGCGAAGCGTTGAGTGCCAGGCGCTCCCTTTGAGACTGTGAGGTCGCCGTAGTACGGGGTTTTCAGCAGCACAAGCGCCCTTACAAAGCCACTAAGTACTAGGAGTCGCGAACCGATGAAAATCCCGCCCGTTTCCCGTCCAATTACCGGAAGAAGATTTATGCCCGCGCGGTACAGCGGATATTAGAGTAATTCCACGTACATCCGCATCAACTGCATCACATCTATGGCAGAAAGTTGGGTCTAGTGGGCGGGACGGTTGCAGAACTCCCAGGTCATGCTGATATCAAGGTCACCCGGCATCGTGCGCAACCGACAACCGAAGATTTGGAAAGGGCTGCAGTGAAAGCCTCTGATTAGAGAGCCAGAAGTCACCCAGGCTTGGTATACTTACGCCATTAACTGTATGGTAGTCGGCTTGAACGAGCTGACCGAGCCGTTCAGCGATCTGAACGATGCCGAAGCGATTGACGAGATGGATGACCAGAACACCGGACCATAGGTTCCGTGGATAACCTATACCGTGGCGGATAGTACCCACGACCGCTTCCCCGTAAACACTGACAATCCATATCCATAGATCTTAGAGGAGAGGAGATGGACGCGTATGTCCTTTTGGCGGGGAGGATCCGTGAGAGATGTCCCACGGATTCGGGTGGGTCTGTTGAAGATGCTGGGGTTTTTGGTCGCTGTGTTCGTGGTCAGTGTAGCCTTTCATATCCTCGAAGGCGGATTTCGCGCCCTCAAGCGTCCAAAACGCCCGGGCCTGGGCTCAAGCCCTGGTTGTCGTGGAGGCGATCTGGATGAGCGTGCTAGGCATTCGTGCCGGCCTGTCGATGCGCTCCGACCGGATCGCCATCGATGAAAGGATCGGCAACGCACTGGCCGTGATCGTGAGCGGAGCCATCATCGCCGCGATGCTCTATCGCGAAGTGGGCGGCCATTTCCCGACCCGCTTCGACGGGATCGTGCCCGTGCCACCGGCATGGCTCGCCGGCACCGTGGGGATCCTCGGCACCGTACTCGCGGGCTTAGCCGCCTTAGAGGTGATGTTTTGGGTGGGGCGCTACGCACAAGGCTTCGCGTATCCCGAGGGGCTGGTCAGTGCGACTGCGCTCCTCTTTGGTTTGGTGGGCTACGCGGCCCAGAATGCGTCGTTTTTCTACGCAGCCGCGTTCCAGTGGGCCGACTTGGCTCCAAATGTCGTCGGCAGCCCCGCGCTCCCGAGCACCTACCATCCGCACCTGCCGTGGGGACAAGTCGCGGTATCAAACGGCCTGGCCCTGCTCGTCCTCGCCAGTTCCTTCCTTTTTCGATCTGCCCTAAGCCGTGGGAGCTCGCGGCTCCCCGTTCGACCTAAGATCGGGGCGATCAAGGATCTTGGAGTGTGGCGTCAGCTAGCCGTAGTACGGTGAAACTATGCGTCGGGGATACTGGTGGTCACCGCCGTGGGTACCGGCTATCTCTTGGCCACCATGCCGGTCAGGCTCTAGCCATGGCAGTGGCAGGCGTCCAAGTGTGGCAACTGGTGGGAGGAGCCTGGCTCGCCCAGTCCACTTCGAAGAGCTTCTGGAAAATCTGGGGGGCCCTGACCGGCACCAATCTGGTGGGCCTTGCCGTCGTAGGCATCGGAGTCTTGGTCGTTCGGATCCGGTACCCAGGCCCCCCTTTGCTCGCCACCCTGACCCCGTGGTTGGCAGAATTCGTCGGCATCACGCTGGGCGTCGGCGCGATCTTAGGAGCGCTCGGCATTATAGCGGGCCGGTCCTGGGCGGCGAAAGCTCCGTGGGGGATCGCGACCAGCGGAGCGCTAGGACTAGGGATCTGGACGCTACTCTGGCAAGAGTGTGCCATCGGCGCCGGCCCTTTAGGCCGCCTCGTCTGGACTCCCGGCATGGTGCAATGGCCGCTTGCCCCCCTTGGCGGGGTAGTGCTGGGTTGCCTCGGGATCATCGCAGCGATGGTCCAACTCGCCCACCCTCCCGTTCCGAAATTTCGCACGTTAAAGGCGTGAAACCTAAAAGGATTGCCGTCGTGCAATGCCACAACGCCAAGCGCAGGAGCACAATTCCATGCTGAACACTATACGGCAACGCTTCGACCCACTGGACACCGGGGATGGTCCAGACACCTTTCCAAACGGCGATCTTCTGCATGGTGCCAAAAAGCAAGGAGTGATGGAAACGGATCCCTAGATAGATGATCTAGACGGCTCATCCAAGTCCGCACCCCACGCCCCATATTAGGTTGTGCCAAAGCCGTCATCGATCTTGCCGCCATACGGCCACGAGAAAGGCTCGAAAGGAAAGAGGTCCACCAAGACTCCGGTCGCTGGCGTGGTTGCCGCCCATCCTCCCACCAGAGCGTCTCAACCCCACCGTTGCCGATGCACCAATTCGAGAGAAGTTAGCGTAAACAGGACGGTCCAAGGTTCCGCATAGAGCCTCGCGTAAAAATTGGTCGCGGGATTGCATGCAAATAGAACGACAGCCCATCTGGTTGCGGTCTATCCTAGCCGTTCTACTCCGTCTTGCAGTCGCCACAAGGAACCCACCCTCCGCGGAAACAAGATGAATCAGCATAGGCACGACGGGGAAAAACGCCCGGAGCAACACCTGACACGGCCGGTACGGTATGTGGGCGTAACCATAGCGCCCGAACTGCATGTGCTACAGACTGTCTCATTGAAAGAATTTACGACTTGGGAGTAATAAGCGGTGGTCTCACGTCAATAGGCAAATGGAGCGTAGGGATAGGGAAATCGGGAGGCAGAGCAAGAATGCTGTGTCTTGCGCCGCGGTCCTGCGCAACAGCAATAGCTGGATAGAGGCAGAACCATCAGGATACCAACGGTGACAAAACCGGGGTCTTTCCTATGGAATCTCGCAACTTTGGATAACGTTGGTCAGGGGGAGCACCAGGCTTGGCGCTCGCCCAAGACTCGATGGCAGAGTCTCAGTCCAGTGCACCGGCTTGCATCTCCTTGAACACCTCCGCGTTTGGTGGTTTCGCCAGCATTTTTCCGTTGGCCATGGGCCTTTTACTTTGGTTCCCCTTGCTAAAGCCCAGCCTGGCATGCGGACAATCCTTGGTTCAGCCTAACGATCCGGGCTCGTGCGTGGGGCATTACACGCCGTGCCCAACCCCCAGGTGTCGGCACCAGGGCGGTTGACGCAAAACAGCAGTCCAGATGGCACTGAGTGGAAAGACCTGCGCTGACCCCATCGTGCAAAGGGGCTGCCGTGGCCTAGGCGGCCCTGTTTGCGGCGAATGTCGGCTTTCGATGCAAAACGTCGATGGCCGAAGAGGGCGCTTGGCGGCGATCATCCATCGGAGACTTGGCGGCGACGCCTGGCTCGAAATGACAGCTGCAAGGGACTGCCTTCGAATCCGAAACGTTCGCGTAAGCGGTTTTCTAAATATCGGGCATAGCTAAAGTGCACCATTTCTGGTTCATTCACAAAGAAGACAAAATGCGGCGGGCGTATCGACACCTGGGTCGCATAGTAAAGTTTGAGGGCTTTCCCCTTATCGGTCGGAGGCGGATTAAGGTGCGTCGCTTCTTGAAGCAATTGATTGAGTTTGTGGGTGCTAAGGCGCATCGTGAACGATTGGTAAGCCTGGTTAACCAGATCCCAGATACCGTCAAGGTGCCAGCCGGTGATCGCAGAAATGGGCAGCACCGATGCCCAGGGCATAAACTTGAGCTCGTCCTTGGCGGCGGCGATCCGTTCGACGGTCCGACCTTTTAACAAATCCGCTTTATTTACCAAGACAACGGTGGCCTTCCTGGCTTTAGCCACCTGGCCGGCAATGCGCTGGTCTTGCGCAGACAACGGCTCATTAGCAGATATCAGGAGCAGGACCACATCCGCGTTGCGAATGGCTTCTAAGGTCCGTCCCACCGTCTTTTGCTCCAGCGCATCGTCAATCCGGCTCGGTCGTCTGAGTCCGGCCGTATCCAGCAAAATGAACTGACGTCCGTCGGTTTCAATGGCGATATCGACCACATCCCGAGTAGTACCGGCGATCGGGGTTACTAACACGCGCTCTTGACCAACCAGAGCATTAACCAGCGAAGACTTGCCGACGTTAGGCTTACCTGCCAACGCAACTCGGATGGGCGGTTCTTCTTGGCCCTCTACGGGCTCTGCCGAGGGTAGAGCCTGCACAATGCGGTCAAGCAAGTCGCCCGTGCCTTCTCCATGTAACGCCGATATGAGAATAGGCTCCCCAAGGCCAAAGGCATAAAAATCATGGGCACCAATGCGATGACTTTCAGCTTTGTTGACTGCCACCACCACCGGCTTGCGGGCTCGCCGCAAAAGATCGACGACGGCCTCATCAGCTGCGGTAGGTCCTGATTGTCCGTCTACAACGAGTACAATGACATCGGCTTCGTCGACCGCAATCTCCGTCTGGCGCCGGGTCATAGTGAGCAAGGACTCTTGCTCGTCGATCCAAATACCGCCCGTGTCCACCACGGTAAACTCCACCCCGTTCCAATCGGTTTCTTCGTACAACCGATCCCGAGTAACCCCAGCCACATCTTCCACAATCGCCCGACGACTTTGGGTGATACGGTTAAATAGGGCAGATTTTCCTACGTTGGGTCGCCCCACGAGCGCCACTAACGGCACCTCAGTCACCTCCTAATCGCGGTTTTTTAAGAAATTGCGTCGTCGCCCCCAAGTCATTCTAATCGCCGAGGCGGCCAATCCCACCCAACCTGACAGCATCGCGACGGCCACCCCGGAACGGTTGAGCAAGGGCCATGTGGGATGGATCGCCAAGGTTAGGGCGATCTCGCTTAGTAGGACCCCTCCAGAAGATACAACCAGGGCCTGCACCCAGTCTCGGGAGCAGGCAACACCCACTATCCCCAGAAGTAATATCATCCACCATCGGCCGGATTCCACGGCGTGGAGCGAAAGCGGCCCGCGTAGGGTATAGCCTATGGCAGCCACCATGAACCATCCAAGTCCCGTGCGGGCTCCCAGGCGAAATGCCGCGGCCATCGCCGCTAATCCCACAATCACCGTCCCCAGGGCTATTCCATTAATAGAGGGGACCCATTGGCTGGCCCCGCATATCAAGCACAGGGCCGCAACCCGAGTCGGGGAGATCCCATACCGCCTCCAGCGCTTTTTACCATATCCGCTCCAAAACAGTCCCGCCATGCCTAGGCAGGCCGTCACCGCCCATACCCGCTCCATAAAGCTCCCTCCGTGAGGAGGCTCACCCAAGCCAGCGTGCTTTATGCGTGAAGCCGGGACTCTCGGTGCGACCCAAAGAGTCCCGTTGGAGTAGGGATGTCCCACAAATAAGTGCTGAACGCTGCTTTAAGAGGGATCGGATTCATCTTCGTCTGGGGGAAGGTTCCGTTCGTCATCCCAGTCTCCAGCGTGATAAGCGTTTAATCTTTGAGGCGGCTCAGACTCGGGGTGGTAAAGACCGCTTTCAATATCGACGTCTGCTCCGTGCTTGGAAAGTGAGATCCGCTTATGCTCGGGATCCACCTTCAACACTTTGACGTGGATGACGTCTCCGACATTCACGGCTTCCGCCGGAGTCTGAATATGACGGTCAGCCAACTCGGAAATATGTACCAGCCCGTCGACTCCCGGCTCCAACTCCACAAACGCCCCAAATCCGGCCAAACGCACCACCCGTCCCGGATAGATTTGGTCGGGCAAATATCGCGTTTCAACGCCATTCCAGGGGTTTTCGCCCACCTGCCGGAGACCCAAGGATATCTTTTCTTTCTCCCGATCTAAACGAAGGACCTTCACCGAAATGCTGTCCCCGACACTTAACACTTCGGAGGGGTGTTTGATGCGTCCCCACGACATCTCACTAATATGCAACAGACCGTCTACCCCACCTAGATCAATAAACGCTCCAAAATCCGTCAGGCTTTTGACCGTGCCCTCTCTGACCTGGCCTTCTTCAATCGACGACCAGACTTGATCGTGCGACGCTCTGGCTTCCTCATCCAGCACCCGCTTGCGCGATAAGATGGCCCGGCGCTTTTGACGATCGATTTCGATTAAGCGGACCCGAATGGTCTGACCTAAGAAGGGTTCTAGATCGCTGACAAAGCCACGACCTACATGCGACGCGGGCACAAAACCGCGCAAACCGACATCAACCACCAACCCGCCCTTGACTACGTCGGTCACGGGCGCTTCGATCACCGTGCCATCTTCTAGAAACGTTTCCAGGCGCGCCCAAGCTTCCTGTTCGTCGGCCCGCCGTTTGGATAGGCGCAGTGCTCCTTCTTCGCCTTCGTAACCGACCACGTAGACGCGTATGGTGTCGCCCAACTTGACCACATCTTCTGCACGCTCCACGCGCCGATGACTGAGGTCTTCCAGTTGAATGATGCCCTCCGATTTGGCTCCAACATCCACCAGAACTCCATCGCTGGAAATGTGGACGACCTTCCCTTCCACAATTTCACCAGGATGTACGTCTTCCAACATGGCGAAGGACATGGATTCCATGCCCATCTCCGATTCGGATCCGCTGGTCTGATCGTCCTGGGTCATGGGCCTCCGAACTTCGTCGTGCCGATCATCCATACTGCTGACCCCCCCAAAAGTTGCCTTCTCCACCGGTATACCCCGAGAGCCTTGGTTCAAGGTTAAAGAAGGAAATTTCTTCTTCATATTACACCGTAATGATACTGCAAGCTAGCCAATTTCTTGTCAACTCATCTGTCCTCGCTCGATTTGCTGCTTAATCTTGGCACTTATGAGACCTTGCGCCTCTTTAGTCGTGGTCTCCGACGGAATCTTAAAAGCATCGCCCACATAGTATCGAATGCCGCCACGAAATCCATACCGACCAACAATGCCCACAGGAACCAACCAGGCATCGCTATGTTTGCCAAGAAATACGGTACCCGATCGGATGGGCTGCAGGTCCCCCGTGCCGGTTCGGTGTCCCTCAGGAAAGATTAGCAGGGTTTCACCTCTGCGAAGCAACTCCAGGGAGTAGCGCAAAGACTGTCGGTCTGGGGTACCACGCTTCACGGGATAGGCGTGAAGGGTCCTAATCAGGTAAGCAAAAGGTCGAATCCGAAAAAGTTCCGCCTTGGTCATGAAATATACGGGTCGCGGCAACCATGAAGCGACCACCGGCGGATCGAATCCACTAACATGGTTGCAAATCACCACGACCGGTCCCGTCTCGGGAATAGCCTCCATCCCTACGATCTGGATCTTGAAATACCAAGTAAAAATCGGCCTTAAAACCCATTGAAACACCCCATAGGTCCGGTCAGCAGACATGCTTGCGACATTCCCTCAAGATGCGCTCAAGCACCGCTTCGACCCCGGCCTCGGTCGTATCGACTAAGACGGCATCATCGGCTTGGCGAAGGGGCGAATGCGCGCGACTAGAGTCCAACGCATCGCGATGTTCGATATCCGCCGCCAATTGGGCTAAATCGACTTCATACCCTAGCGCCTTTAAGTCGATTTGCCGTCGTTGAGCTCGCGCCCTCAGGGACGCGGTGAGAAAGAACTTCACGTCGGCGTCAGGCAAGACCACCGTGCCGATATCACGGCCGTCCATGACCACTCCCCCGCGCTTGGCCACCGCCCTTTGGCGCATCACCATTTCGGATCGAATATCCGGAAACTCCGCCACGAGCGAAACACTGGCATTAACCTCAGGCGTGCGCAAGAGATCACTAACCTCTCGGCCGTCTAGATAAACCCGCAGGACGTGATCCCTCCCCTGTTCTAATTCGATTGCGGTCTTGCCAAGCAACGCGCTTAACTGTTCTTGGTCTCGCAAATCAACCCCTTGAGTGAGTGCCTTAAGCGCAAGCGCCCGATACATGGCCCCCGTGTCCAAGTATAAATAGCCAAGCTCCTTAGCCGTGAGCCGGGCCACGGTGCTCTTTCCGGCGCCAGCTGGCCCGTCAAAGGCAATCACCAATCTTTTACAGGGCATCGTCGCTCGTCCATTGAGCAAGGCCATCGCCGTAGGGCTCCAAGTCTTGGCGCAAACTCTCGGCCCCACGTAGGTAAATATGACGCACCGCTTTCTGCGACAGGTCCGTTTCCGCCATCATAATCACCCGGACGGCTCGCTCCAGGGCGTTGGGCACTGACAACTCGCGCATGCAGATGACGGGAACGTAGGTCCAGCCCAAGCGGCGCGCCGCTTCGGCGGGAAACGCTGCATTTAAATCGGGAGTCAAGCTAAAAAATATACTAGAGATCAGTTCGGGCTCGATGGCATTGGCCTCTGCCATTCGTTGCAACAGTTCCATCGTCGCGTCCAGGATCTCGGATGCTTGGTCGTGTATCACCGTGGTCGCCCCACGAATTCCGCGAATCATGGTCACACCCCTGTGCCAGGATTTAGTTGAGGCAAGGAGCAGTGGCTTTCCCCGACTCGTCGACAGATCACCACCGACTCTTGCATTATAATACCATCAGAGATGGCCTTTAAGCGCCTCAGCCCGAATCCTCTCCTGGCAGGCCGCACAGATGTATAATTCTTGGCCACCGGGAGTGGGATCCGCGCCGGATTGGGACATTCGAGGTTGCTCGGCTCCGCAAAGTTGGCATCGGGTAGACATCGGTTCCTCCTTATCTTCATGCGCTAAAGCCGGTTTGGAAATATCCTGCAGAACAAGGTGATGACGACGTTGTCAAAATTGATGCTTGGCGGTGCGTTGGACGAGCTCGTGGTTTCTTCCCTTTCGTGTTCCGCGCGCACCATGACTAAGGCTCGAGACTATTTCTACCAAGATCGCGTCAAGGCTATTCTCATCGACGGCAAGCGGCATCGCCTGGCTGGACGCGTCCGCGGATACCAAGATTATTATGTCGCCAGCGTGGTGCAATCTGCTGACGGTCTTGCCATTGCCTGCTCTTGTGAACGGCCTAGCTTATGCGCTCATGCCGTGGCGGTAATTTATGCTAAAGAGCAACAACCCTGGTTAGCACTGGACATTTCCCGACTGGAACCGGTTGCGCAGGCGTGGTGGCGCTGGATGAGCGGTGAAGCCTTTCCCTGGCCCGCACTTACCTATCCGGACCCGGCATTTCTCCAGCCCTGGTCTGCTCACTTAGACCCGCCGAAAAGCGTACCCTGGTCAACCTCCTTCTTTAGCACAGGCTATCATCAGATGATAGGCCAGCTCGGACTCGTGCACGCCACGTGGTGGGAAAACGCGGACTTTGTCAGAGACTTTAACCAACTATGGGAGCGAGATGAGTTCCTCGCCAAAGCAATGAGCCATCTCGACGATTGGATTGGGTTGTCCTCCAGGGCCCAGAGGATCCC
>JAJZZI010000035.1 GCA_021797635.1 Bacillota bacterium | reverse complement strand
GTCAATGTTGCTAAGGCTTCCTTGAACTGCACTCTGAAACGTCCTGATTTGGGCTATAGTTCGCTGACTGGCATTCCCCACGCTCTCAGCCGTAAGGCCCTCGATGCCGTAGGGGATGAATCTCTAATCGTGCCTCCCCTGGCCCAAGCCAAAGCGATCCTTCATGGACTCAAGGTCGGTCTAGCCGGGCCGGTGGACGTTGTCGGACGAAATCGCATTCACGGCGCGGATTCGCCCGTGACTTCCCATGAACTGGAGGAACTCATTTTAGGAGACCATGTGGAAGCCATGGCATACGTAATCCATCGGTTGGGGGCCAGAGGGGGATTTAGCGATGGAAAGCGCCTTCGTCAGCATATTACGAACGATGTCAACCAACCCGGCCCAGTGGAGAGTTCAACGATCAATCGCACCAGGCGGCCAGCCTTCCCTCAGGGGACGGTGATCAAGCCATCTAAATCTTTCGGAACTCATCCACATCCAAAATAAAGATCACCGCACCTCCAACGGACACGGTCGTAGGCGATGCATAGGCATCAGGATGCAGGGATCCGAGGTCGGGCCTGTGCATGACTTCCCGGCGATGAGAGTGACGCGCAATACGGTCAACCACCGATTCCACCGCACTATCGTCCACACCGGCCATAATCATCACGCTGCCTCGCTGCAAAAAGCCACCACGCGTGCGAAGGCTGGTGTGGGCGACCCGGCTCTGGCGCAGCGAGCGAGTCACTTCGTTGGCGTCTTGTTCCTGAACAATCGCTACCACCATTTTCATAGGTTGCCCCCTAAATTGTGATTGAGCGTGGAAGCCGGGATCTGCTGCGTCGACGCTTGGGCCATACCCCGATGTGAGTGTACTATGAACCGTTCATCGAAAAAAGTAGCCTTACTCGACGGTTGGCGACAGCGGGAAGCGGCATTCGGAAAGAACTGTTAGGCCTTCCGCATATCACCTTTTTTGATTGTAGCACCCCGTCCTCTCGAGGGCATAGTCTGAGACAGGAAAACTGCTCGATCCGAGAAAGGGTGCACACTCATGTGTGGAATTGCAGGCTGGATCAACTTCGAACGCGATTTACGCTTTGAAGACAGAACGATGTTGGCTATGGCAGAGCCTATGGTCTGCCGCGGACCCGACGATGGTGCGACGTGGCTGGAGGGCCACGCCGCCTTTTCCCACCGGCGGTTGATTGTGGTCGACCCGCTGGGCGGCGCACAACCTATGGTTCGCCGTGTCGGCGGTCATCGCTTCGTGTTAGTTTACAATGGAGAACTCTACAATACCTCCGAATTGCGCCAAGAGTTGGTCGCCTTAAACCACGTTTTTTATGGACATTCCGACACCGAAGTGGTCTTGCAAGCGTTCATTGAATGGGGGCCTTCAGCGGTCGAACGGTTCAACGGCATCTTCGCGATAGGGGTGTACGACGAATGTCGCCAAACCCTATGGCTGGCTCGCGATCGCATGGGCGTGAAACCGCTGTTTTGGGCGCGGCGCGGACCCGATCTCCTGTTTGCGTCCGACGTGCGGGCCCTGTTGGCGCATCCTCAAGTCGAACCGGAGATCGACGCGGAAGGGATGGCAGAAATTTTTGGCCTCGGTCCGGCGCGCACGCCTGGTCATGGCATTTTTCGCAATGTGTCCGAGCTAAAGCCAGGCCATTGGCTCGAATATTCCCCCAAGGGGGTTTCCGAGCATACCTATTGGGAATTAGTCAGCCACGATCATCCCGATGACCTGGCCACGACGACTCGGCATCTGCGAGAATTATTAGAAGACACCGTCGCCCGACAACTGGTGGCCGATGTTCCCGTGGTCACCCTCCTTTCTGGGGGATTGGACTCCAGTATCGTGACCGCTCTAGCCGCCCAAACGTTTGCGCAACAGGGCAGAGGGCCGCTTCATACCTATTCCATAGACTTTGTCGATATGGATCGTTATTTTCGTTCTGATGGATTTCAGACCAATCTCGATGCGCCCTGGGTACAAATGGTATCAAAAGCCTTGGGAACGCACCATCATCAAGTCGTGCTCGACACCCCGGAATTAGTGTCGGATTTGCTTTTGGCCTTGCATGCTCGAAACTTCCCGGGTATGGCCGACGTCGATAGTTCCCTCTTAACTTTCTGCCGAGAAATCAAGCGGGACGCCACGGTGGCCTTGTCTGGCGAAGCGGCCGACGAAATCTTCGGGGGCTATCCATGGTTCCATATGGAAGGTGCGCTCAGCGCCACCACCTTTCCTTGGGCGCGAACCCTGGATCGCCGACTTGAAGTGTGGTCGCCAAGGCTTCGTGCCCTGGCTCACTTGGAAGAGTACATCCACGACCGCTATTCCCAGGCAATAACGGAAGTTCCACGTTTGGCGGCGGAGCCTCGCGATCAAGCTCGCCTGCGCGAGATTGCCTATCTGAGCATCACGCGATTCATGCCGACCTTACTGGATCGCAAGGACCGTATGAGCATGGAAGTAGGATTGGAAGTCCGAGTTCCTTACTGCGATCATCGCTTGGTCGAGTATGCGTGGAATATCCCCTGGCCATGGAAACGGCTTGAAGGGCACGCCAAGGGCATACTGCGCAAGGCTTGCGCCGATCTTCTTCCTGCCTCCGTCGTGTGGCGGCAAAAGAGTCCTTACCCCTCCACCGTCAATCCTTCCTATCGCGAGGCGATGCGCTCGTGGCTTCGGCAAGTCCTCTCCGAGGAGGACTCTCCCTTACATCCCTGGATCAACCACGCGTATCTCCAAACGTTAACCGAAGGCGAGGCGGAGATTGCCGACATCCCATGGTTCGGGCAATTGATGGGCACCCCTCAGCTATTTGCTTTCTTGATCCAACTGGACCATTGGTTTCGCGCCTATAAAGTCCGCGTACGCAGCTAACGAAATCCTGCCTCAGCCCGTTACCTCAACTCAGCTGCCACAAGAAATGCTTGAACAGAGCGCAGCAAGGGGAAGCCTAGGAAGCTGGTCATCGGCCTGCCCGTCGGAATGCCGTATATCGCAGAAAGTTCGCGCTCCTTGGACTTGGCCACGTGCGCTTTCAACTCTCCCCCGACCTCGGACCATGGCCGAGGTAGATCAAAGCGCACGGCCACCGCGAGGCTACCATTGTCGAGTTTGAGGTATCCCCGAACTTCCCCAGGGACGAGGCAAAGTCCCGTTTCCTCGTGAAGCTCGCGTCGTGCCGCGATCACGGGATCGAAGTAACCCGAATGGATATCATCCCGACTGGGGGAACCACCGATGGGCTGCAGAACCAGGGGTTTGGCACTTTCAGGATGGCCAAGACCCACGACCGCGAGCCGATCCTTGGTGATCACCCAGGCGCAGGCGGTGATGATGCGCACGTAATAAGGATGGCCCGGACTAAGATGGTGGCGACTAAAGAGAAAATGGGCGAAGTCCGTAAGCCGAGCCTGAACCTGAGTCCTTCCGTCAACCAAGGTCTTCGTCTGCTCGACGGCCAATACCGGCCCTCGGAAAAAATGGGGACGGCTTCGCGTGATCGTCGACCAGTACCCATCCACGGTGGCGGCAAATATCGGATCCAGGCACCAAGGCCGTTCGGCCACCTCGACCACGAGAGTGTGCGTGGCAGTCCAATCGGTAGCCTGATTCACCCGGATTTACCCTGACATGAGGCCCGGTATCCGTGATCGCCACCAAGAGAGGAAGGCCTGCAGCGCGCCCCATCCAGCCCGTGTCCCTTTGGGGCAGCCAAAAATCCATATGGGGTGGGCATCACCCACATAAATAGGCCAAGCATATCCCACCTCCGATCTTAACCCCCCTGCTCCCTCGTGCACGAAGGTCCAAAAACTCGGTATTGTGGTACGATCGCATCACAAACCCACCTTGTCCGATGTTGTTGTAAGCCTATCATATTTTGGGGGGACTAGCAGATATGCAACCATGGTGGCGTCTCATCGACTTGCGGCCTGGCTTGTGGCCGGATCTGCTGTCGCTGTCGCCAGCGCTTGCAGAAACGGTGGCGAGGGGTGTGGTTGCTTCGGAAACCCCCGCCATCTTGCTCCGGACCCAAGCGCCCTATGTCCTACTCGGTCCCAAGGATCGACGCTTGCCCACCCTCGGGCACGCCGTCAACTGGCTTCGCACCCAAGAACTTCCTGCGGTCTTCCGCCTGGGCGGAGGCTCAGCCGTATTGCTCGATGGGGGATGCCTAAGCTTTGCGGTGGTGCGCCCCTCGCGCGACTTAACCGCTTGGCAAGGCAACTTTATCCAGATGACTGAGGGCGTGCTTCGAGGACTTCGCCGTCTGGGTCTTGCGGTGGAATTTGGTGAAGCCCCGGGCTCATACTGTCCTGGGGCTTACGACCTATTGCTAGAGGGCAAGAAGATTGCGGGCATCGCGCAGGCCATTCGAGGAGGATATGCGATGGTCAGTGGCATGATCCTGGTGAATCAAGATCCGATGGCGACGACCGCGTTGCTGCAAGAGTTCTACGCTCGCGCCGGGGACGACAGAAGATTGTCGCCGGACGCGGTGACTCGGCTCGATGCCGCTATCGACGTCACGATCGATCAAGTGTTTGACGCGCTGGTATCGGGCTTTGGGGAGTTGCACAACCTCCACCCCCTTGCCTTAAGCCCCCACGAGCGTCTTTTGGCTGAACGCCTTTATCGGGAACGAACGCTCGCCTAGGGCCAACCAAGAAAATGGGCATCGGGCCTTTAGCAAACCCCGATCCTGACCTTAACGTCCCGCCATGAGTTTTCGACGGCGAGCCTTCTTTCGAGAATGCAACTCACTACGCCGTGCCTTGGTCAAATATCGTACGTTAGGCGGGTACAAGCGGACTAAAACCATTTGGGGAATGGTGACCTCGAGTCTTCCGCATAAGGTACATTGAATCCCGTCCACCACAGTGACCAGCAGTTGGCTTCCCTCCACCGTGAGCGGACCCGTTTTCACTAAGTCCAGCGATCCACAGGTTTGACACCGGTCTTCCTTCACACCCTAAACCCCCTATCCATCGATACACTGTCTGCAATACATTTCGCCCAGCGCTGCGCGCTCTCCTCCCTACTCACCAGAAATACCCACAGTTTTTACACACCATTATCCCCACTTTATCCACAACAACCGACGACATTCGACCGTACTCCGACCGCTTACGCCAATCCTCGATGAACTCCGCCATCAATTTCAATACCGGTGCCGGTGATAAGCGCGGCTTGATCCGATAACAAAAAACAGGCTAAAGTCGCGACGTCGTCCGCGCTGGGCAGGCGTCCAAGCGGCGTCGAGGTGCGCATCCGGTCCAGGACTCGGTCCACCGCATCGGCTTGACGAGCGGCGTAGGCCTCTGCCATGCTGGCGAGAAGGGCAGTCTCCGTGGCGCCCGGATGGATATTGACCACACGAACCTGCGAAGCGGCCAGTTCATCGGCTAATACCTTGGCCAAGGCGCGCAAAGCGGCGTTTACGGGCCCTGCGACGGCAAGGCTCGAGTTTGGGTCTATGCCCGAAACCCCGGCGATATTGACAATCGCCCCTCGCCCGTTTGCGCGCAGCATGGGCACCAAGGCTCGAATCATGGCGAAATATCCCCAAAATTTTACGGAAAAATCAGCATGCCACTGCTCCCAAGTGGCCTGCAAGGCACCTGTCACCCGGGCTCCACCGGCGGCGTTGACCAGATAGTCAAGACCGCCGAGACGGTTTTGGACAAAATCGATGAACTCACGGGACAGTTCCCTGTCAGCTCCCAAATCACAGGGGAAATAGTCGATGGTGCCCTCTCTGCCGTCGGCTGAAAGTTGGGCGGCTGCGTGCTTCAAGGCCGGGAGGTGGCGCGCTACCAGCACCACCGACGCCCCCTGATGATGCAACAGGCGGGCCACCGCAAAGCCAATCCCTTGGGAACCCCCAGTTATCACAGCCCGACGGCCAGCAAACCCCTGAAAAGTCATTGGCATTCCTCCTGCCTGAGCTTATGCAGGCGGCATCGGGACTAGACGCGACTAGGATCAGAGCCTTCGGCGCGGCCAGGGCCAATTTGTTCGATAATGGCTAGTTGGGCTGGCGATATGCCCGGAGGAAGGTGGTCTAAGGCGTACCATTGGCCATTTGCAATCTCTCCGTCGAGCGAGGCAGGCGTAAATTGAGGGAAGGAATCGTCCACTTCGAGGTAATACACCACTTCAAAGTGGTGACGGCTGACAAAACCCATTCGGATGCAGCGAAGGCGGTCGCCGGTGATGGCCACCCCCGTTTCCTCCCTAATTTCCCGGCACGCGGCCACCTGCGGGGGCTCTCCCGGTTCGATGAATCCCGTCACCAGCCCCAGAGGATGGCGACGCCGGTAGCGGTGACGCAATAATAACACGTGATCTTGGCGGAGCGCCATGACGGCGACCGCCATGACGAATTTCGGTTGAGTGCACCAGATGAGACGTTCCAGCAAGGGCGAGGGAATATATCGAAGGAGGCCTAAGGTTATCCGGCGCCTAAGTCGCAATTTCGGCGCCCTCATATCCGGAAAACGAGGTGCAAGGCTCTCCGCGTCCTAGCTCGGCCGATTCTATCATCGAAGCGCTCACCTCTTTGGTCCCTGACGGGTCTACTAGCTTGCCTTTCTGCTTATGATATGTTCTTGTCCGCGGATAATGCGCGCGGTTCATCCCTCTTCCGCAAGGGGAGTCTCCAGGGATCAGGAGTCGTTGCGATAAATTCTACGGATGCGGTTCAGGAGGTCTAGCCGTTCATCCACGATGCGCATGGCTACGGCTAACGTGGACAACTGTTCCTGGTCGGCTGCAGCAAAAATCTCGCTCAGGGTGTCGTAGATGGCCTCGATTTGGTGATGAGCCCGGTCGCTGCGGTACCCTTTTAGCTCATCCACGACTTGTATCAGTCCACCGGAGTTGACGATGAAGTCAGGAGCATAAAGGATGTTTTGTTCGCGCAAACGGTCCGCATAGGTGCCATCGGACAATTGATTGTTGGCCGAGCCAGCGATGATGGAACACCTTAGCCGTGGTAGCGTTTCCTCGTTCACCACGTTTCCTAGCGCGCATGGTGCAAAGATATCACAGGGGGTTTCCAAAATCGCCCAGGGATCGGTCGGCTCCACGTTTAGCTCGGCCACGGCCTTGCCCACCGCATGAGGGTTGATATCCGCGACAGTCACCAAGGCCCCTTCCGACAGCGCCTGCCGCACCACCCGCAGACCGACTTTGCCCAAGCCTTGCACTGCGATCGTGCGCCCGCTCAATTTTGGTGAACCAAAGCGATAAGCCAACGCTGCGTGCATGGCGGTAATCACCCCCATGGCCGTCAAGTCCCGGGTGTCCCCGGATCCGCCGTAGGCCGTAGGTAGGCCGACGACGTAGGGAGTTTCTTTGGCCGTATGCACGAAATCTTCCGCATTAGTGCCGACATCTTCAGATAAGGTGACCCGTCCTTTAAGCGTTTGAACGAAGCGGCCCAACGCCCGAAACAGTCCTTCGCTCTTGCCCGAGCCGGGATCGCCGATAATGACCGTTTTTCCTCCGCCAAAGTCTAAGCCTGCCGCCGCCGCCTTGTAAGTCATACTTTCGGACAAGCGCAACGCATCTTCTAAAGCCGCATCCGTGGTCTCGTAGGGCCACATTCGGCAACCTCCGATCGCAGGACCTAGCGTGGTATCATGAATGGCGATGATGGCCTTTAACCCGCTGGCTTTGTCGTAGTTAAATATGACTTGTTCATGGCCGTGCTTTGCCATCTCACGAAAGATATCCATCGGCTTGGGTTCTCTGGGTAGAGAACTCGTCACCACCCTTGTTCCGACTTAGTGCGTGCCTATTAGGCGCGCCCGACCACCTCCCCATTATAAGCGACCTCATCGAGTCTGCTCAAATGCAATTTGGCCAAACGCCTGCCTCTTCCATCTGGCCAACCCCTGGCCACGATGCCACCGGGTCCCAGCTTGCCCCTTCTGGCAGCTCTAGGCGCCATGGCAGATCTCTGGACCCCAGAGGCACTGGAGTAAGCACCGCGATAGGAGTAGCCTGGCTGCCCTGGCCCATGGGATTGTCGCGGGTAAGACCCTGGATCCATTTGGGATCAGCGGGGCCTACCACGGCCAGTATTTCACTGCCCACATCGTTGACATCAACAATCGCCACCGTCGTCCCGCCTAACCGCCGAGACAGGGCTTTGGCCAACTGCTCGCCATAGCGGGGAGCTAACACGACATAACGGTCGTACGGCGCGATTGTAGTGGGCCCCGGACCATCAATCGCCGCTACCCGTCTGCCAGCCACACGATAGAAATCGCCGCTCTGCCCGCTTAGACGATCCCAAACCGCGGCGACCGTGGCCAGTCCAATTCGGCAGAGCCCCGCCTCTTGAATGGCCATTTGCATCGTCTCTGGACGACGGAGCCCCAGGCCATAACCGAGCTGGCCGACATGGCGCGATAAGAGGAGAGCGATGCGGCCGACCTTAATCGAACTCAAGGGAATGGCTCGTCCTTCACTAATCGCGACAATCTTTTCGCTGAGCAACACAATATCGTCCGGCCCGACCCGATCTTTAAGCAAGGGCACAAGGGTCGATGCCAAACGTTCGTGCGGTCGGATGACGTGAGTGCGAACCACAAAACGGCGGAAACGACGTCCCGATACCGTTTGTTGAGGTTTTTCCAACCACTGGCCAACTTCTCTCGTCGACGATCCCGTGTTGGTCACCGTCCTCACCTTTCTTGAGAGCCATTTTGCTAAGCCCTTCTAGAGTATCGATGAAGACGGTTCCGGGTGACTGTCACCAACCAAAGAATTTGCTAAATGGAGTAGCCGCTCAGTAACGAATGTGCCGCCTGGGCTACGCTTAGACCTTCAGAAAAGGTGCGTTGCCACACGCTTCGTCCAAATATGAGCCCCGAGGCCCCAGCGTCCATGCAAAGCTTGGCCTTGGCGATGGTCTCTTCGATGCTGCCCCGTTCGCCTCCCGCAAAAATGACTAAAGAGCGGCCGGCTGAGCCAATCACATGAGAAATGGCTTCCGTTTCCGTCCAGTCCCGTCGGTAGGCTTTTGGTGCCTTGGCCATTTGTGTAGGGTCCAGGCGCGGAATGTTCAATTTGATGACATCTGCGCCAAGCTCTTGGGCCACGCGGGCGGCATAGTCCACGGCAAACAGGCTATCTTTTCCCCCTTTGGCCTCGATGGCTTCACCCCGAGGATAGGCCCAGGCAATGACGGGTAGGCCGTAGCGCTCTGCTTCCCGGCGGACCGACGAAAATTGGAGAAAATCGGCGTCTTGACGCGATGATCCCACATATAGCGTGTAGCCCACGGCGTCCGCACCCAAACGGACGGCATCTTCGACGGTCCCGTTAAGGGGCGAAAAAGGCGCGCCATCGGGGGGGATTTCCGTCTTTCCGTTTAACTTGACCACCAAGGGAATCTGACCGGCGAATTCAGGATAAAATTTCTCAGCCAAACCGATTTGGACGGCAATGGCGGAGAACTTCCCTTCAATGGCGAGCCGAAACTGAAACTGTGGGTTGGCGCTTTCGGGGGCTTCAAGAAAATCGCGGGGACCGTGCTCCAATCCTTGGTCTATGGGTAAGACCATCAACGTGCCATTGGCGGGTCCTGCCTTGTACAGCAAACGGTGCAGTCGTGCCGCTTTACCGGTAGAAAGATGTAGCTCGTCCAACTGAATTCTTGGGGACTTTGTCATGAGACGCTCCTTGTCACCGTATTTTGATCCAAAGGAATCCCTCGGGCCGCCAATTGAACCTCCGCGAGCTCGCGTGACTGGAAATCCCGATCCATGCTAATGTTACCATGTCTTGCCTTGGCTATCGCTTTGAAACCGCTGGAGAGCATCTAGGGCGAGGGATCAGGTCGGGCGGGAGGCAGCGGATGGCGGCCAGTGTAGCCTTCGTCCACTCCATGAAAAAACCCAATTTCTGGCTCATCCATTTGCCAACACAAATACACCTCGGCCCCGTCGACCACCGCGGGAAAATCCACTAAGCCCATTTCGACATCGGTTACCCGGCATCCTACCTCGTTAATCTCGGACAACAACTGGTTGGCTTGATTGACCACGGTGTCAAATTCCCGCTTAGCCACCTGATAATCGGTGAGCATTACCAGATTTCCGTCCTTGCGGTAGCCCACTTCGCGAATGTCGCGCATTTCTTCATAGCGCTCGCGCGCCTGCGTTTGCATGTCGCGCAGCTGCTGGAGCATGTGGCGAAGCTTGGGAACCATCCCGTTCGCTTCCTCTACGCTGAACCATCGTGTGGTCATGAGCTCCTCCTTTCGGCGGTTTTTACCCCAAACCACCTTAGCCGTCACTAGTACCTTACTCATGATGTATCTTTATGTCACCTGCATGGTAAATGCTCAGTCCTGGAACCCGTTTCCTCCAAGGTGGTCCCACAGCAACGCCACAGCCCCTGCGCTCATGAGCCATGATGCCATCATTTTACGCCTGCTGACCGGCTCCAGCAACCAAAACGATCCAACCAAGGCGGCGATGAGGGCGGATAGACTGCTTAACGCCTCCAACGCGGATAGCGGAAGGCGATGAATCAACCACACCAGCGTCAAATAGGACGCCGCATTGGACGTCGCGCTCAAGATGGACCACTGCGGTCTCTGGCTGACGAGACGAAGAACGTCGCCCGCCTGTCCCTTAACCAGGATCAGGATCAAGGTCCATAGGGAGACCCACCCATAGATATTGGCCGCATAGACCAGGACTGGGCCGTGGACTTGCCCCAGGTCAAGGATCCGTCCCACGGTCAGCAGGGCACTGGCGGCGGCCACGGTCAACACCGGACGCCAGTTGCGAGCAGGCCGCTCCAGCATTAACCATATAGCAACAGCAAAGGCGGCGAGGCCCAGCCATCCCCAGATCCCCCCCGTGGGCGACCAGAGAAAGAGGAGCAAGACACTCAGATTAGTCCAGGGGCTGACCGAGTTGACCTCTCCTTGGCTGAATGCCGTCACGTACAAAATAAAGTGAAGGGTATAGATTAACGAAGGTAAAAGGGCGCCCACAATCATCATCGGTTGGCTAAATGCCCACGCTGCCGCCCATAGCAAGGCGGCCCCTCCGCCGAAGGCTACGAGCGTCGTTGAAAGGCCGCGCTGCTTGGATCCTAGGAGGTGAAAAAAAACGCGCTCACTGCTTAAGCAACATACGCGAAACGCCATTAAGCATAGAAGCCCCATAACATGGCCCCCTTGTCCTGGGCCAGCATATGCGCCTCGCCGAAGACCTATGTGCGAAGGTGCTTAAGCGTTCGGCCCCCGGACGATAATCCGCGGACTGGCTCGATAACGATCAACGCCCAGGGGTTTGGTGACCAGGCCGTGGGACGTCTTGGTGACCAGCCAGCTCTTGACCATGACCCCCTCCTGTCCGGGGCTCAACACTTTTGTCTGTCCTGGCGGCAAAGATGGATCGAATTCGTGGACCGTGCGGAATGGGTACCGGGCTAAAATCTGGTGATGGACCTTGATCTCCGGTGCCGGACTGGCGCCCCACAGCGTCACCTTCAAGTGTCGGTGGCCCGCGCTGGCCTGAATCAGAACGGGGGTCTTGCGGTCGTTGAGAAATCGAAAGTTGAGATAGCTTCCTGCCACGGTGGCATCTTCGCCAGGAGGAAGATAAGGGACGGTCAAGCCATGTTGGTGTCGTTCGAGCACGGGTAGACCGGTGCGCAACACTGCCGCATAGAGGGTCGAGGATCCTTGGCAGACCCCTCCCCCCACCGAAGGAACGATGCGTTCGCCCACGAAAGCCCTGCCCCAACCGTAGCCGTTGGCCTCCGTGTAGGGTCCCACCGTGTGGAAGTAGTTAAAGCTGGTGCCACCGGGAACCACCGTGCCGTTGAGTCGTTTGGCTACCAGCTCAATATTGAGCGCTTGGGTCGGGCTGGCGTGATAATAGTTGGTCGTTTGCCGGGCCAGCTTAAACGGTAGTTCGAGAGGTTTCACCCGATCATCGGGTGTCGTTACGGCGATCCACGGATGTTCCGCCAACCGGGGCAGGTCTTGATGCGATCCGGGCAGTGTGTTGGGCGCCAATGCCAACCACAAAGACACAAAGACAGGGTTCATGACCATCTTTCCTCCTTGATGTAAAGGTGCTTCACAAGCGGCGCGAGCTTGGTCCAGCCTAAGCAGAGACCAAGACTAAGCCATATGGCCAAGAACTGCAGGATTTGACTGTCGGCAGCTCTTATATCACGTGGCCAGGCGAACATACGGATGGCTTCCACCCAGGTTAGCCATGCCACCACCCGCCGCGCTGAAGCCCGAGCGCTTAAGAGATAAAACGGCAAACTCCACGTTAAATACCAATATTGAAACCACGACAGGGCAATTAACGCGAGCAATACGAGGGTATGACCCAAGATGCTGGGGTCGCGACGCTGACGCAACCACCGTCGGCTACTGTGTGCGAGGACGGCGGCAAAACCACTTAATCCGGTGGCCGTAGCAATATGTTGATAGGTCGTGCGAAAACCGGGCCAAATATGGCTCAACCCGCCTTCTATCATAAAGTCGAACGACCGCAAAAACATCGATTGATTTTGCCATGGCGCGATCAGAGTGATCCAGCCCTGCCAATACGGCAAGTACGCTGAGGCCAAGACGCTCGCTCCAATGGCGATGACCACCCCTTGATCCGCCAGCGTGAGTCCCGCCAATAAGATGGGCAAGAGCGCCAAGGGTATGAATTTGACGCCGGTGGCCATCGCCCAAAACCCCGCAAACCGCCGATACTGCATCTTTTGGTAGGCCTCATAGCCGAGCACCATGAGCAGGATTAAAAGACTGTCGTTGTGCCCGCTGGCCAAGAGCTCCAACCCAACCAGGGGATGAAGCCAAAAGCGTAGGCCCACGACGCGTCCCGCCATACGACCAAGAACATAGGCACAGACCCCAACCATCACCAGATTGGATGCCTTAATCCAGATGAATTGCTGCCAAAACGGGTGAAAGAGATGACCGCTAAAGCTTTCCCACCACGCCCAAAACGGACCGTAGGGGCTGACCTTATGTACCCAGCCGGCGTGGACCAACCAGTAGTCATGGCGCCAACCTGGGACTGCCGCGGGGGCGGTGGTTAAGGGATTGAAATGGTGCCGCAACGACAACTGGGCCTCTGCGATGTATGAAAGCATATCCCGCGAGAGAAAGGGGAGGCCCAAGGTCGCCAAAAAACCGTATCCGCCATGAAACAGCGAACGGACCCATTTGGGCCACGCCCAGAAAAGCTCAACCAATCGAGGATAACTCATGGCGACTAACGCCAATCCCCCTGCGAACCAAACCATTTTAAGCAGTCCTTCGCTGTAAAGCCCGAAATGGTCCAGAGCCCACACAGCCGACTTTCCCTGCAACAGAATCCACGCCGAAGGTAAATCCCACCACACCCATCCTAAGCAAAACAGCGCTGGCCATAGCGTTTGCCTTCTAAACATGCATATCGTCCCCTCGGGGCATAGCATGGCCGGAGCAGGCAAGAGATATTCCCGTTGCTGGTGCGGGTATTATCCACCTTTCACTTGCCGCCACAGCTCCCGATCCTGTAGATTAGGTAATATGGCTGGGGAGGATTTTATGATCAGAATCGCATTTTTGGGATACGGAACGGTCGGTCAAGCCTTTGCCGAGGTGTTGCTTAGCCAGACTCGTATTCCCGTCAAGATTCAGGCGGGCTTAGTGCGTGACCCCGGTCGAACCCGAAAGGGCCCCCCCATTCGTTTGACGACGGTGCCGGAAGCGGTGCTGGATGCGCCTGACGTTGACGTCATTGTGGATGTCATGGGCGGACGCCATCCGGCCCTGCCATGGGTCAGCCGCGCTATTTCCCAGGGCAAGTCCGTGATCAGCGCCAATAAAGAGCTGATCGCCGCCCACGGTCCAGCACTATCAGCCCTGGCGGCCGATCATGGAGTGTTT
>JAJZZI010000166.1 GCA_021797635.1 Bacillota bacterium | reverse complement strand
TCTCTAAGATGTCACTCTCGAAAATTCCGAGGGTATTGGGGTTGGTTAACATGAGTCCGGCTACGTTCTCGTCCACCAAGGCTCTCAAGGCATCGACGTCAACCTGCCCGCGCTGATTGGAGGGCACCACTTTGACCGTGCAACCCGCCATGGACGCAGTCGCTGGATTGGTACCATGGGCAGAATCCGGAACTAATATGACCGTGCGCTGATCTTGGCCACGATTCTTTAAGTATGCCAGAATGACCAAAATTCCCGTGAACTCTCCTTGAGCTCCCGCCGCCGGTTGTAGACTCATCGCATCCATTCCGGTGATTTCCAGAAGCCATCGCTCTAAGTCTTTCAGTGCCTCAAGCACGCCTTGCACGGTGTGATCGGGTTGCAAGGGGTGCAACTGCTCGAATCCCGAAAGCCCGGCCGCCCAATCATTGACCTTGGGATTGTACTTCATGGTGCAAGATCCCAAAGGATAAAACCCGGTGTCCACACCATAGTTCAGATGGGAGAGTTCGGTATAGTGCCGTACCACATCCAGTTCCGAAACCTCAGGCAACAGGGGCGCATCGTCGCGGAGCAATTCCAGGGGCAGCGTCTCAGACAAATCCACTTCATCGACATCGCAAGGGGGCAAGCTCACCCCCACCCTGCCGGTTCGCGAGCGCTCAAAAATTAACGGGACTCGATCCACGCTTGCACCTCCTCGACCAGCCGGTCCATTTCTTCCTTGGTGCGCTTTTCGGTTACAGCCAATTGCCACCCGTTAGCCCACAAGGGGTCCCAAGCGCCGAGATCGACCCCTCCCAACATTCCGCGAGAAAGCAGCCAGCGATTTAGGCTGGCCACCGAACCGGGTACAAGGACGGAAAACTCAAACAGGAATGGCTCCTCGCTAAGGCGGCGAAGACCGATTTGAGCAAGCCGTTTTTGCAAGTAGTGAGCCTTGTTGACGGACAGTTGGGCAATTCGCCTCAGGCCAGCGGGCCCGAGCAACGCCAGATAGATGGTAGCTTTTAAGGCGTTAAGAGAATGATTGGAACAGACATTGGATGTGGCCTTATCCCGACGGATATGTTGTTCGCGGGCCTGCAGGGTTAAGACGAATCCTCTTCGGCCCTTACGGTCGCGCGTTGCTCCCACAATTCTTCCCGGCATGCGCCGCACCCATTTCGATTTCACGGCAAAAAAACCAAAACCCGGGCCCCCATACTGCAAGCTTTGGCCCAAAGGCTGCCCTTCACCGACCACCACTTCCGCGCCTAAATCGCCTGGCGGTTTCAAAAGTGCCAGGGCCACGGGATCGGCGTAGCATACGCCCAAGGCACCATGGGCCCGCGCGCGCTCCATCGCTTGAGGAAATTGAGTCAGCCCCCCCAAAACATCAGGATACGGCCAGATCACGGCCGCGAGCTCAGATCCATCGCGAACTGGGACCTCGGCATGGTCCATGAGCTCCACGACGCCCCCTTTGGCCTTGACGTAGGTAGACACTACTTGCCGAACGTCCGGATTAAGCGTCCGGGCCAGTCCGATCACGGGACGACCGGTGGCTGCCATGGCTAAGAGTGCAGCCTCTGCCGCGGCCGAGGCGCCATCGTAAAGGGAGGCCTGTGCCGCATCCATCCCCGTCAGCGAGGCTATCATGGTTTGAAACTCAAAGATGGCAGCCAATGTCCCCTGGGACAATTCAGGCTGATAAGGGGTATACGCGGTTTGAAACTCGCCCCTAGAAGCTAAGTGCGCCACGGCGGCCGGAATGAAACGATCGTAGCTGCCTGCACCTAGAAACGACACGAGATCGTCTACAGAGCGATTTCGCCCCGCGAGTCGTCGCATGCGATCTTGCACTTGCCATTCGCTAAGGCCCGAGGGCAGGTTTAGGTCTCGAGTCATTCTCGCGCTGGGGGGAATATCGGCGAACAAGGCCTGCACTCCGTCGATGCCCAAGCGTTCCAGCATTTCCTTTCGTTCCGAGGCGGTGTGCGGCACATAGGCCATCTTTAGACGGTTCCTCCAATCTGTCGCCCATATTCACTATGTGACATCAAATCCTGTCCCTGCCAGCCGTTCTCAAATTTCACGATCCATCCTTCACCGTACGGATCTTGGTTGATCAGCTCAGGTTGGTCGACTAACTTTTGATTCACCGCCGCCACAACCCCACTTGCCGGACTAAACAAATCCGAGACCGACTTCACCGACTCGACCGCTCCAAAGGCCTCGCCCGCTTTCACACGCAAACCCACCTGGGGCAGTTCGACAAAGACCACGTCGCCCAGGGCGTCTTGGGCGTAGTCCGTAATACCGACCCGACCTTGTGCATCAATCCACTCGTGTTCCGCAGTATATTGACGATCGCTTGGAATATTCATCTATTTGCGCGGGAACCCAGCCAGCACCTTCCGACCCGGGTTGGGATAGCGCGGCAGACAGAGCCTGCCCCATTCCCGCTTCTCCTTTCTTAAAACGCTATCTTCGACACGCGACTGACATCACGCACCACCCACCGACCAAAGTCGGCTCTTTATGGAGAGATCATGGACTTAGAGATGGCACCAACACGGCTTCCAAAAGCCCTCCCCCTTTTTCGCCTGAGGACTCATTTTCTTCGGTAAAACGGGGTCGCTGCCACCCTGGCCGCCACACGCTTTCCCCGTATCATAACCCATAGCTCCGTGCCTGGCCGGGTGTAATCAGTGGGCAACAAAGCCAGCGCCAAACCTTGTTTCAAGGTGGGCGAGAAACCACCGGAGGTGACGTCGCCGATCGTCACCGTACCGTGGCCTACACGATAGCCATGACGGGGTATGGCGCCCGCGGGCAGCATCAATCCAGCGAGGCGAAAGTCTAGCCCCCGCTCCCGCTGGCGGAGAAGTGCCTGGCGACCAATGAAGGAGGCGCCTTTGCCCTCTAGACGCACAAAGCGTGTAAGGCCCGCTTCAAGCGGAGAAATCGTGCGCGATAGTTCGTGACCATAAAGCGCCAGCCGTGCCTCTAGCCGAAGACTGTCGCGGGCACCCAGCCCCACCGCCGGCACCCCCAGTTGATGCAACCTACCCCAGAGCGTCATCGCCTCTGCTGCCTTCAAGTAGACCTCAAATCCGTCTTCCCCAGTGTAACCGGTGCGCGAAATCATAGCCGGAATTCCGGCAATAGAGGCATTCACGAACTGAAAGGAGGCCAGCATGGCCAAGTCTTGGTCTACCAACGGTGCTAAGACCTGAAGGGCTCGCGGACCCTGAACGGCGATTAGGGCGGTCTCTAGGCTAACATCCTCGACCTTGGCCGAATCGGGGATCGCCGCCAATTGCGCCTTGATCCACGAAAAGTCGCTTGAGCGATTGGCTGCGTTCACCACCAACAAGAATGTATTTTGGGCTTTTCGGTAGACCACGAGATCATCCACCGTACCGCCGTCGTGGGCACACATAAGACTATATATCGCCTGCCCGGGCAAAAGACGGCTCGGCTGATTGCTGAGCACAATGTCCAAAATCTCGGCCGCCTTCGGCCCGCGCACCAAAAGCTCGCCCATGTGGGAGACATCAAACATACCCACGGCCTCCCGCACCAAGCGATGCTCCTCTAAGATGCCTTGACCTTGATAGAAGAGCGGCATGTCATAGCCCGCAAACTCCGTCATCCTGGCCCCGTGCTCGCGATGCCAGTCCCCTATCGCTGTCTGCACGTAGCTCCTCCTTATCCATGGTTAAGATAGCGCAGCCAATGCTTCTTCCAGTAGCGATCGAGGAAGCCCCGAAACCACGACCGGCTTTCCGGGCCGCTCTAAGAGAATCCACTGCAATCCGGACAACCGCGCCTTTTTATCATGCATCAAAATGGGTTCCAATACCGCATAATCGATGCTAGGTAGCGAGGTCGGCAATCCCCATCTGCCCAGCCACGTACTCACGACCCGGCGAACTTCGCGATCCAGACCCAGGTGGCGTTCCGAAAGATACAAGGCAAACAGCGATCCTACCGCAACCGCTTGGCCATGGCTCCACTGGCCATATCCGGCCACCTGTTCAATCGCGTGGGCCAAGGTGTGGCCGAAATTAAGAAAAATTCGCTCACCTTTCTCTTCCAAATCTCGGTTGACGACGTCGATTTTTATCTGAGCAGTGATGCGAATGACGGTCTCCCAGCGATCGTTCATCTGGCCCAACGGCGGAAGTCCCTCCAGCAGCAACTTCCACAGGGCACCTCCCTCAATCAAGGCGGATTTGACGACTTCACCAAGCCCCGTTTGCCATCCGTACAGGGGCAAGCTCTTCAGCGTCGTCGACGGATTGATGTAAACCAAGCTGGGCAGATGAAAGGCTCCAATTAAGTTTTTGCCTTGCGGCAAATTCACCGCCACCTTGCCCCCAATCGAGGCATCCACCTGAGCCAGCAAAGTCGTCGGCACGGCCACCCACCGAATCCCCCGAAGATAGGAAGCCGCCGCGTAGCCAGCAAAATCCGTCAGCACACCTCCGCCAATGGCTACGATGAGCGCATCGCGCGTCACTCCATCTTCCACCAAAGTGGGATACCAGGTAGCCAGACTGTGCAGGGATTTCAATGTCTCGTCAACCGCCAGCCCGTGCACTCCCAAAATGCGAATCGATTGGTCTTTAAGCGCCCCGACGATCGCATGCGCCGCATCTTCGACCGAACGGTCGTAAATCACCCAAACCGCTTGTGCATGAAGCCCAATCCACTCGCCAAGACCGCGCCAATCACTGGCAAAAGCAATCTCACTTTGGTTCGCTTGGTGGCTCTGGATGATCAGCGTTTCTTCCACGTGCTTCCCCCTCTTGCTGCCGTAGGTACCAGTCCATGATGACTTTGGCTACCTGCTGCGGATCTTGGTGCGTCGTGTCAATGCGCACCCGACTTACCTGGGCATACCACTGGCGGCGCTCCTCAGCCAAAGACGTTAAGCGTTCAAAAGGTTGACCCCTTACAAGCGGGCGGTCTCCCTCTTGGACCCGCTCGCGTAGCACTTCTAGCCTGGCATCCAACCAGACCACAAAGTGGCCTGCAATTCGCTCACGCGTGAGCGGGTCCGTTACCGCCCCCCCGCCCAGCGCGATGACGGTGGAAACTTCTTCGCTTAAGGCCCGCAACACGGCTTCTTGCTCCCACTTGCGGAAAGCGGGCTCCCCAAAATGGCTGAAGATATCGTGAATGCTTTGGCCCTGGCTTCGTTCTATCCATGCATCAATGTCGACCATGGGCCAATGTAAGCATTTAGCCAGCAAGGCACCTACCGTACTCTTGCCCGTTCCCATCATTCCAGTCAACACTACATGTTGGGGTTTAGTAGGTTCGCACATGCTCTTTCCAGTCTTGCACCCGCTGTCGAATTTCGCCGAGACTGTCGCCACCAAATTTCATAAGAATTTGATCGGCCAATACGTGTAACACCATGGCCTCGGCGACGACTGCAGCCGGAGGCACGGCGGTGACATCGGATCGTTCCACTTGAGCCAAAAACGGCTCCTTATTTTCAATATCGAACGATCCTAAAGGCGACATGAGCGTGGATAGAGGTTTCATCGCCCCTCGGACCACCAGGGGCATACCCGTGGTCACACCTCCCTCGAGGCCGCCCGCGCGGTTAGAGGTGCGGCTCCAGCCCTCGCCCTGCTCCCACCAAATCGGATCGTGGACCAACGAGCCCGAAACCTCGGTCTGCGCAAATCCGGCGCCGACCTCGACGCCTTTGAAGGCTTGTATAGACAAGATGGCTTCAGCCAGCTTCGCTTCAACCCGGCGTTCCCAGTGAGTATAACTGCCAAGTCCAACCGGTAAGCCGAAGGCCACCACTTCGACGACACCACCCAGGGTATCGCCGGCGGCCTTGGCACGGTCGATGGCTTCGGTCATTTTGGATTCCACGCTGCGGTCAACCACTCTTACGGGCGAATCCTCTGACCCTCGGATTTCCTCCAACGTATACTCCCTGAGCGGAGCGCTTACCTCACCAATACCCACCACATGCCCGGCGACCTCAATGCCTAAGGCCCTTAAAAATCCTCGCGCCACCGCGCCCAGCGCTACCCGCATGGTGGTTTCCCGGGCTGAGGCTCGCTCGAGTACGTTTCTTAAATCGCGATGGTCATATTTAATGCCTCCAACCAGATCCGCGTGACCGGGTCTAGGCCGCGTCACCTGCCGATCCGTAGCCGCAGGATCGGGCGACATCGTATCCTTCCAGTTCTCGAAGTCGCGATTTTTCACTAATAGGGCAATCGGCGAACCCAAACTATATCCATGCCGCACTCCGCCCCAAAACTCCACCTGATCGCGTTCAATCGCCATGCGCCCACCCCGCCCGTAGCCCTTCTGACGGCGGCCGAGATCCTGGTTAATCAATTGGCGATCCACCAAAATTCCGGCGGGAGCGCCTTCAATAATGCCCACAAGCCCCGGACCATGCGATTCTCCTGCGCTAAACCAACGCCAGCTTCCCATTATCTCGCCACTCGCTTTCTTAGGCCTCAAGGCTATGCTGCCTTAAAATTTTATCAAACCATAGTAGCTTGTGCTGCCCCTTACTACCCGTGTCCCAACTTTAGCGGCAGACACAACGCCACCAATCCAAACGATGCCATAAACGGTGCAAACGCCAAACTGCTACCACGACTCCGTTTAAACCAAAGGATTGCCAGAGCCCAAAGACCGGCTCCCCATATCGCAAGGCTTAAAGCCATAAGCGCCTTGGTCCATCCCAAAGACACGCCTAGGCTAAGGGAAAATTTCACATCGCCCATGCCAAGCGCTCGGCCTGACAGCCAGCGCACCATGCTCAGCATGGCGGCCATGGTCAAAGCACAAAGTGCACGATGCCATATCGGTGCCCCAGAACTCCAACTCGATAAGACCCCCGTGATCAGGCTGGCCGCGACCAGGCGGTGGGGCACGATGCGATCATGCCAATCGACCGAGCCCACCGCCGCCCACGACATCCACAGCAACACATCGCTCCATTGAAAGTGAAATGGAAGGGGACCGACCGCATTAATGGCCAAGGCCCCCACAAAGAATCCGGCTCCCACGATCAGCCGATGCCCAAAGCGCCAACCGGGACTGCCGCCGCACCAGGGCAGAATGGCCATAAGTAAGGTGGCCAGTCCTGCATCCAAAGCGATGGTGGCCGGGCTCACAACCCTAAAACCGCATTCCACATTGACTGCGCCGGTGCCATGCGGTCAAACCAGAGCTGCCATGACCATCGCGCTTGCTCGATCAACAGATGAAGACCATCGACGGCGGGACATGAATCCTCTTTGGCCCATTGGAGCAGGGCCGTTTCTCTAGGACGGTAGACCCAGTCGACGACCACCGTCTGACCTGGAATGAGGCGAGGGCGCGCTGGCCAGTTCGCCTCGCCTACCTGGCCCAGCGGAGTGGCGTTGATCACGACATCGAAATCGGGCGCTGCACGGAGGTCATCGAAGGCCATCCATTGCTCAGCAAAATCCACCGGCCTTCGGGACGCCACCCACACCGGGATATCGAGGCTATGAAGGGCCACGGCGCTTCCCCGAGCAACACCACCACCGCCAATGACCAGGGCCCGAGCCCCCTTTCGCGGTCTGACCAGAGTCTTTAGTGCGAACGTCAGGGCGAGCACATCGGTGTTATCCCCCGACCATTCTCCCTCGCGCCACACGATGGTGTTTGCCGCCTTAGCGGCCAAAGCGATGGGGCTAAGCTGGTCCAGAAAGGAAATGACCGTTTCCTTGAGAGGTCGCGTGAGGTTCACCCCTACCCCGCCCAGGCGACGGAAATGGTCTAGCGCCTGAATCAGCCCCGCCGGTCGGACCTCGACGGGAAAGTAGTGGGCTTGGAGCTTTTCTTCAGCAAAGGCGGCATTATGAATGCGGGGAGACAGTGAATGCCCGATGGGCCAGCCAAAAACGGCATAGAGGGCCAGCAAGAAAATGGCTCCTTTCCATATTACCTAAAACCATCGATCTTGATCTTCATTACATCGATCCAGCCATCGCGATCTTCATTCACCGCGGTCGAAAGCCCACAACCCGGTTATCTGGAATCCGGCCTAGGTACCACCATGCGTTCGACTCGCCGCACGAGCCGTGTGGTGAGGAATTCGTGGTCGTCGAGAGGCCTCACCAAAATGGTGTACAAGCCGAGACGATTGCCTCCCAAGATATCCGTGAACACTTGGTCCCCGACCACGGCGGTGCTTTTCGAATCGGTTCCCATTTTCGTCATCGCCCGCCGAAATCCCCTCCGCCGGGGTTTGGCCGCCTTAGGAACGCTCTTTACCCCGATCAAGCCGGAAAATTCCTCCACGCGACGGGTCAAGTTGTTTGACACGATACATACGTCAAAGCCCATGCGCATCGCCCCACTCATCCAACGAACGAGCTCGGTCGAGGCATCTGGCCGATTATAGCCCACCAAAGTATTATCGAGATCCATGATGAGTCCACGAATCCCTCTTTTAGCTAAGCGGGCTAAATCGATGTCGTAGATGGTTCGCAAAAACAGGTGCGGCTTTAAAATATTTAGCAAGCGCTGCCTCCCGTTTCCAATTTCAACACTCATAGTATACCAATCTCCAACCAGATTTACTGGCAAATCCTCTACGGCCCGAACCGGGGTCGCGTTGACAATTTACACGACTGCTGTACACTGAAGATAGATTTCCTAGTAAACTAGTCGGATTTAAGCCAGACCCAGGGGGTTGAGATATGACAGCGTCGATACTTACGATTGAGGATCTACACGTGTCGGTAGAGGGTAAAGAAATTTTGAAGGGAGTCAGCCTCACCATTCGTGGCAATGAGGTCCATGCCGTTATGGGCCCCAACGGCACCGGAAAGACTTCTCTGGCTCAAACGCTCATGGGCCACCCGCGTTATACCGTCACTAAGGGCAGGATAACGCTCGACGGCCAAGACTTATTGGCAATGCGCACCGACCAACGGGCTCGCGCCGGCCTCTTTTTGGCCATGCAGTATCCTAGCGAAATTTCCGGGGTTACCACGGCCAACTTCCTGCGCACGGCCATTAACGCACGCCGCGGCGAAGGCACCGCCATCGGCCTTAAGGAATTCCGCGACCGGCTCGACCAAACCATGGACCAGCTTAACATGGACCACAAGTTTGCCAATCGCTATTTGAACGAGGGTTTTTCGGGCGGCGAGAAAAAGCGCAATGAGATTCTGCAGATGCTGCTGTTGGATCCGCGCATCGCCGTGCTCGATGAAATTGATTCCGGGCTCGACATCGACGCCGTGAGAATCGTCGCCGAGGCGGTGCAAGCTAAGGTAAGTCCCGCCTTTGGAGCGCTCATTATTACCCACTACCAAAGAATTTTGACCTATCTCCAGCCCGGTTTTGTGCACATTATGGTCGATGGCCGTATCGTCAGGTCGGGAGATTACCAGTTGGCTCAAGAGTTGGACGATAAGGGTTATGACTGGGTACGCCAAGCCAGCATCACTGGAGGTGTCTGATATGTCCTCGTCTCCCTTGCTGGGACAGGTGGAACCCCTTAAGACTCGGATGCATGCGGAGTTTTCCAGCGATCCGACATGGCTTTTGGAGCGCCGAAGTGCCGCTCTTGACCGTTACCTGGACGCCCCCTTGCCTAGTCGGCCGCGCACGCCTCTTCGCAATCGACGTTTGGACGAAGTGCCCGTTTTTGATGCAGAGCCCGTGCTCCACTCGAGCGTCTGGAAGGACTTAGAGCCTGAGTCATCCCGCTTATCATTGTCTGGTGCCGCCGTCATGGAGGCATCCCTTTCCGCCGAGGCCAAGCAGAAAGGACTCGTGTTCACGGACCTACGCAGCGCCCTTTCGAGCCACGAGCACATTATAAAGCCCCATTTGGATCGGTCCCTCGCTGCCGAGGCCGGAAAATTTGACGCGCTCAATCAGGCGTGGTGGCAAAATGGTGCTTTTATTTATGTTCCTAGGCACGTCCATTTGGCGGTTCCTCTCACCGTGGTCCACCACCAAAGTCCAGAGCAGTCCGGATTTTTTCCAAGGACCTTGATCATAATGGAGGAAGAGAGCGAACTATCGCTGGTCGATCTGTACATGCAAAGCGGTACCGGAGATCCCGTTCGTTGCATTGCCTCCATCTTGGTGCAAGCGGTTTTGGGTCCAAGCGCCGTGCTGCGATATGGTTCGATTGAAGAACTATCGCCTAGCACCGAAGCCTTTGTCCACCGCACCGCCAACCTTGAAGCCGATGCCGAGGCCCATTGGAATGTAGGCACGTTTGGGTCGGCCTTAGAGATTTCGAGCCAAAACACCTATCTCCGGCACTCGGGCTCACAAAACCATAGCGTCAGCGTATTTTTCGGGTCGGCTCACCAGCATTACGACCTGGAAGTCCAAAGCGTTCATCAAGGAACGCATACCAAAAGCAACATCGTGGGCAAGGGTGTGATGAAGGGACGGGCGCGCAGCGTCTTTACCGGGGTTACCGACATTAAACATGGTGCCGTCGGCACCGACGCAAGGCAAAAGGAACAAACGTTGATGCTGTCGGACCAAGCCCGAGCAGATGCCATCCCCTCTCTTTTAATTGAGGAGAACGATGTATTTGCGGCCCATTCCGCTAGCGCCGGTCCCGTTGACCGAAACGCTATTTATTACTTGATGAGTCGGGGCATGACGGAACGCGAAGCTGTCGAGATGATTGTCGAAGGCTTTCTGGCTCCGGTTATCGATTCCATTTCGCTGGACGACATTCGTCGTAGAGTGTGGGCAGCGGTACGGGAGAAGGTGCAGGAATGACGATCGCAGTACAAGACCTCAAGGCGGATTTCCCCATATTGTCGCGCTCGATTCACGGCCAACGTTTAACCTATTTAGATTCGGCGGCGACGTCCCAAAAGCCTGCTGCCGTGATCGCAGCCGAGCTCGACTACTACCAGAAGACCAACGCCAATATCCTGCGCAGCGTCCACACCTTGGCCGAGGAATCTACCCTGGCCTACGCCAAGGTGCGCACGCTTACGGCTGATTTCATTCACGCCCAGGCTGACGAGGTCATTTTTACGCGAGGTACCACGGAGAGCATCAACCTAGTCGCACGTGGCTATGGAGATGTTCATGTGCGCCCTGGGGACAACATCGTGCTGACCCCCTTGGAGCATCACTCCAACTTAATCCCCTGGCAGCAGTTGGCCAAGCGGCAACAGGCGGACTTGCGCTACATCGAACTCCGCCCCGATGGCAACCTTTCGCTCGAATCGGCCCGGCAGGTTATTGATTCGCGTACCAAGATGGTGGCGATCGCCCAGGTCTCCAACGTTCTGGGCACTATCCTGCCGGTGCGCACGGTGGCGGACTTAGCCCACCAGGCCGGGGCGGTTTTAGTGGTCGATGGAGCTCAATCCGTGCCTCACCAAGCCACCGATGTCGTCGCTATGGGCGCGGACTTTTTGGCATTCTCCGCCCACAAGATGTGCGGACCGACCGGGGTGGGCGTGCTGTGGGGCAAAATGGCCCATTTGAAAACCATGTCGCCGGTGCTCTTCGGCGGCGAAATGATTGCCTACGTGGACCGAGATCATGCCACTTGGGCCGACATTCCGGCCAGATTTGAAGGCGGCACGCCCAATATTGCCGGTGTGGTAGGCTTCGGCGCGGCCCTCGAGTATTTGGCGGAAGTGGGCATGGACAACGTCGGTGCCTACATGAGCCACCTCGGAGCCCTCGCCTTCCAGCGTTTGCAGAATCTTTCTGGGGTAACGGTCTATGGGCCGGGTCCCGATCGTGGTCCTTTGGTCTCGTTCAACATTGATGGCGTCCACCCCCATGACGTGGCTCAGGCCTTTGATGCCAAGGGCGTGGCGATTCGAGCAGGGCATCATTGTGCTCAACCCTTGATGCATTGGCTTGGCGTCAACGCGACTGCCCGAGCAAGTTTTTATCTATATAACGACATCGACGACATCGACGTGTTGGTCGATGCCATCGAGTCCACCAAGAGGTACTTTGCGCGATGAACCTTGACGATATCTACCGCGAAACGATTTTAGATCACAACCAGATTCCGCGGAACAAAGGCACACTGCCCAACCCGACCGCGAGCGTCGGACTGTTAAATCCGACCTGCGGCGACCAAATTCGCTTGGATGTGGTCGTAGCCGACGGGAAGATTACCGACATTCGATTTGACGGTCAGGGGTGTGCTATCAGCATGGCTTCTGCGTCGATGATGACCGAGGCCGTGAAGGGCCACTCAGTAGCTGAAGGCTTAGCCTTGGCTCGAAGTTTTAAGGCCTTTTTGACGGGCAGGCCCTCTGAAGAGGATCTGGGCGAGCTTTCCGCTTTGGAGGGCGTTTCCCAGTTCCCGAGCCGGGTGAAGTGTGCTACATTAGCACACAATGCCTTAGAGAAAGCGTTGGACCCAAGCAAGGCGGATTTGGACGCATTAGATTAACCAGCACGACTTAACGATGCTCGTATCGATTGTCCTAAGGAGGGATAACGATGGCTGTCAAGCAACCGCTCGTTTCTAGCGATTACGCATACGGATTCAACGATGGCGATGTTAGTGTACTCAAATTTGGCCAAGGTTTGACGCGCCAAACGGTAGAGGACATTTCCCGAATCAAACAGGAACCCAAGTGGATGTTAGACTATCGTCTGCATGCTTTGGACGTCTTTTGGAAGAAACCCATGCCCCGCTGGGGAGCGAATTTAGACGCCCTCAATTTTGACAAGATCATCTACTACGTGAAACCTTCCGAAAACCAAGGCCGTACTTGGGATGAAGTGCCCCAAACCATTAAGGACACGTTTGAGCGTCTTGGCATTCCGGAGGCCGAACGCAAGTTTTTGGCTGGAGTTTCTGCCCAATACGAATCCGAGGTGGTTTACCACAGCATCCATAAGGATTTGGCGGAAAAGGGAATCCTGTTCACCGACACTGATTCGGCGCTACGCGAACATCCGGAATTGGTGCGCGAATATTTTGGCACCATCATTCCCGCCGAAGATAATAAGTTTGCGGCGCTCAACACGGCGGTCTGGTCGGGTGGCTCGTTTGTCTATATTCCCAAGGGAGTGTCCAGCCCCATTCCCCTGCAGGCTTACTTCCGCATTAACTCCCAGAACATGGGGCAATTTGAACGGACCCTGATTATCGCTGATGAAGGCTCGTTCGGACACTACGTTGAAGGCTGCACCGCTCCCGTGTACGCCAGCGAGTCTCTGCATTCTGCCGTGGTTGAAATTATCGTCAAGGCTGATGCGCGCATGCGTTACACGACCGTTCAAAACTGGGCTCCTAACGTATATAACTTGGTGACCAAGCGGGCCGTCGCCTACCGCGACGCGACCATGGAATGGGTCGATGGCAATATCGGCTCCAAGGCCACCATGAAATACCCATCGGTATATTTGTTGGAACCCGGGGCGCGAGGCATGGTCCTCTCCATCGCCGTCGCAGGCAAGAACCAGCACCAAGACACGGGTGCCAAGATGATTCATGCGGCCCCGCACACCACGTCCACCGTCTTATCGAAGTCGATTAGCCAACACGGTGGCAAAACGACGTACCGTGGTTTAGTCCATTTTGCTCCCGACGCCGAAGGGGCCAAGTCCAACGTAAAGTGTGACACCTTGATCATGGATGAGCTTTCCACCTCAGACACGGTGCCCTACAGTGAAGTAGGCAATGCTTCGGGCGAGATGGAGCACGAAGCGACGGTGACCAAAGTCAGTGAAGAACAGCTGTTTTACCTGACTTCTCGAGGCCTTAGCGAAGAGGAAGCCACTCGCTTAATTGTCATGGGATTTATCGAACCCTTTACCCGAGAATTGCCCATGGAGTTTGCCGTGGAGATGAATCGACTGATCAAGTTTGAGATGGAAGGAGCGATCGGTTAATCGGTGTCCGAGTGGTTGCGAGTGGCGTCAAAATCGGCGGTTCGGCAAGGGACGCCGCTTTTGATTACCGTAGACGGTGAGGATGTCGCGTTATTTCGCGTTGGCGACAGATCGGA
>JAJZZI010000196.1 GCA_021797635.1 Bacillota bacterium | reverse complement strand
ATACCTCAGTCCGCTGTTGACAGGGTAGGCCTTTCCTCTTATAGTAAAAGTATAGCTACTAATCAAAAGGTAGCAACTAAGGAGGTTTCCAATGCCTAGTCAAAGTTCTCGGTGGTCTGTCGATCCCAGTCACAGTAGCGCAGAATTTTCCATCCGGCATTTAATGATATCGACCGTGCGCGGGCGTTTTGGTCAATTGTCGGGTACCATTGTAGGAGATCCAAGTAATCTCACCGGGGGGTCTGCCGAGCTTCGCATCGACGCCAGTTCGGTAGACACTCGTCAGTCGGAGCGAGACGCTCACTTGCGCTCTAAGGATTTTTTTGAGGTGGACCAATATCCCGCCTTAACCTTTCACAGCCGGGAAATTCGTCCCATAGCCAAGGATAAGTACGAGGTGATCGGCGATCTTACCATTCGTGACGTGACGCGGCCAGTGAGCGTGAAAGTGGAGTCTTTGGGCACCACGAAGGATCCGTGGGGCGGCACTCGGGCCGGCTTTAGTGCTGAGACTCGGCTAAATCGAAAGGACTATGGCTTAAACTGGAATCAAGTGATCGAAGCGGGTGGCGTATTGGTGGGTGACGAGGTGCGTGTTCAGGTTGAGCTTGAAGTCGTATTGGATGAAAATCCTACGTAAGCACGATACCCGCGAACCCGTCCCATCGCGTTAGCGGTAGGACGGGTCGTCGCTTTAATAGGTTGGCAATGGATGTTGCCTGAAGTGGTGGGTGGCCTGGGTACGCCTCACGTTCGCGAGCAATACATCGAACAAGATCCCCGGAACCCCTACCGTCCGGCCTCTTCTGGCCCTTGCGGGGTTTTCCCGAGGGCCTTTTTATTTTTGCGACGATGTGCAATCCGACGGGAGGGTTGCCGTGGTTGGTTAAGCCAAAGCGCGGTGTCGGAACGTTCTTCGGGACTGCTCCGCTGAGTCCCACCGCTCCATGGGATGCTTCGTTCCGGAGATCCGCTGACCATCTCTCACCAAACCACGCGGATTTTTCGGAAACTAGGGCCGGAACGGTCCGAAGTCACGCCTGGTGAGCGATACCGCGAATACTGGTGGGAGATCCCACAAGCACGCCGCCGATCAACGACCGACGGCGCAGGGGTCGCCGAACCAGGAAACGAAGGGGCCCACCCCGGTGACCCTCGGAAACACCCGAAGGGGTGAAACCCCGCCTCAGCCTGGTAGCTGGAAGCGGCAGGAACGTGGCGACACGACGAACCCTCCCGCCCCATCGTCAGCGCGTGGGCATACATACCATCGGGGTAGAAAGTTCGCCTGCGGCTCAAAGCCCACAGCATATTCCGTATGGGCGTACGACGGCCGGTCTTCGTCCGACACGGCACTGGGCGAGAGGGCGCTTGGTTCACACCGCGCGCAGATCCCGACTTGGGCCCGGTGCGGGCGATACGAGGAAGCTCTGTTCGGCCGCCTGAATCGCCGGCCTCCCCTGAGTTTCGGCTCACGATCCGATGGGTTCCGCGATCCGCCGGATTATACATCAATAATCCCTGGCGTACCCATTAATTCCATGAAAGAGAAAACCCTGCTCACAAAAGCAAGGTGCACCCGATTGCCTTTATGCGGTAATCCAGAGGTACACGGATGAGGTAAAATAGGTGAAATGACATTACGAGGTGGAACGGTTGAAAAATCGGCATTATAAAACGCCAACGTCGTCGAAAATGCCGCTCTGGATTGCCGGAGTGGTTCTCATGATCTTAGCCGTGATTGCGGTCTTAGCCTTTTTGCGCCGCCCTCAGGTCGAGTCGACCAATGTGGGAAGGCCCGCGCCTGCAGCAGTGGTGAAGAATTTGACGGAAATTCCCGCCACGACTTGGAAACCCATCGGCAGCGCCGGGGCCGTTCCCGCCGAAAAAGCGCCGGGTCCGGCCAAACCTGCGTTTTTATATGTCGGGGCACTTGGCTGCCCCTACTGCGCCGCTCAACGCTGGCCCATGATTGTTGCCCTTTCGCGGTTTGGCCATTTTTCCGGTCTAACTTTAAACCGTTCCACAGGAAAGGACGTCTATCCCAATACGCCTACTTTTAGCTTTGTTAAGGCGCATTATCAGAGCCCCTATATTACGGCTAATTTAATGGAAATTTATGGTCGCCAGTTCTCCGATGTGCGGGGATTTTATCCCGCATTAATGCGCTTAACGCGATCGGAGGCCCAGGCCTTTAAAAAATACGATGGACCGCCCTATGTTCCCGCGGCCAATTCCCTATCGTATCCTTTTGAGCTGGTTGGGGACCGCTACGTTTGGGTTGGTAGTACGATTGACCCAGGGATGTTGGATGGACATAGTTGGGCCGAGATTAGTCGCGAGGTTCGCCATGGCCAAGGTGCTTTGGGACGTGACATCCTAGCCAACGCCAACGCGCTGACCGCGGCGATTTGCGCGGTCGACGGAAACCGACCGGGATCGGTCTGCCACCAGGTTGGTGCCACTCCCGCAAGGGCGGTGCCATGATGTCACGGCAGCAGCGCTGGCAGATCATGCTGATCGTGGTGGGGACTTTAGTTGCCGGCTATTTGACCCTGTTGCACTATGATAGCCAAGTGCCTTTGGTGTGCAGCAACCATGGTTTCATCGATTGCGAAAACGTTCTGACTAGTCCCGAGTCAACCTGGTTCGGTATTCCCGTCAGCGGCTATGGCCTCATTTGGTTTATCGGCTATGGCCTCATCGTACTTTTTAGACGGGGCTCGGTCTGGTTGGGACGGTTGATGGCGATGGTGGGAGCCGCAACCGTGTTGTATTTAGTGTATGTTGAATTTGTCGTGTTGGGAACGGTGTGCCTTTGGTGTTCATCCTTGCACCTGCTTATCTTGAGTTTACTGACCATGGAGTTATTGCAGTGGATGGCTTGGAAAAATGAGGTCGCCGAGGGCATAAGTTCCCCGGGAATGCAGCTCGGATCAAGCAGGAAATCTTCAGATTACAGCGAAACTCTTTAGTCCATGAAGCTTAATTATGGCTGAAGAGAGGCTGGACTATCCATGAACCCTGTGATGCTTGCGAAATGGGCCGCGACGATACTGGCAGCGGGGGTGGCCCTCACAAGCGCGGCCTTTTCATCTTCGCCGTATCCCCCGGCCAGATTGCTTTGGCTAAAGTCGAGTGCGCCCCTCGGCAAGACGCCGACAATTTGGGCGACCATCCATCGTGACTATTTAAATAATGATGCGTTTTTGGACTCGGGGGCTCCGCCCGGGCCGAACTATCTAATGGAACTACCGACCTTGGCCAGCAGTGATTCGCCCGTGGTGAACCATCGACTCTTCGTCAATGTCAGCGGTGCGGGCAAAAATCCAGCCTCTATCCATCCGGGCATCGTGTTGGCCATACGCCCGGAGAATGGAAAGACGCTCTGGCAACAGACGTTGTTCAACAGTCTCCCTTCGGAACCCATTGTCGCCAATGGGCGTGTCTACGTGGGGGAGGGTAATGCGGTCTTTCGCAGCCATCTGCGATTCCCGCTCCCGGCAATGTCCACCAGCACCATTCGAGGCACGGGACCCAGCGCCATTTACGCGATGTCTGCTGCCACGGGGAAGATGCTTTGGAAATACGCAACCGTGGGATCGGACCAACCCTCACCCACCTACTATGGCGGACGATTGTACGTGGTTAATGGTTCGCGCCAGCTCGTGGTGTTGAATGCGGTGACCGGGCGGCGCCTTTGGCATCTTAACATCGGGATTTATGTGAGTCGCTCAAGTCCCAGAATATTCCACCACATGCTTTACGTGGGCGGTGGGGGTCCGGATGCCGTAGCCGCGATCAGCCTTAAACAGCGGCGTGTGGTGTGGCGTCGAAGTATTTTAGGCGCGATCGGTGCGGTCGACGATACGCCGCTGGCCTTGGCTGGGCAACGGCTCTACGGCGAGGCCATGGTCGGTTCGCCGTATCTTCCCTTATTGAGCCTAAGGCATCGGCAGGTCGTGTTTGCCATCAATGCCAAAACCGGGAAGATAGTATGGAAGCGTACTCTGGCGTACGGCTTTGAGCCGCGATATAAGCAAGGATCGACGCCGATGATTCATGGCAATCAGCTATTTGTGGGCAATGCGATTACGGGTGAGTTTTTCGCTTTGAATCGAAAGACCGGAGCCGTGTTGTGGAAGGTGAAGCTACCCGATCCGGTCACGCGACCGGTAGTTTTCGTTCGTAACGGTTTGATTGGAGTCACCAGCCACGGCTTGCTCTTTTCGATGACCGCCAAGGGAGGGTTTCTTCGAACGCTTCGTTTGGGCAATTGGAAGAATGCATTTGGCCCGGTGTTAATCGATCGCACGGTGTTCGTCACGGGCAACACGCCCCACAACGGATATTTGGCTGCAGTACCGCTCCAGCGACTCTTGCCAATAGCCTTTAGGAAAGCGATTAACCGTAAACCCTGATGGTTTCATGCTCCTGGTTGATGTGTGAAGCGCGCGCTTGAGCGGCACACTAGGTCGAGGAGGACATCATGAAGATCACAAAGCGGTCAGGACTCTTAGGATTGCTAGGGCTTTTTGTCGTGGGTGCGGCGGTAGTCCTTTCCTATTCGAAGTCGATTCAGAGCGGAGTCACCGTCGATTCGTCGGCCGGCGGACCAACCTGGCCATGGCAGTCAGGCGGAATCTTATACCAAAGACCCAAGTTTGGTTCCTTGGCCTATAAGGTCGTAAAACGGATCGATCCCTCGGTGCCTAAAGGGCAGTCCTTGCTGCTTCAACCGGGACAGCCGGGATTTGCTTATGGCGTGCAGGGACTGCGTCAAGTGGTGACGCCGCCTAAAAACGAACGAGTCGTCGTGGGCACGGCCACGGCCCATCGCTTAACCATCGCCAAAAAGACCTATTATTACGATCGTGTGCTCACCATGATGACGACCGCCTACAATGGCTCTTATGCCATGAATGGTCCATCTGGAGCGGTGGCGGCTTGGAATGGTCAGCCGCTGGTTCCCGGCGACGTGGCCGTGGATCCCTCGGTAATCCCGCTGGGCACCTATCTGTATGTACAGGGATATGGCCTGGCCCGGGCTGTGGATACGGGATCGGCCATCGTTGGAGACCATATTGATCTTTATTTTAATGAGCCTAGCCTAAAAATCAGTCGGTACGGCATCCGCTTTGAAAAAGTATACGTATTAGGCCCTCTGCCACCTGCTTCAGTCACCACCCTACCTGCTGGCTAGGCGGCGACAGGGCAATCGGGTATCATATTGAGCAAATACTAAGCGAACGGAGATGGAGTATGGGGCTGTTATCAGGAAAACGTGCCGTGGTGGTCGGCGTGGCAAACAAACGCAGCATCGCCTGGGGCATCGCCAAGGCCTTCGATCGAGAAGGGGCATCGCTATTGATGACCTATCAAATCGAACGATTCCGCGAAAACTTGGCGACACTAGCGACCGAGTTAACTCAGGTGCCCGAGCTACTCCCCCTTGATGTAGCTGATTCCGAATCGCTTGCTCACTTTGTCGCGGCCCTTGACCAAGTGACCGGGGAGCACGGCATCGATATCTTCGTGCATTCCATCGCGAATGCCAATCGAGAAGATCTTGAGGGGCGATTCGTAGATACTTCACGCGATGGATTTTTGCACGCTTTGGAAGTGAGTGCTTTCTCCCTACCGTTACTGACGCGGGCTTTGCTTCCCGCCTTCGAAAGGGCGGGCGGAGGTAGCGTGATGACGATGACCTACCGCGGATCAGAACGGGTCATGCCGAACTACAACGTGATGGGGGTAGCGAAGGCCGCTCTGGAGTCTTCGGTGCGTTACTTGGCCTACGATCTCGGGCGCGAGCGCATTCGCGTCAATGCAATTTCTGCCGGACCTGTCAAAACGCTGGCCATGTCTGCCGTAAAAGGCGGCAGCCAGGCACTTCACAGTGTCAGTGAGCGATCGCCCATACCGGAAAATATCAGCACGGACGATATCGGCAATGCAGCGGTGTTCTTAGGTTCCGACTGGTCGCGTCTGGTTACCGGGCAAGTTCTTTTTGTCGATAGTGGATCGCACATTATGGGATACTAGGAGCCTTGACGCCAACTTCGCCGATTGCTATACTTAGCTTCGTGGTTGCGGAAGTAGCTCAGTGGTAGAGCATCGCCTTGCCAAGGCGAGGGTCGCGGGTTCAAATCCCGTCTTCCGCTCCAAATTTATCTTAGGGCTTCGAGCCGGTATTTTGGCGACGTAGCCAAGTGGTAAGGCAGGGGTCTGCAAAACCCCTATTCCCCGGTTCGAATCCGGGCGTCGCCTCCAAGTCCATGATGTGGGTGGTTAGCTCAGTTGGTTAGAGCGCTCGCTTGACATGCGAGAGGTTCACAGGTTCGAGTCCTGTACCGCCCACCACGTAACCCAGGAGCCCGAAAGGGATCCGGGGTTTTCCTTTGCCACCACGAATGGTGAAAATAGCTGGCCATCCCCACGAGCGTAGCATACGCCACGAGACTGCACGATATGGTGGAGAATTCCTGCACGGTTTTGTTCTCGTCCTGCGCCAAACTCAGCCCATCCCCACACACCACAAACGCGCTGAGCGCCGAAAGGCTCTAGCAGAAGTTTCACAGTTAAGGACCTCAATTAGCCTCAAACCCTTGCGCCACTTCCAAAAAGCGCATTATATAATGATTGCTTGCCAGAATAGCAGCCTGGGCTCACTGCATCGCTAAAAAGTTTCCATGATTATCGGCGTTTAACAAAGGATTTTTCCCCTTCGATGGAGAGGTCTCATATTATCAAAGTGGTTACGCTGGAGGGTCGTCGATGGCTACCATTACCCAACGCAAGGTGCATGGACAGACCTACGATAGGGACCTAGTACCGAGGCGCGTCGGGGGCACGGCGTCGGTGAGGGGCAGGTGGCGGCGCCCGCATATTTCCGGACCGTTTTGCGATTGAGCGCCAGGTGTTTAGCAATGCAACTGACGGATTTCCCCCGTTGCTGACGGGCTTGAATCTCGAGATAGAGCGCGGTTCATAGGGCCCGGCTCGGCGATGCCGCGACCGTCTACCGCAGCGCCAGCGAACCGGGTTCCACAGCGACCGAGGGTTGAAAGGGCGCCAACGTCGGGAGGCGTCGCTGAAAGAATCGTTCGACGGCTTCGCCAAAATTTTTCAACGCGTAAAAGCGGTCGGCCACGGATTGCGCTTCCGGAGCCCCTTCTCGGCTTGCTTTGGCGTAGGCGTCAGCGCGATCGCGAGGGTGTGCCACGCGTCGCGTCGCGTCGCGACATTGACCCATTCTTGTGGCACCTGAATACTGAACGCGCCGGTGCCATCTTCGGTCAGGCGAGTCAGAAGGTCTCGTGCGACAGGGTGACGGCGTTCATCGCGACGATTGTGTGCGTATACGAGGACATTGGTATCGACAAACTCAACGGTCATAGAGCTCATCGCGTTTCCTATAGAGCCGTTCGCCTTGTAGTGCGAAGGCGTAGCCCTTGGACAAGGGTGCGATTACACGAGCCGCCGCGGAACGCTCCGGCGTCCAACGCTTTCGGGTCTCCTGAATGAAAGGCAACGCTTCGTCGGGCATGACATCGATGAGCTGTTTCAACTCTTCGCGGGTCGCCATTGTCCATATCGCTAACCGCCCGAGGGAGGTGTATTAAGGACCCTCAAACCCGGCCAGTAGTTCAACCGTATTTTGCACAATACATGAGGATTATTCCGAAGGCTCAATCCACCAGGTTTTGCCCCATACCGGCTAAATCCGTCGAGATGAAGCAGAAGACCATCCAACATCAACCTTTGGTCGGGGAAAAAAGGCGCGGCGATGGCGGGAAACGCGGTCCTGTTGCATCCCGGACCGGCTCTGATCGTGATCCCCAAATAAGGAAGCGCCGCGGGCTTAGCCAATCTGGATGGCCATCCGACTACGAGAAGGTCTATCGCGAAACCTGCCATGGGTGGGGGCTCGAAAGCCAAAGGAGGGAACCCCGTCAAAATCCAGACGAAATGGGGCTGGCACAGACCACCACGGTTGCAGCCAAATCACTTTCAGGATCGTAGTCTTTCAGGATGGCAAGCACTTTCAGGCCGAGTAAGGATTCCACGGCTGCCGCCAATCTCCGCTTGTTTTCTCGAACTAAAACTAGGTCTGCCAATTGGGCCGTCTCTGGAGCCAGTTTGTCCAGTAATGCCAGGACGGGAATGCGTCGATGCCTGGCTAAAATCAGAATCTTATCGCCGAGGATCTCCGCACGCTGCTGACTAACACCAACAACGTACATCTCTTGATTGATGGTGTTATAGATCTTGATGATCTCCTGTTTCAGCTGGCCGTTTGAATGCGCCGTCATGACCTGACCTCCTCATGCTTGGGTCGGGTTTCCTTTCATCCTTCCTATCTTATCCTACGGAGATGGTCGGATTTTAGACGGGAAGTTCTTCAATCCAGCTAGCGCATTTGCCGGAAAATCTTTGTCGATCGTATAGGACCCGCAAAGCTGCATATACTACGGTGGTTATCATTTCCAATTGGAGGTGAGCCCGTGACCAAAGAATGGGTGGTGGCCACTGATCATGTGTGGCTTAACGGATTAGGAGAACATTTGGCTAGAACGGTTCCAGGAGAATGGAAAGAGGTCGTCGCTCCTGCTGTGGTTGGCTATGTGTTAACGCGCAGCGAGGGAGTCGAGCAAGCCATGCCAATCGCTCGTAGCGTCAGCCGGTTCTTAGTTGAACGCTGCACGCGTACGTGGTTGCAACGTCTGTTTTGCCGCCACTACCACGATTTTGATGAACAGGCGCAAACTGCCATCGTGAATGCGGCATCGCAGTGGGTTACGATGGACCAGGAACGAAATCAAGATCGCTTAAATTTGGCTACGGCCGAACTGTTCCGCTTTTTGATGGACCACGATGAGGTGGTCTTGGATGGTGTGATATCATTTCTTTGGCCAGAGATTAGTCAAGAGTATGAAGAAGCCTTAGATCGAGCGGTGGACGACTTTCTCATCGAACGCGAGTACCATGACTTTGTGGGACTGCTCAGGCGCTTGGTGACTAAATCCCGGACGTCTATAGGATCGGTACACGTATTCTTCGATAGTGATCGTTTTTATGTTGAAGACGAAGGTGGGCATCGGCTAGGAGAAGATATTCTCGATGACATGATGTCAGGCATTCAATTGGAAGCGGAGACCTATGATGACCTGTTAGTGAGCCTTTTAGTTACGCTGGCGCCAATGCAATTGACGATTCATCGTAAGACCCCGGATAGGGAGGCCATGAGAACCATTCAAGGAGTGTTTGGTGAGAAGCTCGTATGCTGTCAAGGATGCCCTCGATGTCTCTCTGGGACTTGGCGAATTGACAATCCTGGCTAAGCCAGGCTATCATGCCAGAGAGACGACTTATCGCCTTCATACGTGAAGAACGGACTAGCGGCAGGTGTTGCCCGACCAGAGAGAGTCTTTTCGTGAGCCTCACGAGCTGAAAGAAGACTCGGGAGCAGCGATGCCGCACACCATCCGGGAGCGTCCAGCGGATCATCGATAAGCTTGGCGGGAGAGCCCGATATCGCTCACTTAAGCGAAGAGATCCTTCATGGTGGTGGAACCGCGGCCTACGGTCGCCCACTAATTATGAGGGGTTTTGTTGTTGGACCTCATTTTAAGTAGAGGAGGAGACGCCATGAACGAAATCGAAGTGGTTGTAAACGGCCAGTCATGCAAAGTGGCCGAAGGCTCTCGCCCTCTGGACCTGCCTGGAAAGCCGCAGGGCACATTAGCCTGTGCCGTGAATGGGGCGACCATCGATCTGAAAAGGCCGCTTTGGGAGGGGGGGCATCTTGACTTTCTCACATTTGACGACAGCCCGGGACGGATGGTTTTTCGCCATTCAAGCGCTCACCTCCTGGCGCAGGCCATAAAGCGTCTTTGGCCCACCGCCCAGCTTGGTACGGGACCAGCATTAGAAGATGGCTTTTACTATGACGTTTTGTTGCCCGAGACTATCAGCGAGCAGGATCTAGATCGCATACAACAAGTTATGGGCGAATTAGTCGGTGAGAACTTGGAAATCGAGCGCTTAGAGCTTACTCGTCAGCAAGCCCTAAAATTGTTCTCCGATCGCAATGAAGTGCTGAAGCTCGAAATTATTGAGCGCATTCCCCAAGGGACCACGATTTCAGCCTATCGCCAGGGAGAATTTGTGGATTTGTGCTCGGGTCCGCATCTTGTCTCTACGGGAGAGATTCGTGCGATCCGCTTAACCAACGTTTCTGGCGCCTATTGGCGTGGAGATGAATCTCGGCCCATGTTGACCCGAATTTATGGCACCTCTTTTCCCGATCACAAGCAACTGGAAGACTTCTTTATCCGACAAGAAGAAGCCAAACGTCGGGATCATCGCAAACTTGGCCGCGAATTGAACCTCGTGAGCTTTTATGAAGATGCCCCGGGATTTCCCTTCTGGCACCCCAAGGGGCATACCTTGTACCGTACCTTAGAAAACTTTTCCCGGACGTTACAGCAGCGACGGGGATATGAAGAAGTTTCAACGCCGTGGATCTATCGCATCGGTTTGTGGCAAAAATCAGGGCATTGGGATCATTACCGTGACAACATCTTTGTCATAGATCGTGAGGATGAACTCATGGGCCTGAAGCCCATGAACTGTCCAGGTCATGCCCTACTCTTTGGGTCCACCACGCGATCATATCGGGATTTGCCCATGCGTCTAGCTGAGTACGGACCCCTGTCCCGTTACGAGCGCTCAGGAACCCTACACGGTCTGTTCCGCGTCCGAGGATTTCATCAGGACGACGCTCACCTTTTCGTTCGAGAAGACCAAATTGCCCAAGAGATGGAAGGCGTATTAGAGTTAGTCGATGTCGTCTATCGCGCCTTTGGCATGCCCTACGAGGTGGTTATCTCTACGCGTCCTGATGACTACATGGGTGATCTTGAGCTTTGGCAGAAGGCGGAGGCCGAACTGGAGGCGGTGTTAATCCACCACCAGCTGAAATACCAGGTGAATCCTAAGGATGGCGCCTTTTATGGACCGAAGCTGGATTTCTATGCCGTCGATGCCTTGGGGCGCCGTTGGCAGTGCGCCACCGCGCAGTTGGATTTTCAGACTCCCGTTCAATTCGATTTGCACTATATTGATAACGAAGGTCGCGCGTGCCGTCCCGTGATGATCCACCGGGCTATTTTAGGGTCTTTGGAACGGTTCTTAGGCATCTTGATCGAGCACTACGCCGGGGCCTTTCCTCTGTGGTTGTCGCCGGAACAAGTGCGTGTTATTCCCATTACTGACCATCAACTGGAGTACGCCCAATCGATTGAGGCGCTCCTGATGGCCAGCGACATCCGGGCACACGTAGATAACAGCAATCAAAAGCTGGGCTACAAAATCCGTGCGGGGCAGGTGGATAAAGTGCCGCTGATGTTGGTGGTGGGTGGACGTGATCAAGAAAACGGGACCGTCTCGGTGCGAGATCGTGAGCTTGGTGACCTCGGAGCCAAACCTTGGCCTGACTATGCCAAAGAAATATTGGCGATGGCGGCCATGCCTCGAGATTAAGCTACTAGACACGAGAGGCCCGACGCCGGTCGAGATGGGACGTATCGAAAACTTCGGGCCTCTTTCGTGTGGGAAGAGGAGACGGATGTATGTATTCTCTATAAGCTATTCGCATGGTCAGACAAAAAGTGGGGGGTGTCCGCTGCTAAGTTCGGGTGTTCTAAAAAATTTCGTGGGCGTTTCCCATATTCGAGCGAATGTCCCCCCGTTAAGCGAGGTGAGTTGTGTGATATCCGCTCGTTGACCAAAAATGGCCAAAATCTCCGTCTCGTATAAACTTTTGATATTCCGTAAGCATGTGCAAACTCCAGCGCTATCGTCGGTATCTGGCCGAAGAGCAGGCCACATGCCAAAACCACCGGTTTGCATCGGTGTGGTAGGTCGGTGATGGGCGGTTGGCGTTGGTAACCACGACCTGCTAGGTCGGCGAATGTCCCGACCGCCGCACCAGTCTTGTGATCCGATCCGGGCCAAGATAATATCTTGAGTTTCGGTGCGCCAAGAAAGCTGACCGTTTCGAGCCGGTGAAATTCCGGTCTCCGTAAGGACTAGCCCTCCGCGGAGAATCGAGTTTTGGGTCCTGCATCGTGAGATTCGGGACTAAGCGTAAACAGAGCGACGACCAGGCCATAACCCCTCGGGGTGAGGTGATTGAGCTTCGTCAAAGTATAGTCCGAGGGCCGACCGGGTCGAAACACCGGGAAGGCAACAAGTAGGAGTGCGCTACGGCGAGTACTCCGGAGACCTCGGCGGAGTCGAAGAGCATGGCATGGCGGAAAGCGAAACGGGCCAGAACTTGGGAGGGCTCCGAGCGTCGCGGAAACCGCGTACCCAGCATCCGATAGGTCAGCGCCGAAGGACTGGGAATGCTCTCGGAGCAATCGGAGAACGCCATAGTACTCCGAGCACGGGAAAGCCGTGTACATGGGGAAGGGCGTTCCGGCTTTCAGGCCGCTAACGGACCCATGGTCCGACTACAGAGAGGAACATACCATGTCACCCGAGTTAGAGGCCATTGCCTATCGTGCCACCGAAGACGTACAGGCGCGGTTTACCGCGCTCGCTCACCATTTGACGACAGGGTTCCTGGAAGAGACGTGGCACACGCTGAATCAGCACGGGGCCCCCGGCCTGTCCGGAGAGACGATGGCGGCGTATGCTCGCGTGCGCGAGCAACGGATTCCGGCCTTGGTGGCAACACTCAAGGCCGGGGCCTATCGGGTCCCCCCGATCCGTCGCGTCTATATTCCTAAGCCGGGGCAACCTCAGAAACAGCGTCCCCTCGGGATTCCTGAAGTGGAGGATCGATTGCTTCAAGCCGCCGTCCATCGACTCTTGCAGCCGATTTACGAGGCGACTTTTCTGAACACCTCGTATGGCTTTCGCTCAGGACGCAGCCCGCATGGAGCGCTCGAGGCCCTAGCAACGACCGTGACGACGTGCCCCATCGAATGGGTGTTTGAGGCGGATATCCGGGGATTCTTTGACCATCTGCAGCATGACTGGCTAATGCAGATGCTAGGCGAACGGATTGGCGACCCCGGGGTGCTGCGGGTGATTGCGAAATGGCTGCATGCACCGATTGTCGAACCGGATGGTCGCCGCTCCCGGCCTACGGAGGGAGCCCCGCAAGGAGGCCCTCTGAGTCCGCTGCTGGGGAATATCTACCTCCACTATGCCTTAGATTTATGGTTCGCGATGGTGGTCCAACCGGCTTGCCGGGGAGAAGCGCGAATCATCCGCTTTGCGGATGATTTTGTCGTGCTATTTGCGCGGAAAGATGATGCCGACCGTTTTGCGACCGACCTGCCGACCCGATTACGCAAGTTCGGACTCGAATTGGCGGCCGAGAAGACGCGGCTCATCCCGTTTGGGCGGATAGCTTCGCGGGTTGCCAGCCAACACAACCAGCCATCGGAGCGGTTCGACTTTCTCGGCTTTACGCACTTTGGTGCGCGGAGTCGAACGGGCCGATGGACCCTGCAACGTCGCCCGACTCCCAAGAGTCGCCATAAATTTCTGGTCCACGTCAAAAGCGAATTGCATCGCTTGATGCATGCGGGCGTCAAAGCGCAGCAACTCTATCTGCGGCAAGCCCTCCAAGGCTACTACGGGTATTTTGGGTACCCCGGCTGTTGGCGCGCCTTGCAAGGCGTGCGATGGCACGTCGGATTCTTGTGGTATCACGCATTGCGCCGACGCAGTCAGCGGAGCTCTCAGAGTAAGCAGTGGTACTTCCGGCAGCCGTGGTTTTCGTTGCCCAACGCGCAGTTGCGCCCTCCGAGCACCTAGGTAAGAGAGTCGGGGAGCCGAATGCGGGAAATCCGCACGTTCGGTTCTGCAGGGGATCGCGGCCCAAGAGAAACTCGCTATGACAGCCAAGCCTCGAGGCCGCGTTCTACCTACCCACCCTCACAATACCGTGTTTTTGGACGCCCGTCATCTCGCCAACCCTTGAAAACACCCACCTTTTCGCTATTCCATTTTGGCGATTTATACGGACTTACTGAATGCTTGCAACTGATTGCCCA
>JAJZZI010000100.1 GCA_021797635.1 Bacillota bacterium | reverse complement strand
AGAGGCCGGTGGCAAATCCAAAGCTGCCTGCCGCATGATCACTGGGAAATGAGCTGTCACGGGCATGCTGCAACAATTGATGGACCTCTTGAGGCTCGAACACGAAGGGCCTGGGCCGGTAAAAGAAATGGCCCAGAACTAAGTTGATAACCAGCGCGACCGCCCCTGCCACAATCGCAAACACCACCGCCTCGCGCGTCTGACTGCGCACGCGCGGGGGCCAAAACCACAATAACAAAAAGACCAGCGCCCACAATTCAGGTGCTCCCTTGGCGAGAATCTTGCCCAGATCATTTAAGAATGGGCTAACCTGCGTCCAGTTATTAATCACGTGAAACCAGTGCTGATCAAATGGTGTGATGCTCATCGTCTGCCGATGCATTCAAAACCTCCGTCTCCATGGTCTTGCCTCTCATTAGGACGCGTTTTCCTTCGAGTATGTCCCTGTCATCGCGGAACTAGCCTGCTTCGCCGGCAGTTGGCGGCGCATGTAGACATTAATCAGCATGCCAATGCCCGCGGAGTCGGCTAGAAAGGCAGACCCTCCGTAGCTTAAGAAAGGCAAGGGAACCCCCGCAACGGGCATGATTCCCGTCGCCATCCCCGCACTCTCCAAGACGTGAAAGGCCAACAACGAAGCAAATCCACTAGCCAAGAGCATGCCAAAGCGATCGCGCGCCCGCACCGCAATGTAGACGGCCCGCGCAATGAGCAACAGATAAATAAAAAGCAAGCCAATGCTGCCGACAAATCCCAGTTCATTGCCGACCACCGCATAAATAAAGTCCGTATAAGACGAGGGTAAGTAGCCAAATTGCGTGCCGTGGGTCAAAGTTAAGCCGGTGCCAAAGAGCCCTCCGCTGCCCACCGCAATGCGAGATTGAATCACGTTGTAGCCAGATCCGCTAGGATCGCTGCCAGGGTTCAAAAAAATTAACAGGCGCTGCAGTTGATAGCTGTGAATAGGTAAGGGCACCAAGTGCGGATAGGTCAAATGGGCCCAAATCCACACAATCACCAAGGCCAGGCCGCCGCCGAAAATTAACAAAAGGCGCCAAAAAGGCACGCCGGCCATAAATAACATGCCAAAGGTAATGGCGATAAAAACCAGGGCTGTTCCTAGATCGGGCTGCTTCAAAATCAACAAGACGGGCAACACGACTTGCAAAAAGGGCATCAAAAGGTCGCGCCAACGATCCAAAGAGGGCTTTTTCTCCAACATCGTAGCCAAAGCAATGATGATGGCAATTTTGGCGAACTCCGACGGCTGAAGTTGAAATGGTCCAATTTGGATCCAGCGTTGCCCACCTAACGCGCTATGGCCTTTCACCACGACAAAGAGCAACATGGCCACAGCCGTCCAGTAGATGAAGGGCGAAAGACGTCTAAACTTGTCGTAGGGGACGGCCGCTACCACGAACACGGTGATGAGGCCAAGCACAATCCAAACCGCCTGGCGCTCCACGTAGTACCCCGGAATCGGGCTCCATGGGGCCGAAGCGGCCGCAATGATAGGAAGAGACAGCCCAGCAATCAAAAGCATTATTGCTAGGCTGACATAATCGAATTGGCGCCAGATGCTTTGTGTGCGCATATCTAACCAGCCCTTCTGAAGTCTTGTCGCCCTTAAATTATAACGGCAAACTTCCCCAGAAGCGACTCGAAAGATCTAGCGCCCGTAGAAAACAATGGAACCATTTAGACCCGACGACGCTTTATCGGGATGTTGGCCACTAAAGCCATAGACTCGTCATGGCGGGAAAACTCGACCTGGAAGCCTTCTTGGTCGATATCCAGATATTTCGAGATGACCTTCAGCAAATCCGTCTTCAAGTCGTCTAGCACCTGAGGTGAAAGGCTGGCCCGGTCATGAACCAGCACCAGGCGTAGCCGCTCCTTGGCCACGTCTTTGCTCGCATCCTCTCGGCCGAATACCCGTGCGAACAAATCAAACATGGCGCGCCCTCCTCGGCTCACCCTTTAAGACCCATCATACGACGAATTCGACCAAAGAGCGAAGATTCCTCCTCCAATTTTGGAAAGGCAACCTCTTCGCCGCGCAGTCTTCGGGTAATTTGGCGATACGCTTCCCCGGCCCGGGAGTTTTGGTTCATCACCGCAGGTTCTCCTCGGTTCGTCGATACCACAATGGCTTCGTCCTCGGGCACGACCCCGATGAGCTCAACCGCCAGTATTTCAATCATGTCGTCAATATCCATCATGTCTCCGCGCTTCACCATCGCCGGGCGAATCCGGTTGATAATCAGATACGGTTTGCGTTTATCGTTCGCTTCCAACAGCCCAATGATGCGGTCAGCATCGCGCACCGAGGACACTTCCGGCGTGGCCACCACCAGGGCCTTATCCGCCCCGGCAATCGCATTTTTGAAGCCTTGCTCAATGCCGGCAGGCGAATCGATGAGAACATAGTCAAACTCTTCCTTCATCGTTTCCACCAGGTCCTTCATCTGTTCCGGGCTAACCGCCGTCTTGTCCCGAGTTTGAGCCGCAGGAAGCAACTGTAGATTATCAAAGCGCTTGTCCTTAATTAATGCATGACGCAACTTGGCAAATCCTTCAACCACGTCCACCAGATCGTACACGATGCGATTCTCCAAGCCCATCACGACATCTAGATTACGCAAGCCTATATCTGCATCTATCAGAGCCACCTTGCTGCCGGCCTGCGCCAAACCCGCTCCAATATTGGCGGTCGTCGTCGTTTTGCCCACGCCACCTTTGCCCGACGTGATGACGATCGCTTCTCCCATTGTGTCCGTTCCTCCTTACGACCGGGCTCCCAATGGATTCGTTTGCCATTGGTCGATCACCAGATGCCCTTCACGCACTTCAGCAAATTCCGGAACCACGGGAATCTGCTCATCTACGTCATCGGGCGCACGAGCTATGAGGTGCGCAATCCGAAGTTGAGTAGGACTCAATCGAAAGGCGCTGACCATGGCTCTGTCATTCCCATAGGCACCCGCATGCGCCACCCCCCTGAGCCATCCCATTACCACAATGTCTCCGGCAGCGGTAATTTCAGCCCCCGGATTGACATCTCCGACCACCACCACGTTTCCCCGGAAATGAACGCGCTGGCCCGATCTTAGGGTTCTCCGAATCATCAAAGTGGGATTTTTCAAGGCCTGATAATCCCAATCGTCGGTGACCAGGCTGTTTCCCCCAAGCACACGCCCATCCGGTTCCGGCTGGGCGCCGGAGGTCGATCTGATTACGGAGTGATTTTCGGGTAATCCGTCGGATGCTAATTTCGCGGTGCGTCGACCCATCACGCATCTCCTTCGCACGATGTCAGCATCTTACAGATTCTCCCTCGCTTGGCGAACTCCTGCCGAAGCGGGGCCCCGGTCGCCAAGTTTTCGCGAGCAAATTCTTCCATCATCCGACCCAATACGACTTTTGCGGGTCATCTTCCACGGCGTCTAGCCCTCGATTCGGAAGGTCGCACTCCCAAAATTCCGGCCACCGCAGGCGTAAACAGCATACTAAACAACACCCAATAGGGGAGGGCGGTAGAGACCATTTGCCACTGCACAGGGTATCCAATGACATGCAAGAGCAGCCACTGCAGGACCGTCACCAGAACTTGGCTGGCGCCGCCCAGCACGCCTGGCAGGAAGACCGAATCATGCCGCCAATTGGGCTGGTAGCGGGCAATGAGATAACCTAATAAGGCCAGTGTGGCCATATTCAGTCCAATCAAACGCCCTCCAAACAGATCGGTCAGCACGCCTCCTACCAAGCCCAGGACAAGTCCGCCGCGAGGAGATTCGTAAAGCGCTAGGACCACGACCAAACTGATCATGATGTTGGGCACATATCCTGCCGGAAAGACTTCCGGCAATAGGGCCATCTGCACCATGAGCCCTAGGGAGAACAACACCACCCAATAGATGGGACGCTGCCAACTGGCCACTAGCGAGCGCCTCCTCCGAAAATGGGCGGTAGTGACGTCGTGTTGGGATGGTGCACCACCACCATCACTCGAGCCAGGCTGTTAAAGTCCACCGAAGGTCTAACCGTGGCCGTTTCGGTCAACCCGAACTGGGTCGTGGTCACGTGCACGACTTGTCCGACCAGTAGCCCCTTGGGATAGTACTGGCTATATCCCGAGGTTACCACCGCATCTCCCGGCTGGATGTTAGGGCGATGGGCAAACAGCTGAAAGGTAAGCTCTCCCGTCACTGGGGTCTGCCCGATCAACACGCCGGCAGCCTGCGAACGGGCATCGACGGCGCCAACCCCGGATTTAGGATCTAAAATCAACATCACCGTAGCCGTCGTTGGGGAGACCGCGAGCACGCGTCCGACCACCCCCTGGGCAATAATCACGGATTGTCCCGGCGCCACGCCGGAATTGCTCCCGCGGTCAATGACCACCGTATCAAACCACGAACTAGGGCTGCGTGAAATCACACTGGCTGGTACCAGCGTCCAACCGACCAGGGCCGTCTTCAGCCCAAGAAGGCTGCGTAGCTGCCCGTTATCGGCCAGCACTTGGGTCAATTCAAGCTTCATGGCGTTGTATTCAAGAAGTTGACTGCGCAGCACCTTGTTCTCTTTTTCCAACCCATAGATTCGGCCGACACTGGCCACGGCGCCGCCCACCTTGTTCCCAATCCAAGACAAGCTAAAGGAGATGGGAGAAACGACGGTAGCCATCCAATTACTGACTCGCTCCACGCGAACCCGAGGTGCTGCGGTCAAGCTCATGCTAGTGACCACCAGCGCAATGATGAGCGCTGCCAGCAAAAGCCGACGAAGCCGCTGCCCCCACTCGCTCAACCCGAAACCTCCCTTGCTGTATGGCCACTAATTGCACGTCATGCCAGCTTAGCGCCGATTTCTCCGCCTAAGCGCCTCTAGGTGATGGGGATCTTCTAACACAATACCGTTCCCCCGTACCACCGTCAGCAACGGTTCATCGGCCTGGTGAACGGGCATACCCGTCTCGGAACTGACCAAGCGGTCAAAGTTTCGCAAAAGCGATCCCCCTCCCGTCATCACAATACCACGATCCATGATGTCGGCCGCAAGCTCCGGCGGGGACTTTTCTAAGGTCGCCTTAATCGTTTCCACAATAGTGTTCACCGTCTCCGACAACGACCTTTGGATCTCGGTAGCATTTACCTTGAGCGTTTTGGGCAACCCGGTCACCAGATCACGCCCACGGACGTCAATGCTTTCTTCGTGGTCTGGGGGATAGGCCGACCCAATCGTAATTTTGATGCTTTCTGCCGTTCGCTCGCCAATCATCATGTTATAGGTCCGTTTAATGTGGTTGGCGATGGCCTCATCCATCTCATCTCCCGCCACCCGGACCGATTTGGCCGTGACAATGCCATCGAGCGAAATAATCGCCACTTCACACGTTCCCCCACCGATATCGACGATCATATTGCCCGTGGGCTCGTTTACGGGAAGACCCGCGCCGATGGCAGCCGCCATGGGCTCTTCAATGACCAGCGCTTCACGCGCTCCGGCCTGCACAGCGGCATCCTTGACGGCTCTCTCTTCGACTCCGGTGACCCCGGAAGGCACTGCAATCAACACTTGTGGGTGCAAAAATCTTCGACTCGCAGCAGCTTTTTGAATGAAGTATTTCAGCATCGCCTGGGTGATGTCAAAATCGGCTATTACGCCATCCTTTAGGGGCCGCACGGCACGGATGTTCCCCGGCGTCCGTCCTACCATTTGTTTGGCCTCTTGGCCCACGGCTATAATTTCGCCCGTCATTTGGTCGACGGCCACCACCGACGGTTCTTGCAAGACAATGCCCTTGCCTTTGACGAATACTACCGTGTTGGCCGTGCCCAAGTCGATGCCCATGTCCCGTGTTAACGACCCGAAAAGCTTTCGCATACTGATGAAATCCTCCTAACTAAACTCGGCAATCTGTTGTTGATGAACGCTTGCGTGGTGCCATCTTCCAAGAATCACATGGTCCAACACGGGAATTCCTAGGAGTTCACCGGCCTCCTCCAGGCGCAGGGTGAGGTCTCGATCGGCCTGGCTCGGCGTCGGTTCTCCGCTGGGATGATTGTGCACGGCAATGATGGCCGATGCTGAGCGGGCCACAGCCCTTCGGAAAATCTCCCTGGGATAGACCTCCACGCTGTCTAACCCCCCTTGAAAAACCGTCTCGACAGCCAAGACGCGGTGTTTGGTATTGAGAAAGACCACTCGAAATTCTTCTTGATTTAAGGACTTCATATCTTCGACCAGACTGACGACATCCAGCGGTCCCGAAATAACATCCAGCGGCCTGAGCCGATTCATCCGTCGCCCCACCTCTAAAGCCGCCAAAACGGTGGCGGCCTTGGCCGGGCCCATGCCCCGGTATCGCAACAATTCGGGCGCACTGAGCGACCCTAAGTGCGGCCATCCGTCCCTCAACAGATTTCGAGCCAAACTCAAGGCCGACGCGCCGCCCGTCCCCGTTCGGAGCAGCACCGCCAGCACCTCTGCGTCCGCCAGCACCTGGGCCCCGTGAATCATGAGCCGTTCCCGCGGTCTTTCGTCGGATGGAAGCTCCTTAAGACGTTCAGGCATGCTCGCCCGCCCCTTTAATCATGCGTAGAAATCGTTTCAACTGCACTTCGACGCTGTCGGTAGCAAGGCCAATGACCGTTTCCAAGTTGCCTTCGAATTTCTCTACCCATCGTCCGGCTTCACCTTGAATGGCATAGGCTCCAGCCTTGTCCATGGGCTCACCCGTGGCCACATAGCGCGAGATTTCTGTCTCGGTCAGCGAGCGAAAGGTCACCTTGGCCACGTCCACCCGGATAAAGCCTCGGCCCAGACGTTCTTGATAGGCAGCCAGACCGGTGTACACTTGGTGGCGTTGGCCGGAAAGCAGGGCCAACATTTGCTCTGCCTCCTTGGCATCTTGAGGCTTGGCCAAGATGCGCCGACCCATGGCCACCACGGTGTCCGCCCCCAGCACCACCGCGTGGGGATGGGCTGCCGCAACGGTCAGCGCCTTGGTGGCGGCCAGGCGACGAACCAACCTTTCCGGGCTCTCCCCGTGCTTGGCCGTTTCGTCGATATCGGCGGGTTCAACCGACGCCTCCAACCCCATGGCTTGCAACAGACCAATGCGCCGAGGAGAGCGACTGGCCAAAATCACCGCAAATGGGTACTGCACATCTTCCCCTCCACCTGGACGGATGGCTTGTCCTAGCATACGTCTAACTCGCATCGAGGAGCCAGACTATGCCGCTAATTTAACCTTCGCGTTGTCCTTTGGCTCATCGGATCCCCACCGCCCCGCTTTCGTTTTGAACGAAGGGGGACGAAGCCATACCTTAACAGCATACCTTGTCTCCAGGGCATGAGCAATCGCTGTCGAGTGGAAGATCTCACCGGTTTACGGTATAACTTTTGCCCGGCGCAGTTCACCGAGAAATTGAAGGCTTCCCGTCACCAACAAGGCACCCCCGGACGCATCGCGTGCGGCCAGGGCACGCGCCTGGGCGTAGGCCTCGGACTGACTCCGAACGACATGCGCCCTGAGCATCCCTACCTCGTTCGCCAAGGCAGAAGGATCCAAGGCTCGATCGCCCGAAACCTGGGTCAGCGTCAGCGAACGGATATAGGGCGACAATACTCGAACCATGTCAGGTGCCGGTTTGTCGGCTAATCCGGCAAACAACACGTGCCACGCGTACTTGCGCCAGGGTTCGTCTTGGATCGTCTTCGCCAACGCCTCAGCGGCCTGAAGGTTGTGCCCGCCGTCAATTACGACCAGAGGCGAGCGTTCAATGATCTCGAAGCGCCCGCGCCAGGTCGTCTGCGCGATGTGATCCGCCGCCGCCTGCAGGTCTTGAATAAAACCCATTTTTGCTAGGGCTTTAACGGCCGTCCAGGCCGTCGCCAGGTTGACCGCTTGATAGCTGCCTAACAGACGGGTGCGGATGCGCTGGCCGTTTTCATCATCGTAATACACTCCCCGAGCATCCGCCCCAGCTTGTCCTCGGGGACGAATCACGTTCAGGGAAAGCTCATCGGCTCGGCGCATAATCACGGCTTCTGCCGCGTCAAAAGGCTGATCGGACAACACCAGCGGGCAATGCGGCTTTAAGATGCCTGCCTTTTCGGCGGCAATTTGCTCGATCGTCGATCCTAATTGCTGCATGTGGTCGAAGTGGACCGGCGTAATCACCGACAGCACTGGGGAGGAAATTATGTTGGTGGCATCAAGCCTCCCGCCCAATCCCACCTCAATGACACCCACATCAACCTGCCATCGTCTAAAAGCGACGAAGGCTGCGGCTACGATGGCTTCAAAAAAAGTCGGGGGATGGCTCACTTGCAAGGCAGCACCTTCCACCGTAGCCATGACCTCCTGGAGCTCCACATCGTCAATGGGCTGGCCGTTCAACAAAAGACGTTCATTGAGCCAACCTAAGTCTGGCGACACCGTAAGGCCCACACGGTGTCCGCCCGTCTCCAGAGCCCGAGCCACCATGGCAGCCGTGGATCCTTTACCATTGGTCCCGGCGATATGCACCAAAGCCATGCCACGCTCGGGGTTGCCTAGGCGGTTGAGCAGCTCGGCTATCCGGTCTAAGCCTGGGCGGATGGACGGATCGAACCGCGCCTGCCAGTTTATCATTTTAAGTCATCGATCCGCTCGTCCACTCGCCCCAGTCGCGCCTCTAACTCGTGCATCCGGCTTTGCGCCTCTTGGACGATGTCTTGCGGAGCCCGTTCTACAAACTTTTTGTCACTTAGTCGAGCGTTGACCCGAGCCAATTCCGCTTTGATGGCAGTGGCTGTCTTCTCCAGGCGTTCACGCTCACGCTCTAAGTCGACGACCCCTTCTAAGGGTATAAAGACCAATCCGCCCTCGGTGATGCCGGCAATCGCCCGGCCCGGTCGTTCCCGCTTTCCCCCAAGTTCGATGTTCAACCTATCGACACGCCCAAGTGTCTGCAACTCGGGCGCCATCTGCCGCCACGCGGCCAAGATCTCGGGATTATCTGCCAATACTTCCAACTGAATGGTTTGCTGGGGAGGAAGGTTGAGCTCGGCGCGGAGATTTCGCACCGTACGCATCAATCCAATGAAGCGCTCCACGGTCCATGCACCTGGCCCCAAGGGCACTTCCCCCTTAGTCGGCCACGGCGAAACCATGATGCTTCCCCAGTCTTCGTCTGATAACGCCTGCCATAATTCTTCGGTAACAAAGGGCATAAACGGGTGAAGGAGACTGAGGGCGGCTTTGGCCACATAAAGGAGCGTGTCCTGAGCCGACTGGCGTTCGCCGGGGTGCTCGGATCTCAGGCGAATCTTAGCGAGCTCAATATACCAATCACAAAACTCATCCCAGAAAAAATCATAGATGGCTCGGGCAGCCTCTCCGAATTCATAGCGGTCAATGGCCACCGACACGGCTTCAATCGCTGCGTTCAGCTTGACTCTAATCCATGTATCACTGGGGTGCAGTTCATCGCTCGTGCCTATTTCCGCACCCCCGCGGTTCATCAAGACAAAGCGAACCGCATTATAGACCTTGTTGGCAAAGTGCATCGCTGCTTCGACTTTTTCCTCGGAAAAGCGGATATCGTTTCCCGGTGCACTGCCAAGAACCAGCGCCATGCGCAAGGCGTCCGCTCCATAGCGATCAATCATCTCTTCCGGATTCACGCCGTTACCTAGAGATTTAGACATCTTCCGCCCCTGAGCATCCCGTACCAGACCGTTAATGAGAACCGTACGGAATGGCACTTGGCCGGTAAAATGAATCCCCAGCATAATCATCCGCGAGACCCAAAAGGGGATGATGTCCCATCCTGTGCACAACACCGACGTCGGATAGTATTGTTCCAGGTCAGACGATGAATCCGGCCAACCCATGGTGGAAAACGGCCACAAGGCAGATGAAAACCACGTATCCAGAACATCCGGGTCCGGCTCTAATTCGCCTCCGCACGTCCCACAGCGTTCGGGCGCGGTGGAAGCCACTTCCACGTGGCCAGCGGCACAATGATAGGCCGGAATGCGGTGCCCCCACCATATCTGCCGGGAGATGCACCAATCCCGCAAGTTCTCAAGCCAATGACGATAGATTTTCTCAAAGCGAGCGGGCGCAAACTCGGTCAGGCCATGGTCTAGTGCCGCCAAGGCAGGCGCGGCCAGCGGCTTCATGCGCACAAACCACTGGCGCGAAATTAAGGGCTCGATCACGCTGCCACACTTCTCACAATGGCCAACGGCATGAAAAATGGGCTCTTCGGACACCAGAGCCTTGGCCAAGGCCAAATCTTCAAGCACCCGCGATCGTGCCGCGAGACGGTCCAAGCCCTGATACACGCCCGCGTTAGCGGTCATGGTTCCGTCTTCTCCGATGACGGACAAAGATGGCAGTGCGTGGCGCTGACCAATGCCAAAATCAGTAGGATCGTGCGCGGGCGTCACCTTAACCGCTCCTGTTCCGAATCCAGGGTCGACGGCGGAATCGGCGACGATGGGAATCTCGCGGTTCACGAGGGGCACTCGCAGCGTTTTGCCGATCATCGCTTGGTAACGGATATCGTCTGGATGCACCGCCACGGCCGTGTCCCCCAACATGGTTTCAGGCCGAGTGGTGGCTACCGTGAGCTGACCCGTGCCATCCGTCAGCGGATATTGAATGCGCGTTAATTGGCCGGTTTCTTCCTGATGTTCAACCTCAATATCGGACAACGCGGTACGGCAGGACACGCACCAATTGACCAAATAGTCGCCTCGGTAGATCAGTCCCTGGTCATACAAGCGCACGAAGGCCTCGGTCACCGCTCTAGATAGCTCTGGTTCCAAGGTGAAGCGCAGTCGAGACCAGTCGACGGAATCTCCCAAACGCGCCACCTGTCGAAGAATTTCGCCACCGTATTGCTCTTTCCATTGCCAGATCTGATCAACAAATTGCTCTCGACCCATGCTAAAACGATCCTGGCCCTTGGTTCGCAACAGGTCCTCCACCTTAATTTGGGTGGAAATACCCGCGTGGTCGCTCCCCGGCAGCCATAGGGTATTGTCCCCCAGCATACGGTGATATCGGACCAGGATATCTTGCCAGGTATGGTTTAACGCATGTCCCACGTGGAGCACCCCCGTGACGTTGGGCGGCGGCAACACGACGCTAAACACGGGGTTTCCAGAATGAAAGTGCGGGGTGAAAAAGTCGTGGGATCGCCAATAGGCATACCACTTCGACTCCACTTTGGAGGGTTCATAGCGCGATGGTAGTTCCATGTCTTTTCTCCTTCATCAGGCACCTGCCATGCCTTCGTTTAACGAGAACCCCAATCGAGTCCCAACGACGAAACAACAAAACGACCTGTTTGCCATAAGGGCGAAACAAGTCGTTTTCGCGGTACCACCTTAATTTCCGAGACAGGTTCCCCCTCCCGGCTTTACCGGCAATAACGGGCCTCCCGTTTGGACGAAATATCCAAAGGCCTCAGGGGTCACCCATCTTCGTTCCGGGGCCGGTTCCCACCTAGTCCGGCTCGCTGGACCCGGGATACGAAGACTTCCTCCCTATCATCGGCACGGTGCTATTTTCCCATCAAAAATGGGGAAAGCTTATCCTTCGTTAACGACGGCGAGCACGTCGTCAGCGGACAAAATCAAATGGTCCTGGTTATCGATTTTGATTTCGGTGCCAGAAAACTTGGCGAACAGCACCTTTTGCCCAGTCTTCACTTTGACGTCTTCTCCATCGCCTACCGCAACGACCAAACCGGTTTGGGGACGGTCCTTGGCCGTATCCGGTATGTAAATTCCCCCCTGGGTCTTCTCTTGCTCCTGGACCATTTTCACTAAGACACGATCACCCAACGGTTGCACCTGCATTCGGTATCCTCCTCGAGTCAAGCTATGAAATCTCCTCTGTTCCCTACCCACTCCGCGGCATAGCCTTGCGGTTGTTGTCCCATAGCCGAATGTCTTGACGACATCCGCTAAAAGGGCCGCCATCTAGGCCGTTTGGCAAGCGTTTCGACGTACTCTAGCCACCATTCGATCGGGGCTTTGAGGTACCGCAATCGGTTGTTCGATATCTCACCCTATTGAGCCCGGAGGCACACCACAACTCTAGGCTAGCCCACTGTTGGGAGCGTTTTTATTATACCCTGTCTTCAGGCTGTGTCAATCTAGCCGAAGCTGGGGGAATGACTCCGATTTCGCTGCGCAACAGGGCGTCGATATCGTCGAGGTGGGGGATCCATTACCCAGCGGGGCGGGACTGGAAGCCTGGTGGTGCAGATCCGAGGGAACCGTGCGGCGCGTTATGGGCGCTCTCAGTGCGCTCGTCCATTATGACCAATGCCAGGGACTCCGCATCTTATCAGATCGGGATCGGTACGTTAACGAGGCCCAATTACTTCCCAATTGCTAATGAAGGTCCGAGTTTAAGAGAAAGCTAGGATGTCGCGGGTTGTGGGTGGAAGTCTCACAGCGGAACGAGCGGTCTCGTTCGCTCTCGTTCCAAATCTGACGGCTCGGGACGCCCACGCTGACAGCTGTCCCATTGGCATGATCGACTTGGCGGCAAGGGCGAGAGACTAGACCCGATCATAGCCCCATCGCTTTTGGGCGCGACCCCGACAAGTCGGTCTATCCTTGTCCATTTCGCGTAAGAATGAAACGCAGGCACCTCGACGAAAGGGAGTATGCAAGTGAAACGACCTGGCACGCGGGCGATGCGCCTTCCCGGATTAGTCCTTTTGGCTCTTGGGCTTGGCGCCTGCGGCGTGCCCTCGGCCAAGACTTCTTCAACCCCGAGACTATCCGTGCATATCGCAGAGTCCAGCCGCTTTGCGGCCTTGCCAGTGGACCTAAGCCAGGCGCTTGGGTTCTTTCGGCAGCAGGGAATCAGGCTCCAGCAAACCTCGACCCGTCGCGCCAGTCTCACCGTTGGCCCCATCGGCGGTCGATGGCCCGTGGTGGGCATCGTGAACCGCGGCTTGGACGGCTTCGTCCTCGGCGCAGTAAAAGACCCCGGCTTTCGTCTCACGGCGCTTAATCAGGTTCCAGTGGCCTATCCCAAAAATGATCCCGCGCTCGCCCTAGCCTTTCGTGCCCTCATGCGGATTCATCACGTAACGGATTTCTTGCTGGAGCCGCTTACGCCCACCCACATGCTGCGGCTGTGGCATTCTGGCCATCTGCCCTATGTGGTCGCGAACGCGGCGCTAAGGTATCATCTGCTCCGCTCAGATCCCCAAGGGGTGACGTTGGTCGTGCTGTCGGCGACGACCGGGCCCATGCCGTCGCTGGTGGTCAGCGGACGAAGCCACGTCCTTCCCCAGTTTCTCGCCGGCCTCAACCTCGCCCTTTGGTACCTCGAAACCCACACCCCTCAGCAAGTGTGGAGTATTCTTCCGCCACGCCTGCGCACCGCCCAAAGCTTGTCTTTCATCGAAGAGGCTGACCGCCATCACTGGTTTTCACCCACGACGGTGCCCAGCCATCGAGATTATGATCGCGCAAGATCCTTCTGGCAAAATGTCGGGGTGCACTGGCCTACCTATTATCGCGCCGTCGATATGCAACCTTCCCTCACCGCGCTTTCACTCACCCCATGATCGACGAAGGTCATAGGGGTCATCCGCATCAGGACTAGACTATCCGCCCCTTTTAAACGGCCGGTAGCCCTTAGTCGCCCCACTTTGCGAAAGCCGGCCTTGTCGTACGAGCGAATGGCACGCACATTTTGGTCGGACACCCGTAAATAGAGGGAATCGAGGCGCAAATGCTCGAAAGCGATCCTGGCCATCTCCACGAGGGCCTCCGTCCCGTAACCCTGATTCCAACACGACTTATCCCCGATAGCAATGCGTAATTCTGCCTCGCCCGCTCGCCAGGCCACATTTTCTAGTTCGATGTCACCGATTAACCGCCCCAGATCGTCCACAATCGCCACCGCCAACCGGGATCGGTCGCGGGCAATCGATTCCCACCAGCGGCTCATATCTTCTTCAGAATCAAATTTCCGACCTGTCAACTGCTGCAATTCGGGATCGCCATCCCAACGCCTTAAAATTGCCAAATCGGCTTTGCGCAGCGGTCGAATTCTCTTTTCGACTCCAGACAGGCTA
>JAJZZI010000182.1 GCA_021797635.1 Bacillota bacterium | reverse complement strand
GAAGACGGCAGGGTTCACGCCCTCCGTCTACGGCGAGGTGGCGGCCACGGAGATGGACGAAGACCGCCAAAAGCCCTATGTGGGAGTGGTCCACGATGAAAATGCTAGAGCGGCGGGCGGCGTGTTAGGCCACGCTGGCCTCTTCGGAACCCTTGACGATCTACTGATTTATGGGCAAACGCTACTCCGGCTGGGGCAAGGACTACAGGCGCGCTGGATCTCCGAAGCATCCGTAAATGCGTTGAAGACGGCACGGACCATGGGTCTTCCCGGCGAACTGCGCGCCTATGGATACCAAAAGCCTCACCCCTTGTCGTCGGCAGGCGACTTCATGTCACCGAGTGCGATCGGGCACACGGGATTTACCGGCACTTCGATTTGGATAGACTTTGACTATGATGTGGTCATGGTGGCCTTGACCAACCGCGTGCATTTCGGACGGAGCTCCAACGCCCCCATTCGCCTGCGGCCTATTTTTCACAACATGGTGTTATCCTCGCTCTAAGATCTTCCCGTAGCATTCCAGAAATCTTAAAGAAATACCCCCGCGTTTGCCCTCAGGTCGGCGTTTACCGTTGCCAGCTGACCCCTTGAGGGTGAAATGGGCGTGGCCACGATGACAGCGATCGCTCGGAACCCGGCACGGAGCTGACATATATTCGGCCGTGACGGGAGAGTTCGAGGAGATATTCAAAAACCTGTGCGCTAGACTCACCAAATGCCAGAAATAGGTCTTGCGTTTGTCAGCAGGATCGCTTAATATCTAACACAGAAGTTCTAAGCACCCCATAAACCTAACAATAACGTGAGCAGTTCAATCGAAGGGAGAACGCACCATGATACCATCAGCTGCCTACCTAAGTCCGGGAGACACAGCCTGGCAACTGATTGCCGCAACGCTGGTCGGCCTGATGTCCATACCAGGTCTGGCAGTGCTGTACGGCGGTCTGGTCAAGCGAAAATTCGCCATCAACTCGGCGTTCATGGTGCTTTATGCGTTTGCCGCAGTCCTCATCGTCTGGATGCTCTGGGGATATCAGATGGGGTTTGGAGTTCCCATGAAGTTGGGACCTGGAATCTTGTCCAACTTCATTGGCACTCCGGGAGCAGCCCTAGGACATGTGGTAGAGGAAGCGCGTGCCAACATTCCCTTGCTAAACTCGGCGATGCCGAAATTGAAAATGCCCGGATCTTCGTTGGTCTACTTCCAATTCGTCTTTGCCGCCATTGCTCCAGGCTTGTTAGCCGGTGCGATTTTGGGAAGAATGAACTTCAAGGCTTGGATCCTCTTTGTTCCGATTTGGACCACTCTCGTCTACTCGGTTGGGGCCTTTTGGCTCTGGGGCGGTGGCTGGCTGGCGCAGCTCGGGGCCGTCGACTATAGCGGTGGCTACGTGATTCACGTTGCTGCGGGAGTTTCCGGATTTGTCGCCGCCTGGGTGATAGGGCCTCGACTGAAGCGCGACCGTGAGAACTTTAAGGCGAACAACCTGCTATTTGCCCTGCTGGGCGCAGGTATCCTCTGGCTCGGTTGGAACGGGTTCAACGGAGGAGACCCCTATTTCGCCAACGCGGACGCGTCAGCGGCCGTCCTGAACACGAATATTGCAGCCGCGGGCGCCATGCTGGTCTGGATGATCTTCGACATTTTCGCGCACAATCGGGCGAACCTGACCGGCGCCATCAATGGCATTATTTGTGGCTTGGTGGCCATCACCCCGGCCGCTGGTTATGTCAACGGGGAAGGCGCCATGCTCATCGGTTTGGCGGCAGGAGCTGTCCCCTGGATGACGATGAACTGGTTAGGCACGCGTGGTTTCTTTAAGCGGGTGGATGACACCTTGGGAATTTTCCACACCCACGCTGTGGCTGGAGCTTTGGGCGGCATCATGACGGGCATCTTAGCGGATCCGAACATGGCCGAGTACGTGGGCATTAAGTCGCATCCCAACGTGGCCGTCGCTGGTCTCGCCTATGGCAACCCGCATCAGCTGTTGGTACAGGTCTTCGCCCTGTTAGTCATCGTCGCCTATGACGGCTTGGCTACCTGGGGGGTGCTGAAACTTGTGGGCATGCTGGTACCCTTGCGCTTGCCCCAGCTGGCCTTGGAAGTCGGGGATCGCGCCATTCATGGTGAAGTAGCCTACGATGATGATGAGGATGAACCGAAGCAAAGTCGCCTGGTCGCCGGGTGGTCCTTAAAGCCTGAAGAGGATCCGGATGAGGCGGAGATCGACGCCTAGGGAACGAAGACTTGCATAAACGGATCCGCCTGAGGTCGGTAACGACTGAACGGCGGATTCGGCGCGTTGGGACGAATGCGTTCAATGTCTCCCTGGTGATAGGCGACCCATATTTGCGCTTCCTCTTTGCTGATGCAACTGGAAAGCGGGCGATTTTTTAATGACTGCTCGGCCGTCTGCAGGGCGTGAGCCTCATGCTTGAGGATCTTTAACACGACCGGATGGGTCGGACGCATTCCCGTCCAGGAAACGAAGAGAGAGGGTAGCGCATTGTTGCGACTGTGATTGCAGGAGCGACAGGCAATGACGCAATTGTCCAAGCTGGTACGGCCTCCCCAGCATATGGGCAGGACATGTTCGAGCGTCGAGCCGGGCTGATGGCACCAGGCACATATCAGGCCATCGCGACGCCTCACCAAACGATGAACATGGCGGTAGCCGAGCGGACGGTAGTTGAGACGCAAGATCCCGCGTTCCATCGTGGCTAGTCCGTCTTCCAGATTTTGCTGAGCTTTTTCAGGGGAACAAGGACTCAAGGGCCGACCGCCTAGATCGACCACAGGAATCAGTTCCACCATAGACGTCTCTGTCATGCATAAATCTCCGATCATCTAAACTCTCCATGTAAAGACCGAGGCCCTTACCTGGTAAGCACAGCATATCAGGTAAGGGCCAGCCCATGCAACGGGAAAATATTAAGTATCTTTCCAATGTGATGCGACTGGTAGTGAATTTGGCGCCTAGGATTGGTGTATGGCTTAGCTATGCGATATCCTGGAGGTAGCGAGGCCTTGCTGTCAAGATAGCATCATCCATCATAGGAGCGAAACCTAGAGGAGTGGTAGACATGGACGTTGGCTTTCAGCCTATGGACGCAGGGGCAGCCGCGTCGATCGCGTGATGGCGCTATGATCCCCCGTATGATCGGTACAACCTGGACCGGGGCGATCTGTGCGAATTGCTAGAGGGTTCATATTGGGCGGCCATGGATGAGCAACACCGATTGATTGGCTTCTATTGCACCGGCTCGTCCGCCCAAGTGCCAGCAGGTCAAGTCCAGGGGGCCTACCGCCAAGCAGGATTGGTGGATATAGGATTAGGCCTTCATTCCCAGCTAACCGGCCGCGGCCTGGGAGTGGGCTTTACCCGCGCCGTTCTGAGCAAGGTGGGCGAACTCTTCGTGGACCAAAGGCAGCGGTTGACGGTAGCAAGTTTCAACCGACCCGCCATCAAGGTATACGAGAAACTTGGATTTGTCGGAAGAACGGCATTTGATAACGGCGTCGTGAAGTTTGTCATCATGACCCGTGAAGGCCAAGACCCCAAAGATCCGGGAGGGGACGTCGGTGACCAAGAACCATCGCGGGCAAGGTGGGGTCAATATATGGCAAAACTCATGAAACCAAGTCCAGAACCACCCATCGAAAGCCCCCAGATTCCCAAAGCGCGATCGATCGACCCCTCGCGCATCGGCGAGCTCGGAGAGTACAAACTGGACCTGCAATTACGGCAGTTCGCCAAACCCTATCGATATCTTAATGATGTGCTCCTGGCGAATCCGGGGTCCCCTACGGGATACTCTCAAGTCGACCACATCCTGGTCACGCCTTACGCCATCTTTGTCATCGAGACGAAAAATTATGAGGGATCGATTAGAGGGGAGCGCCGATATGCGAAGTGGTTGATCAATGGCAAACCTTTAATGTTAAATCCCCTGAATCAAAATCATGGCCACATCAAGGCGTTGCAGCGTATTTTGAGAGAATATCGGGGGATCCGGTATATATCCATGGTGTCGTTTAGCAAGCGTTGCACCATCAATGTGGAAGACCATCTGAGGAGCGTCCAATCCGACGAGCTTATCGTTTACGATCTTAAGTTCACGGAGTATGTGCAAAGAAAGATTGCTCTGCTCAAGAGGGAAGTGGTGAGTCCGCTATCGGCCGAGGCAATACAGACCATCATCGAGAAGATCACCGCCAACAACGTCGTGGATCCGGTGGCGCGAGCGGAGCACGTGCAAAAGGCCAGAGGAATCCAGTCGCACCCTTGACGTTGGTGCAAGACTCGGTCGGCACTTGGCGAAGCCGGGAAAACCTTTTCTAAGCGGGTTTACGTGCCGGTCGAGGCGGAGTCAGGGGCTAAGGTGGTGCCCTTGACTCCCAGCCTTACGGTGGCGAAGAAGGCGATGGCGCCCGCAAAGCGAAGTCCCGTCGGGATCCAAAACACTTCGGGTATCGGAATATAGCGCACTAGCACGACGCTGAGCAAAGGGCCAACCACGCTGGCCGTGCCAATGAGGGTGTTGGCCATGCCAATGGCAAAGATGCGGTCGCTGGCAGGCGCTACTTCCATGAGGCGAAGCAGCAAGAACATGTTGACCCCGGCGCCGAACATGCCCCCTACGATGTTCGATATGAAAATGCCATGCAACCCCAGGTTGAGAGCGTAGATGGCAGGCACCATGGAGAGGAGGGAAGTGGCTAGAGGCAGGGCGTAGCGAGCTCCCACGCGGTGACCAAATTTTCCCCAGAGCGGACTCATGAGCGCGGCGCATAGGGCGTTGGTGGCCGCGAAGACGGCGATCCAGGCATTGGTGGCATGGGCGTCGCTCACTTGGTAGCGAATGAATAAGGGTTGGGCCATTTGCCAGCCAAAGTAAAACGGAATGCTGGCCAAGGTATAGCGGCGAAAATCGCGATATGCCCAGACGCGGCGAGCAGCCCCAAAGAAATTGGGTGGGGCCGTTTGTACGGGAGGATCACCCTTGAGGCGTAGAAACCACCAGACTTCGATCATCCCTGCCATAAAGGCAGCTCCGAAGATCCAAGCGTATGCTCCCACATGCCGTGCCTGACCGACGATAAGGGCTGCGCCGAGGAGGGTGATGATGCCAAGCCCACTCGTGGCTACCGTGCGCAGGGTCACGGCGTGCGTTCTTGTCGAGGGTCTGAACAGGGCACTGATGATCGCCTGCCAGGTGAGATTGGCCACCGCGATGGGCACGTTCATGGCGCCAATGAGGATAACCATCAGCACGGGCTGCCAGGGCGATGGCGGCATGAGGTTGATCAGGAGCAGCCCTAAGGGGAAGAGACGCGCAATGGCGAACAGCATGGCCGCGGTGCGGTGCGGACTCTTCACCCGGGCGACCCACTGCGCACCTAACAGGGTGCTCAAGGTGACCGCCAAAGGGGGCAGGGCGATAACTAAACTTAGTTCGAAGTTGGTGGCACCCAACCGAACCAGGTCAATCCCTAAAAAGGGATTGACCAGATTTAAAGCAATCGCCTGGGCCGCACCGTTGAACGTATTGGTGCGAAGGTTCTCAGCCTCGTGCACGCGATAGGGTTCATCGCTTGCCATTCAGTTGGATCATCTCCTCTTACCAAGCGTGTTCGGCGAAACGACTAGCCTCAGTGTACTGAAAGCCAATCCTTTCGACCAGCCCGTGATAACCCGGCGCCCATCTTCTTGGCGATCTTAAGGAAAAGCGAGGCCGGGTTTATGCACTTTCAATCCGCTCTTTGCATTCTCCCGGTTGTTCTCCTGTGGCGGCCTTTTATGGAAAGGATCGAATGTGCCCGTGATGCTTTAACGCCCTTAGGACATCACGCGATCCTGGTGGAAAATGCCTGCCAGGCTGAGGCTATCTCAATGTGCTTTGGGCCCCATCACCGGGCTTGCGGGCGATATGGTCGCAGGCCGGTATCGCCCGCGATGTGTTCCAAGGCAGGGGTTTTTGCAACCACTTGGCTAGCACGTTCCTGTTCGACACATGTTGCCAGTTGGAGCCATCCAGCATGGTAAAACCCTTCAAAGAACCAGGTTGGGGTTTACCATACTCTGGGCGATATCCAGGAAGGCCGCCTGCTTGACCCCTTGTTGGATATCGCCTAGGAAGGGGAATGCGCGCATTATGTTCAACGAAACGGAACATAAGTTTCTGTCATGGCGCGCTAAGATGGCATAATGAAATTACCAAGAAGGGCGGCATCGTCGGGTAAGCGGGGAAGAGAAGGGAATTTTACACCATGAGCGCAGAACCCCACAGCGATATTTCGGTCGTGTTTCAGCCCATCGTCGATTTGGTGACCGGTAGGGTTTTAGGATATGAGGCGTTAGGACGCTTGCAAGGTAAGGAAGACCAAGGATTTGGCCCTCTTCAGCAATGGGCCAAGGAGAGAGGCCGGATGGCGGCGGTGTTGCGCCAGCTTCAGGCCGAGACCTTAAAAGCTTCGAGTGGGCGGCCACCGGGGACCTTGCTATTCATGAACATGACCATGGGTCAACTATCGGCGCTGACGACCTATCTTTTTCAGCACCCAGAGATGCCGGCATCGAGCCTGGTGCTGGAGATTCCGGAACAAGACGGCCGCATCGAACGCTGGCAGGCGCGCCTTCAAGACTTTCGAGCCAAAGGGGTTGGCATCGCCATTGACGACTGGGGTGTGGGTGCCGCCGACCCCTTGAGATTAATTCACTTGCAGCCTAACTGGTTGAAAATCGACGTGGCGCTGGTGCGCCGGGTGGGCGTCGATGATGCTGTAGACCGGCTTTTGGACTTGTTAGTGCGTTGGATTAACCCAGAAACGACCCACTTGATTGCCGAGGGGGTGGAAACTTCCGAGCAAATCGTCGCGCTCCGGCGTCTGGGGATTCGCTATGGTCAAGGGTTTGCGATTGCCCGACCTCAGAAGGCCTGGCCCTTGACGATTGATTTGCCAGCGGTTTCAAACGGAAGGATCTCGCTGAGAAGACAGCCTTTAGCCCTTATGCAAACGTTGTCGCTTACCGATGGCCACCTTGAACGCATTGCCCTCGAACAGCACCTCATCCTTCCAATTTTGAATCGGGCGGTGGCAGCCTTTACCACCTGGATGGGATCGACGGTCCTGCACCTGCGGGCGCACGCGACCGATCGTCTCCTGTACACGCGCCTTTTGGAGAGGCATTTTACCGAATTGGTCCGCGGGCAGATTGGCGAAGGCGACGTCGAACGAGCCAATGAGATTGCCCGAGTTCACCAGCGTTTGGGTATCGACCTGTCGTATTACCTTATCGGTTACCGAAAAGTTCAGGCGGAGGTGGCCCGAGCCCTTCGCGAAGCCCAGCGCATCGAAGTAGCGGAAATCATGCGCGAAGTCTTTACCTTCGATCTCAGCGTGGTCATGCAAGCCTACCAAACGCTGTTGGACCGCGACGCCCTGACCGGCATCTTGACGCGTCGGGCGTTTTGGGACGGCGTGGATCGACAAATTCCCGACGCCTTAACCCGCAATCAATCGTGGGCGCTGGGCTTGATGGATTTGGAAGGATTTCAGAAGGTGAATCGTCGTTTTGGGCATGCCGCTGGCGATCGGATCTTGGCAAAGACGGGGGAGCTTTTGCGGGAACTGATGAGTTCCGACTTTCTCGTGGGCCGGCTGGGTGGCGAAGAATTTGGCTTATGGATGCCTCACCGAGAGGGTCATTCCGTGGGCCAGGAAGTGGCAAGGGTGCAGTTGGAACTGGAGCGGATCTTACCCGATGTCGCCATCAGGATGGGGGCTGCCGTCCTGGGCCGGGACGGCACCTCGGCATCAGCATTGTATACGGCGGCGGATCAGCGCCTTTTGCGACGAACCGCGTCCAAGACGCTTTAACGACAAAAAAGCTCACATAAGGAATCCATAAGAGATGACGCTCGGGTCCATGTATCGACCAGATTTGGGTTCCTTTTGAGCGCCGTACATGCTACAGTGAAGGCCGACTATCTCATCGTGTTGTCGATCATGGGATCATCCCAGGACGGGCATAATCCAGATGGAGATCATTGAGGCGGGGATGCCCCCTATGGTCTTGTGCGCTTACCAAGTTTTTAAAATTTGATGGGGTGACTCGTGAAGATTTTATCCAAAGCGCGCATCAGTGCGATTGGGTCTTACGTTCCGAATAAGATTCTCAGCAACCACGATTTGGAACAAATTGTGGGCACAAACGATGAATGGATTGTGCAACGCACGGGCATTCAAGAACGGCGAATCGCTGAGGATGGTGAATTCACAAGTGACCTGTGCGTGAAGGCAGCCCGGGATTTGGAGTCGCGCTTTCACGGGGATTTGGAAGACGTCGATATGATTATTGTCTGCACGTTTACCCCAGATTATTGCACGCCAAGCGTTTCCGCGATGGTGCAAAAAGAGTTGAACATTTCCCACTGTGGCACCTTAGACGTCAATGCCGCGTGCGCGGGCTTTACCTATGGGCTGCATTTGGCTAATGCCTTAATCAGCTCTGGGCTTCATCGCAAGGTGTTAGTGATAGCGGCTGAAACGATGTCGAAGATTATCGACTATACGGACCGCACCACGTGCGTATTGTTTGGCGATGGTGCCGGTGCCGTGCTGGTCGAATACGACCAGGTGCATCCTAGTTTCATCAGTGCTCACCTGGGTACCGAGGGCAAGGATGGGGCCAATCTATACTGTACGAATCTTTCCCCTGAGATGGACGGCATGGAACTCGCCTCTACGGGGTTCTTGGTGCAAAATGGCAGAGAAGTGTATAAATGGGCGGTGAATACCATTCCCGCTGGGGTGGCCTCGTTGATGCAGGGCAGTGGTCTATGCATTGACGAGGTGAACTGGTTTGTTCCCCATAGTTCGAATCTCAGGATGATTAGTGCCATCTCGGAAAAATGTGAAGTGCCCTTAGAGCGCATGCTCAATAGTCTGGTGAACTACGGTAATACCTCCTCGGCGACCATCCCGCTGGCATTAGATCAGGGGGTTTTAGATGGGATGATCCGGGCTGGCGACAAGGTGCTAATTTATGGCTTTGGCGGCGGCTTGACCCATTGCGGCCTCTTATTGGATTGGGGCATCGGCTATTAGCTAGGGCGGTAACCGCTCCAGTGGACGCGCCTCAGCAATTGACTTTGACCATGCTTTGGCAAATAATGGTGGCCTGGAGGTGGACCGCTTGGACAAGCCAGTGCCAATCCGGGAACTCAAGTCTCGCCTCGTTGCCTATCTAGGGCAAGTGCGGGAAGGCGAGACGCTCATGGTGCTAGACCGGGACCGACCGTTGGCACGCGTGGTCCCTGCTACTTTGAATCCCACGGAAGAGCGCTTATATGCCCTAGCTCGCCAAGGACTGCTCCTATGGGATGGAGGTAAACCATTCGGACTTCCCGATCAAGAAGTGCCCGTGATTCAGCGCTACCATGTGGAAATATCCGTTGAAGCGGAACCTAGCTCATGATTTTATACTTGGAACGCGACGCCCTCTTGCGACTATACGTCGGCGACGACGGACGGGATGGGGTGCAGCGGGCCTTGCGCCAGGCGGACGGAGTCGCCACGACGGCGCTAGGCTATCCTTGGATCCGAGCATGGCTGGCGGAGGCCCGCCGTGAGAACTGGATTCAGAGTCAAGACTATCGTGCCGTGCTGACGCGCCTCGATCTCGATTGGGGCCATTTTGTGCGCGTGCCTGCGACGGAGGCCGTGCTGCGCATGGCCGGAGATTTGTCCGAGCGCTGGGCGCTAAGTGGTCTAGGGGGCGTAGAGTTGGCTTCGGCGTTGGTGCTGTGTCAATATGGAGAGGAGTTTGAGGTCAAATTTGGCGCGCTAGACCGCCGATTGGCCCACGCCGCTGAGGGAGAAGGGCTAAAGATGATCGAGCCGGGATGGCCCCAAGGAAAATGAGTCTTGAGCGCCCGCATGGGCCTACCAGCCGATGGCCATGGGGATTATTGCCCACGTTTCACCGTGATCCGCTAACCCTGTTGGAGAGGGTGGGCCGCCGCTATCCCTCGATGGCCGCGCTTCCGTTTGGTCCGTGGACCCTGTACTTGGCCACCGGGGATAAGGCGGTGGCCGATGTGCTCCGAACGCATAAAGACCACTTCCGCAAGGGACCGGGGATGGAGGCAAAAAATCCCCTGATCGGGCAAGGAATGCTCTTGAGTGAGGGAGACCTATGGAGGGAACAGCGTCGGGCGATTATGCCCGTTTTTTCCCATAACGCCATCAAGGCCTATCATGCGGCCATCGCCCATGAGGTGAACGTGGGCGCGCAAAAGTTCTTTTCCGCTGCCAGCGTCGATGCGGGGGTGTTTGGCCGCTATCTAGCGCTTGCCGTAACCCTAAGCACGCTCTTTGGTCTAAGTCCAAAAGACGAGCTAATTTCTCGGTTAGGCGAGTCCACGAGCCAGGTTATGGAGCACTTTCATCATCGCGCCAGAAGTCTATATCGGCCCCCGTACGCGTGGCCTAAGGCATTTAACGGCGCGTTTCACCAGTCTTCGGATGTGTTGCGCGCATTTGTCGAGCCGCTGCTGGATCGCCCTAACACGCCACTGTTAGAGATCTTGGCCCAGTCTCCCCCGGACAGGCGGGCGCAGGAGGCCCTGACCTTCCTGATTGCGGGGCACGAGACCACCGGTAATGCCCTTGCCTGGACGATAAGACTTCTGGCCGATCATCCTGAGGTCGTCGAACGGGTCAGCCAGGAAGCTGAAGGAGGCCTTGTGTACTCGGAAGCGGTCGTCCTAGAATCGCTTCGTCTCTTTCCCCCGGTTTGGCTGCTCAGTCGCACGGCGATTCAAAATGTGGAGGTGGACCACTATCATCTCGCCGCCGGGTCCCAGTTTTTGGTGAGTCCTTGGGTTACCCACCGCTTAGAAAGCTATTATCCAGAGGCAGAGAGCTTTTTACCGGAAAGATGGCTCGATGGGGGCGAAATCAAGCGAACGCGCACTGACTATCGTTTCCTCGCCTTCGGGGGAGGACCGCGCCGTTGTCCCGGCGAGGAATTTGCTCTCGCCGAACTGTCACTCGCGGTAGCAAATATTTGCCGTAGGTGGCGCCTACGCAGCCGAGAGCCCTTTCCTTCCCCGACCCCGGGCATGACCTTATCCCCTCGTGGGGGGCTGGAGATACTCGCCTGTCCCAGGTAGGTAAGATCCGGCTGGCGGCGAAGAGACTTCGCCTATTTACCGTGCCATATAGGCGATCCGCGTCAGCCTATAGGACTTTGCCGCCCCATTGTTGGACGCGGGGTTCAGACGTGAGCGTTTGAGGTCGGTGTCGTCCCTCCCAATCATCCGATCTAGCAGAGCCATGCGGGCGTTATTGTTCAGTCGTTCCTAGCTAGTTGCCCTTGTTCACATTTTCAAGGCGCCACTAGTGATTCCGGCCACAAAATAGCGCATCAGAAAGAGAAACAAGACGCCAAGGGGTATCGACGAGAGGGTAAACGCGGCTAACTGTTGATTAAACGCATTAATGGATGGCGCCTGGGGTGGCGGCACGAAGTTGGCGATAGCCATGGCGACCGTTTCGTGCGCAGAGTTTAGCACCAATGACGGCAAGATGTAGTCGCTCCATAGTCCGACCACGTTCAACACCGCCAGGGTAATGAGAATGGGAACCGAAAGGGGGACGGCGATGTGCCAAAATAGTCGCAGATCATGGGCTCCGTCAATGCGCGCGGCTTCGAACAGGTCTTCGGGAATCGCTCGGATAAATGAACGAAGAATAAAGATAGCAAACGCTTGACCCCCGGCAATGTAGGGGAGAATGAGCCCCCACGGCGTATCCAGCAGACCAAGATTCTTGATCTCCAGGAATAGCGGAATCAAAGTCAAAAATGGGGGAATTAACAGCAAGCCAAACACGACGTAAAATAACATCTCACGTTCGCGAAACTGCAGCCGAGCGAAGGCGTAAGATGCCAGAAGTGCGCTGCTTAACATCCCGAACACGCTGACCCCTACGATAAAGGCGGATTGTCGGTAGGCAGGCCAGGTCGCTTGCAAAGCAAGTTTGAAGTTGTTAAAAAGTGGATGCAGGGGCAGGGCAAATGGCGAGGCGGCAGTTTCGGCTCCGGTCTTAAAAGCGTTAACCACCATAAATACGATGGGATAGATGGTCAATGCAGCCAGGACAATAATAGCCATATGAATCCATAACCCTCGAATGCGAATCGGCACGACGAGACCCCCTTGCCCAACTAGTTGGTGTCAGATTGGAAGAAGCGAATATTAAGAATAGCTAGGACCATCACCGCGGCGAACAACATAAAAGCTATGGCCATGCTATAGCCGTACTGATCGTATTGAATCGCCGTTTGGTACATATAAAAGACAGGGGTCGTGGTAGAAGTTCCAGGCCCTCCGCTGGTCATCAATAGAGGTACTAAGAGATTTTGGCTCACCCCAATAATCGAAAGAATCAACAGAAGCTTAGTTTGGGAACGGACTAAGGGGATATCCACGCTGCGGATGCGATCCCATCCGGTTGCTCCATCCATCTGCGCGGCATCCAAGATTTCCTGCGGGATGCTTTGCAGTCCTGCGTAATAAATCAACAGGTTGAAAGCATTAATCCAAGGGAAACCCATGAGAATCACGGCACCTAAGGCCAAATGCGGATTGCCTATCCACGAGTGTTCCAACGATGTTAAACCTAGCACGTGCAATAGGGCGTTTAGCACCCCAGAAGGTTCGTAGATGTACTGCCAGATTAAGATGCTCACCACCGTTGGCAACACGAACGACAACACAAAAATGGTGCGGTATAGATATTGGGCCCGAAGACTCTTGACATGGAAAATCATTTCTGCCGCGATAAACGGAGGAATCAGTGCTAGGGGAATGCCTACCGCGGTCCACACGGCTACATGCCACAACGATCCCAAAAAAATAGGATCTTGAAAAGCTTGCACAAAATTGGAGAGACCCACCCAGGTTGGGGGATTAAATCCGTCCCAGTTGGTGAATGCGCCGATTAAGGCACGAAATGCCGGGTAATAGCTGAATCCGATCACAAAAGCAAAGGTTGGCAGTAAAAATCCATAGGCAATCAGCCGAGTTGTCCAAGGATTACCGCTCCCAGGACGGCGATTAACTTTCTTGATATCAGAAATCTGGCTGCCTGGAGTCGGTAGAGACCATGCCACAACATCCACGCTCCTCTCCGTCGAACGAGAATTAATCTGGCCACCCCAACCGACCATGTAATGGTCAATCGGGGTGGCCGCTTTGACGCTAGGTTAGTAGTGGATATGGTGCTCTGCGGCATATTGCGAAACGGCGGTGGCTGCAATGCGATTGAACTGGAGCTTGGCCGCGGCAAAGGTAATATGACCGGTCACGTATTCTTGGAACAACGTGGTGAGTTGGTTGCCCGCGGCCGGAGTCACGTCACTAAAGCCAAGGTTTACATAGAACGGATGCGTGATAGATTGGGCCAAGGCCTTGTCGGCCGGGATAGGGGTGGTGCCCTTCAACGTGGGCACGTACGAACCCAATTGGTTGACGATAGCTTGATCCCACTTCGGGGTAAAGAAGAAGCGAACCCAATCCAAGACGGCCTGGAATTTGGCGGGGTTCATCGTGGAATCGGATCCATGCGTCGAAATCGCATATTCGAAGCCGGCGCTGGGACCACCAACGGCGGCCGAACTATTCAAGTTCGTAGCATAGGGAGTGGCGCCCTTGAGTGAGGGAAAGTTGAACGAGCCGTACGGAAATTTGACTTTGGCTAGTTTAAGATTCTCAGGGGTCCAAGAACCTTGGTAAATCATAGCGACCTTGCCAGCGGGGAACAAACTCGATCCACTGGGAGCGCCGGATGGCGGATTAATGGCGTTGACGTTGCTAACGTTCTTATCCCAATAGTTGAACAGCTGCTTCATCACGGGCCACCATGCCATGATTCGGGGGTTCTTGGCAGGATTGAAAAATCCCGCGTGGTATCCCATGACCTCATCATAGGCATTGACGACGTCGGCCGAGTGCTTGGTATATGACACTAGCCGCTGGGATGCCTTCACGCCCAGCATGTTGCCTAAAAACAAGCGAACATACCAACCGTAGTTGGGAATGTCGGCGCCTGGAATGATGCCATGAGCTTTTAGTTTTTTAGCATCGTTCAATAAGGCCGCCCAGGTC
>JAJZZI010000126.1 GCA_021797635.1 Bacillota bacterium | reverse complement strand
ATGGTCGGTGCTCCGTTCCGATCTAAGCCTTCAGATCTACTGTCCTTTATTATACCATCCCCGGATTCCAGGCAAGCCATCGCAAAGCTTGCTGATAGTCGCTGGGTTTGTCAATATCGAAACTCGGTAGCGGCCTACCCACGATGGTTCGCTCAAAGGTCCCGTAGTCGTCTCGGCCTGAAATGATTCGTGAGAGGCCAACGTCGCCGTGAAGTTCAGATACGAGTTGAATGGCCAAGGGGTACTCGATGAATAACGGATGTCCAGGCTTCCCGTTGTAGGTAGGGCGAAGAATTCTAATCGACGACGGTCTTTTTGTCCAGTGATCCAGGACCGATGCCCCATCTTCCGGGGTCACAAAAGGTTGGTCGACCAAGGTCCAGGCAAGCGTTTGGCACGTTGCCGCTTGCACAGCACCGATTGCCACCCTTAGGCTAGAAGAGAGCCCTCGCTCGGGGTTCCCATTGCGAATAACGTGGATGGTTTTTGACTGCAGCTCGAGGTGGTCCTCGCCCGGTCCCACGACCACCAGCACCTGATCGGCCCACTTTGTTGCCGCCCATACCGCCCGGTGTAGCAAGTTTTCATGCCCGGGCCACGGCAATTTCCCCTTATTTTGGCCCATGCGCGTACCCAATCCCGCGGATAACACCACCGCCACCAAACCTAGCATCGCACTCTCAACCCCTTTTGCACGGCTAAGCAGCAAAGACTAGCGGGGATCATGGTTAACCGCCTGAACGCGAACTTCCGATGCGATCGGGTCGCGACCATATCGTTCGATTAACGTGCGGCGGTCGATGGTTAAAAACACCGGGTGAAGTTGCGTCCAACGTCCCCGAAGCGTCCTCCACCCCCGGCGATGGTACATCGCCATGAGCAGGATCAAATAAATGCGCATGCTCACCTTGCGCCATCCCCGGACGGGAGTGCGCCGAAAGCCAAGACGCTCAGTGGCCTGTCCCGCGTCAAGGACAGTGATCCCCCCAAAACTGGTTACCGCGCGATACCGTTCGTTTTCACTAACGAAGGTGGCCAGATCGGAAAGCGATCGACGAATTAGCTGGTAAGCCTTCAGCATGTGGCTCGGTTCGGTGCTGTATCTCGACAGGATTCCATTGTCAAAGTGGATCTCGCCGAACCATGCCCCAGGCTCCAGCGTGCCTGCCGGAGAGGGGATTCTCGGCCCGTGATATCGAATCCGACCGATCCGAAAAATTGGCATAGAGCCCACCCGCGACGGGATCGGCTCGACCTTCCAGGCCAGCTGAAATCGCGTCTCCCACCACCGCCACGCCACCTTGAGCCACGAGCGTTCTCCTACAAGCTGACTGGCCGTCACGGGCTCTAACGCCATGCGACGCACATTTTGCACGATCAGAGGTAGAGCGCTTACCGTTCGTGAACGGTCCCCACCACCGTCATGCAAGACGACCACGCCACCTGCCGACAAGGCTTGAAACACATAACTGGCGATTTGCTTGGGTGAGTTCTCGGCACGAAAGTCATTGGGGGCCACCGTCCACAGCAACCGCTTTAAGCCCAAACGGCGGCAGGCCCACCAGGTCCAGAGACTATGATGTCCCCAGGGGGGGCGATACCAAAGGATCTCCTGGCCGCTTAGAGCCTTCAACTCGGCCACGCCACGGCGAATACTGGCCATCGTGGCGCGCGGCGTCATGAGATAGGACGAGCGGTGACGCACGCCATGGAGTCCTATCTCGTGCCCCTCCTCAGCGACCATTTTTACCCAATGCGGGTGGGCCTGAGCTCGTTCGACAATCATAAAGAACGTGGCCTTCACTCCCGCCTGCCGTAAGACAGCCAACATCTCAGGTGTGCTGGCGTCTGGTCCGTCGTCAAACGTCAGGGCGACTTGTCGGCTCGCTTCGCTGGCATGAAACGCTCCCCCTTGCACATGATGAAGTAAGAAGTCGGCCAGCGGATAGCTTAACAGCCACAGCCCGAACACGATGACAAGGACACCGGTGATCAACCGAATTCATCTCCTCCATAACGTTCTATGTGGGTGGGTGTAGCTCGGGAGTGTCGGACAACGGCCTCCCGCAAAGGTGTCAGGGGCTCTGGCCCCCTAAGCATGAAGGTTGGCTCGCCTCTCCGATATAGCTGCCAAAACATAACTGGCCACGGTTTGCGCAGCCTCGGGATGCCCCAGCAGGGCGGCCTCTCGAGCCATGGCCTTGAGTCGCCAGGGGCTGGCTAAAAGGTCGCCGACGATTTCTCCCACCTCTTCTTCCCGGTGCGCCCGAATACCAGCTCGGTGCCTTTGCAGAAAGTCGGCATTGGCGTCTTCTTGCCCGGGAATAGGGCGGTAGATTACTACTGGCAGTCCGCGACACAGCGACTCGGTCGTGGTCAACCCGCCAGCCTTGGAGACCAGCATCGACGAGATCGCCATCAATTCGTGTACATTGTTGACATACTCCAAGACCACCACTTGATTTTTGGCCCTCAATTGGTAGGCCTCCGCAATCGCCCGGCGCTGCCCCGCGCGGCCGGCGATGACCACCGTCGCATGATCCGCCGGTGCCCTGTCAATCGCCTCCAACACGGCATGGAACTCATTCTGAGGCATGTAGGCCCCACCCATGAACAACACCACCGGCCTGTCGCCCACGCCTAATTCTTGGCGCACCTTCTGTTCGTCGACGGGCAAACGAAAACGCTGATCCACGGGAATGCCAGAAACAATGATACTCTCTTCCTTTAAGCCACGGTCCTGAAGTGCCAACTTCATGTCCTCGCTGCCAACAAAGTAACGGTCGATTCCAGGATGTATCCACTGCGAGTGCACGCTATAATCAGTCATCACCACAAAATTCGCAACACGAAGCCGGCCCTTGCTCTTCAACGACGAAACCACTCCGGCCGCGGTGGGATAGGTGGATACGATGACTTCGGGAGGGTGCTCCCGAATGGCCTGGTAGAATCGGTTCAATCCCACATGATTCAAAAACTTTTGGGCGTTAGATGTGGGGTCGATACGTTGGGTAGACGTATAAAACCAGCGCCAGAGCCCAGGAGCAAAACGCACACTAGAAAGATAGGCCCAGCGAATAGCGTTGTCTAGACGGGGGTTAACGAAACGATAATAATCCAACAACCCTAACGAAGGGTCGGGATGGCGATGCAGCAATTCCATCGCTACCGCCTTCGCTGCCCTAAGATGACCGTCGCCATATCGAGCGGCCAAAATCAAGATCTGGGGATGCCCAGCCAACGTGGCTTGATGGTGGTCAGGCATAGCGTCGACCGCCTCGATCAACGCATCCATCTCTGCCGCCGATGATCGCCGAGATTGGTCCATGCTTCCCCCCCTAGCCCGTTTCCATAAGATCGCGCAGCCGGACGGCCCCATGCTGTTGGGACCGACGTTACTCGTGGCTAGTCAAACCAATTCCAAAAACAGGCAGACCGAACATCCCTACCATTCCATCCCCGGCCGCGAAAACCTTTATGCTTCACTTATTATACAGAAACAGGGTTCAGTCCAGACCTATGCGATGCGAATTATGGCAATGGGTCCATGATGGTCGATGAAACTGCCTTCGAGAGGGGCTTTGGCGCAGAAAATGGCGAGGTATAGGTTAGTCACCTTTTGACAAGGTTAGGTTGGAGGTGACACCCACGTGAACTTGCCGACCTGCTTAACGGCTTTGGTGACAGGAGCTTTGATGGCCCCCGCCCTTCCTGCTCCCCATCACATCAGCCAAGCCGCCGCCGAGGCCATCGCCCACATGGCAACAAAACATAAGGACCAGGCCATCAGTGCGCGTCCCGTCCGTTTGGGCTACCTCATCGTTCTTCGGGGATCCACGGGATACCGCTTACTTCTGGTTCGCTGGAACGGCACTACGCTCCGCGTAAGATCCTAGCGTGACAAAAGGCCGACCGTCGCGCCACACGAGCTGCACGGAAAGCTCAAACGCGCGCCTTAGCGGGTCGTCGGCCAACACCTTGGCTTTTTCACCTTGAGCCACCACCTTGCCCTGGCGCAAAAGCAACACATGGCTAAACCAGGGCAGGACCTCATCGACCGCATGGGTCACATAGATCACGGTCGGAGGAGTTTTCGAGTCCTCCACCAATCGGGTTAACCCCGTCAAGAGCGCCTCCCGGGCAACCATGTCTAGCGCTGTCGTCGGTTCATCTAAGATGAGGATTTCGGGTTGCGCCAACCATGCGCGTGCCAACACCACCCGCTGGCGCTCGCCTTGAGAGAGCACGGAAAACGCTCGGTGCTCAAGGGTTCCCGCACCGAGACGATCAAGCACCTCGCGCGCACGATCGCGGACTTCAGGCCCAAGCTCCCGGTAAATGCCGATTGAGGCCTCGGCGCCACTCATCACTACTTGGAGGGCAGAGAGCTCCCCGTGATAGCGGGCATACTGCTCCACCAGTCCTACGCTAACCCAGCCGAGCCGCCTACGAAGCTGCCTTAGGTCCGTCTCTCCGAATCGTTCACCCAACACCTCGACTTGACCGTGCGTAGGCCAAAGGTACCCTGTTAAGACATTTAAAAGGGCCGTCTTGCCGGAACCGTTGGGGCCCATAAGAACCCAGTGCTGCCCGGCCGTGACCGTCCATGAAAGCCCATCGAGGATCCGATGTTCCCCACGGACCAGGATGATGTCCCTCAACCTTAGCACCGTTTCCATTCAGCGAATTCCTCCTACCTGCCTAAAATACTGGGGTCGAAAGCGCCTCACTCGTGAACCTCGGCTCTCCCTCCTCATCTTCGGCGCTGCAACAAGGGATAGCGCCCTAGGATACGGTGCCATTCCGTCGTCTGGCGGAATTGGGGAATCACCCGTGAAATGACATCGGGTGAGTCTAACTCGCCCTCACAATCAATCCAAAATCTGAAGGCAAAAGGATGATGCGGTCTCGGACGCGATTCGATTTTGGTCAAGTTGACTTGTGCATCAGAAAAGGGCGAGAGCGCCAATACGAGACTCCCAGGCGTGTTGATCGTGTCAAAGACCAGACTGGTCTTGGCCCGAGTGGCACTTAATCCCGGCCACAGCCGGGGAGGTCGACGTCCCGAGATCAACCAAAACCGCGTCCGATTGTCCGGGTGATCTTGAATGCGGCTTTCTAAAACGACCAGGCCGTATTCTTCGGCCACATGCGGCCCGGCAATGGCCGCAACCCCTGGCCAGCGATGTTGTAGGAGTTCGCGAGCACTGCCCGCCGTATCCGAGCCGAGTTCCATTTGCCAGCCTTGCGACTGCCAATATCCCCGGCTTTGCATTAACGCCTGCGGGTGGGAACGCACCCGTCGCACCTCGCTCTTATGCATCCCCGGCAGCCCCAATAGGGCTAATTCTACCGGCTGCACGACTTCCGCCCAAATGGACAGTTCGGCATGCTGAATGATCAGATCCAATACATCGTGCACAGTGCCCGCGTAGGCATTTTCAATAGGCAGCAGTCCAACCGTCTCAGGATCTTCCGATAATTTTTCGAACACTTGGGCAAAACTAGGCAAGCCGACCGGTTCTGCTGCGGGCCAATGATTGATCACGGCCGCTTCACTAAAGGCACCGGGTTCGCCCTGAAAGAAGATCTTGGGCGCAATCATGCTTGTATCGCGTTAAGCCTAGGCACCAGGACGCCTTCTCCTTTGGCATAGATCCTAAAGCGCTCGATGAGATCTTTTGTGATCGGCCCTGGCTGGCCATCACCAATCACGCGGCCATCGCACCTCGCCACCGGCACCATTTCCGCCGCCGTACCGGTTAAGAAGGCTTCGTCTGCGTTATAGACATCAAATAAGGTCATGTTCTCTTCGCGAACCCGATAGCCTGCATCGGTAGCCAGGGCGATGACGACTTGTCTAGTAATGCCGTTTAAAATACCGACATACGTGGGAGGCGTCACAATTTCCCCCCGTCTCACCAAAAAGATGTTGTCGGCGGATGCTTCGACCACCCATCCTTCGTGGTTAAGCATCAGCACCTCCACCAGACCGCGTTGGTTTGCTTCAATCTTGGCAAGAATATTATTTAAGTAGTTCAAGGTCTTCATCGCGGGATTGAGTGCATCCGGTGCAGGACGGCGCACCACGACAGAGGCTAGCTCTAGACCGTTTTGATAGACGGTTTGGGGATACAGGCTAATCTCTTCGACAATGATGATGACGGTTGGGCGCGAGCAGCGCAGAGGATCCAGTCCCAGGTCACCAGGTCCTCGAGACACGACCAGACGAATATAGGCGTCAGGCAAGCCATTGGCCCGGACCGTCTCCATCACGGCCTCTTGCATTTCTTCCAAGGAAAGCGGCACCGTCAGCATGATCGCCTTAGCCGACATAAACAAACGCTCCAAATGCTCTTTCAACTTGAAGATACGCCCCTCATAGACACGAATTCCTTCGAAAATGCCATCACCGTACAAAAAGCCATGATCAAACACGGACACCGTGGCTTCATTCCGACTAACCAGGCTCCCGTTCACATACACTTTACTGGCCCTATGCGCCATGCTGTTCCCTCTTTCTTAAACGGTCTTGGGTAAGTGCCCTACTCCTCAATCACCATCGACAATGCTTGCCCCGAAGGCACCATGGGATACACGTGATCGTCCTGAGGGACTAACACTTCCAAGACCACTGGGCCGTTCACCGTCTTCATGGTGGCCAGCGCCTCGTCCAAGGCCGAGGCAGTGTTGACGCTGAATCCGGGAATTTGAAAAGCTGCTGCCAGTTTAACAAAATCCGGATTTTCCAAAAGTTCTCCATGACGCCGTTCCCCATGGAACAAATCTTGCCATTGGCGCACCATGCCATGGCCAGAATTATTAAAGATAATAACCCAAATCGGTATTCGGTATTGAGCCAGCGTAGCAAATTCCTGTAAATTCATCTGAATGCTGCCGTCTCCAGCGATAAGACAGACCCGATCGTTCGGCCGTGCAATCTTGGCTCCCATAGCCGCTGGAAAGCCATAGCCCATTGTGCCTAATCCACCCGACGTGATAAAGCGACGGGGAAGACTCCGGGGAATGTAGAGTGCCGCCCACATCTGATGCTGCCCAACCTCGGTGACCACCACGTCTTGTGGGTTAAGATGCTTGGCAATAGCCTCCAAAGCTTCCGGCGCACTCAGCCACTCCTCACCGGGTTGGTAGCGCAAAGGGTGCTTGATTCGCCAGTCCTTCAGGATTTGGTTCCAAACCGGGTGCTGCGCCTTAGGGGCAATTCGCACTAGTTTGGGTAGAACATCGCGAAGATCCCCATTGAGACCCACATCGGAGTGGATAATTTTACCAATTTCGGCCGCATCCACCTCAACATGGATGATTTTAGCTTTAGGGGCAAATTGGTCGACCCGTCCCGTGACGCGATCATCGAAACGTGCGCCGAGGGCGATAATTAAGTCTGCGTCCTGCACCGCATGGTTGGCCGTCCATGTGCCATGCATACCCAACATTCCCAAAAATAGGGGATGTTGGTGCGGCATCACGCCAAGACCCATCAAGGTGGAAACGACGGGTGCGTCCATCTTTTCAGCCAATTGACGGACTAACGCCGCGCTATCGCTTGCTGTCACCCCCCCACCCAGGTAGACCAGCGGACGCTTAGAAAATCTCATAAGACTCCGAACCCTCGACCAGTCTAAGGGTCGAATCTTCGTGGTCTCCTGTGGGGGTCCCGACCAATGTCGCATCTCCGTGACTTCCGCCAGTTGGACATTTTTAGGAAATTCCACCACGACGGGCCCGGGCCGACCATGACTCGCAACATGCCAGGCTTCCTCCAGGGTTTCGGCGATGGCATTCGGATCGGTAATCCGCCAACTGTGCTTTACGACCGACATGGTCATCGTGTAAAGATCGGCTTCCTGAAATGCATCGGTACCGATTAGCGAAACGGCAACCTGACCAATTAACACCACCATAGGCACGGAATCCGCCATCGCCGTGGATAGCCCGGTCAGTACATTGGTGCCCCCTGGTCCGGAGGTCACTAGGACCACACCTGGTTTTCCGCCCGCGCGAGCGTAACCGTCTGCTGCGTGCACCGCAGCGGCCTCGTGCCGCGTCACAATGAAAGAGAGCGCCTGCCCTTTTTCGACCATAGCATCCACCAGTGGCAAGATGGCTCCCCCTGGAATTCCAAAGATGGTGTCGACACCTAGCGATTCAAGCACGTTCCAGGTCCATTGTGACCCATTCATCTTGTCACTCCCTCTTCTTTAAAAGTGCTGTTTCATCCCCGAAAGCGTCGATAGGTCAGGCTGGGGCCTCCCCCATGAAGGTCTTCTTCTACTTTGCTACTCGACAATCGCTCCCAGCACCCCGGTCGCCTCTGGCAGCACTCGTCCCGCCAAGCTACCCATCGCATCCGTCAGAGCTAGGGCAGAGCCCTTGAGCACGTCGACGTCCGATGCATATCCAGCCGCCCGATGCCCGTATCCGCTGACCTCCACGGAAACCGCGGCCAACCCCTCTTCTCCCGGAGAGACGGGTACTAAGCGATAGCTTGCCAGCTCCAACCCATTCAAATCGAGTGCTCGACTAAGCGCCTGAAACAGGGCATGGACGGGTCCGTCCCCAATAGCCGAGTCTTCGCGCACTTTCCCGCGAAAGCGCACGGCCACTTGTGCGGTCGGTCGCATATGCGTTCCGGTGCTTACCTGCCAAGCGACTAAGTCGATATCCTCCACTTTGACTCCTTGCACTTCATCTTGCCATACCGCTACCAGGTCTTGATCATTAATCTCGGACTTCACTTCGGCCAGCCCTTTAATTCGATTTTGAATGCGTACAAGTTCCTCGCTCGAGGCACTAAGGCCGAGCTCGGACAAACGCTGGCGCAGTGCATGGCGTCCGGAATGCTTTCCCAGCACTAATAGCGTCTGTTCCACACCGATGTCATCGGGAGTTAAAATTTCATACGTGCGACGATCCTTGAGCATCCCGTCTTGATGGATCCCCGACTCGTGCCGAAAGGCGTTGCGGCCTACGATGGCCTTATTAGGTTGCACCATCATGCCGCACAAGCGACTGACCAGTTGACTAGTCCGAAAGAGCTCTCGGGTTTGAATCCGATGTTGCACCTGAAATTGATCTTTTCGCGCCGTTATCGCCATGACCACTTCTTCTAAGGCAGCGTTGCCCGCGCGCTCACCAATGCCGTTAACCGCCACTTCGACCTGCCGCACTCCCGCCTCAATACCCGCTAACGTATTGGCCACAGCCAGTCCCAAATCATCATGGCAGTGCACGGAAAGACGGATTTTGGGGTCGTCCAACGCCTCGCGAATCAAGGTCACCAACGTTCGGTACTCTTCCGGGGTGGTATAGCCAACGGTATCGGGCAAGTTAATCGTGCGCGCTCCCATGGATGCCGCCAGTTTGGCTAAGTCCACCAAAAATCCTGGCTCGGAGCGGGTAGCGTCTTCAGCCGAAAATTCCACGTCCTCAACGTAGCTACGCGCTTTAGCCACCATCTCCCCCACCCGGTCGAGCACCTGATCGGGCGTCATCTTCAGTTTGGCTTCCATGTGCACGGCCGAACTCGCAATGAACACGTGAATGCGTGGGCGTTCGGCAGATTCCAAGGCCCGGGCTGCCGCCTCAATGTCACTTGGATGGCATCTCGCCAGCGCGGCTATAACGGGCTCTCGTACCTGATCGGCAATCAATCTAACCGCGTCAAGATCACCGGCAGAGGCTTGCGGAAAGCCCGCCTCAATGATGTCGACGCCCAACCTAGCCAGTTGTTCGGCGATAGCCAACTTAGCCGAAGGGCTGAGAGCGACTCCTGGCGACTGTTCTCCATCGCGCAAGGTCGTGTCAAAAATGTAGACCTGGTCCGAAGACACCCCTAACCCCCTCCTTTCGGATTGATGAGATTATGACTTGGCGGCAGCCAAGCGCGAATCTCGTCGCACCATCAAAGTTCGCTGCCCATTTAGGGAACGTCCTCGTACGGGATAACGTCGCATGGACTCCGCATCCTTCTTGATCACTCGAGCTCGTTTCGGCTCCCCAGGATTAAGCATATAGGCGGTGACCACGTTGTGATTGCGCGCAACTTGGCGAAGCGTCCAGGGTGCCCGCTCGCGCGGCCCTTCCACCTCGATGGTGGCAGATATCATGCCGGCACCACTGCGTTTCGCGCTAAATTGAACGATATCCAGATGGCGCTGGCTAAATAGCATAATCAGGCGTGCGACTGCCCCCTCGCGGTCCTGCATGGAAACTTCAATGATGTAACTCATGTGCCGGCCTCCTTTCAATCGTCCGCAAAGTCCAAAATGCCCCTCTACTACTGGTTTTGTCAGTAGCAAGGGGCGCTCTCGCGCGGTACCACCCTTGTTTCCGTTTCCGGAATCTCGTCAATTGCTAACGGAATTACCCGGCTTCGTCTACTAAGGCTTAAGGCCCTTTCAAGAAGCACACTCCAGGGCGAGCAGGGCGGACCTTGGGACCGGGCTTTCACCTATTCCCGGATCGCTATTATCCCGTTAGCCAGACCGTTCCCCTTCATCGTGGTACTGCCAACAATCACTTTATGAAGAAAGATATTCGCTTCACAAACTAAATCTCGTGCCACTCAGTGAACTTTTTTTGTGAGCGGGTTATGCATAGCATTATACACGCTTTCGCTACAAAAGCCAACAGGGACTCTACGTTCATTTTTCTGTCTCAAGATCTGGCCTCGACAAGCGCACCAAAGGTCGATTAAGGTGTTACATATCGTCTTTCAATCCGCGGAGGTGTCTTTTTGAGAAAGTTTGCCTGGATAAGCCGTTACGATCACCACGAAGGTTTGTCGCTGCCGGTCCGCACGACCGAACAATCTGCAGGATATGATTTAGCCTCAGCCGAGAACCTCACCGTTTCTCCTGGGCAGTCTGTCCTGGTGCCAACCGGCCTTAAAGTCTACATGAACGCTACCGATGTCCTTTTGCTAATTATTCGAAGTTCTTTAGCCGTCAAGCATCAGTTGGTGCTCGCCAACCAAGTGGGCGTGATCGATGCCGACTATGTGGATAACCCTCATAACGAGGGTCATATCATGGTGCCGCTCATGAATCTGTCCTCTAAACCCGCCGAAATTGCTTTTGGTCAGCGCATTGCGCAAGCCATCTTCGTCCATTACGGGCTGGTGGACGAAGATCAGGTTCAAGGACGGAGAAGCGGCGGGTTTGGCAGCACAGGCCATGGCTAGACGTCATAGCGGCGTGCGAATGACCGAGGCAGTCCTCTCGCATCAGGCGGCGCTAAACCCTGCACTTGAGAAGGGAACGTGTAGGAAGATCTCTGGCGTTCGCCCGGCCTCACACAAACGGATGAAAGTGGCCTACACCCCAGTACCCCAAAATGCTAACCAGCAAAGCAAAGCCCCAGATGGCCGTATAAGTCCACTGCCACCGGGACGCGATGAGGGAATAGTCGGGGCCATGCTGTTTAGGCTCACGCACCATCGATATAACAATGAGTAAAACAATGAACAGCGTCAACGGATCGAAGCGGAATTGGTTATAAATGGGGTTATAAAAGAGCACCACCAACACGCCTGCCATCCCGGGAATCCAGGCCTTCCAACGCCAAAAGCCCACCGTGCGCCCGCCATCTAAAGGTAAAACGGGCATTAAATTAAAGACATGCAGCAAAAACCCCATCTCGGCCACCGCAAAAAAGATGGGACGATGGGTGCCTAGGCCTAGACCGAGTGCCACGAGCGTAGCGGCTAATCCGAAAAGAGGGCCCATAACCCCAATGAACGCCTCATCCGCGGCGTTTTTCGGGGATTTCTTCAACCCGATGAAAGCCCCTAAGAAGGGAATGAAGATGGGTAAACTGGCCGGAATGCCTTTGATGCGATTAGCCACAACATGACCTGACTCATGGATGCCAATGATGACGACTAAGCCGACGGCATAGGCCCAGCCTAACGCGAACCCATAGACAAACAAACTCAGAACGACTGAGCCAAAAACCAACACCAGCTTGAACTTGACTAGAAGTCCGATGATCACCGTCCAAATGCGGCGCAAATTAAATCGCCCCGTAGGGCTTGTAACCGCAGGAGGCAGATATCGTATTTCCGCCCCGCCAAGATGAAGCACCACAGGATGGGCATCTTTGGGGTCTTTGTTGCCCAAGATATGCTCAATGCGCACAGCGTCCTCATCAGACAACGATCCAAAGAGATGTTCCGATTCGGCCAGTTGACCGCGAATCTCCCAGGTACCGGGCAACGTCCCTGCGATCGGCACGTGGCGCGTCAACCAGCGCCAGTGTGGGTCAATGGACGACAGAGGCCGCCAGGCTTCATCTGGCCATACCGGCATTGCGAACGCCACCTTTCCTGCCCGGGTCGGCGAAGAACAAGGGTCGCCTCTCCCAAGCGAGGTATCTCATCTCGTACCACGTTAGCTCCATCAGCCAGGGTGCTCCCCCATGAAGGCCGACCCGCCTTGCATGCCGTTAAGAGGGCCAACCAAACTCGGAAAACCACAGGCCTCGGCGATAATTCTCCCAGGCAAATTTAACATATGGGATGATGTTTTGCGGAAAACGGTCGATGGGCCACCACCGCAAGTCGTCACACTTGTCGGGCTCACAGTTGGATATTTCGCCCTTCCATTGAGTTGCCGCTAGAAAAAAGTCGATCCGCTCTTGATCAGACCGGCGATGCATGACCCCGACAACCTGCAAGTCTTCTCCGGCAATATCGATCCCGCACTCCTCTCTTACCTCTCGCAATGCAGCCGCCGTGACGGGCTCGCCTTGTTCGATATGACCGGCCGGGACACTATAGCTTCCGTCCTCGTAGCCCGTGTTGCACCGTCGCAAGAGAAGCAATCTGCGGTCTGAAATGAGAAACAGGTGGACCGAGCTAATCAACTTGAATCGTTCCATATAGCGAATTCCTGCCCTTCGCACAATCGGGACCCATATTCCTAGGTGCCTAGGTGAAGGTCTCCGTTATTATATAACAGGCCCTTCCCAATGCGCGCGTCTCCGCCTGGTGAAAGCCGGGGTATGGCAGCGAAAGACCCCAGCTCGGGGTCTTTCGCTGCCAGCATGGGTTGTCTCTAATGATTCTCGTGCTTAATGATGAAACGGTTTGTTGGAGCGCAAGCCGGATGGAAATGGCGATTTTAGTTTCTCCAGGCGCTCAACCGCACGAGTCAAATCATCGAGGAAAGCCCGGGCCAAATCCATGGAAAAGCTGTTTCTGACCACCACTCGCATAATGGTCGTATCTTGCATCCCGGAGGGCAAGGGATAGGCTGGAACCTGCCATCCCCGTTCGTGCAAAATATGGGAAAGGTCATGGAGGTCCCAGTAGTCTCTCGCTTCCTCACTCAGTTTCCACGCAAACACGGGGATGTCTGAGCCATCGGTCAAGAGGTCAAACATTTTCATAGCTCCAATCTGATGGGCTAGAAAATGAGCCACCTCCTGACACGTCTTTTGCACCTGATAGTACCCCTGCCGTCCTAAGCGCAGGAAGTTGTAATATTGCAAAAGCACCTGAGCCCCGGGCCGAGAGAAATTCAAGCCAAACGTTGGCATGTTGCCCCCTAAGTAGGACACCTCAAACACTAAATCTTCGGGAACAAGCGTCTTTTCCCTCCAAAGGGCCCAACCGATGCCAGGATAAACCAAACCGTACTTATGCCCTGAGGCATTTATCGAATGCACTCTAGGCAAGCGAAAGTCCCAGCGCAACTCCGGTTGCAAGAATGGTGCCACAAATCCCCCAGAAGCTGCATCAACATGAATGGGAATATCAAGCCCTTTATCCTGTTGAAGCCGATCTAGGGCGCTTGCGATGGCCTCTACCGGTTCGTAAACTCCAGTGTACGTGACACCGAGCACGGGAACTACACCAATTGTGTTTTCATCAACCGCTTCTAGCACGCCTTCGGGGGTGAGGCAAGGCCTCTCGGGAGTCACGTCGACATAGCGAGGCTCAACCTCAAAGTAATTGGCAAACTTCTCCCAGACCACCTGAACGGCCGAACTAAAGACGATATTAGGACGATCCACGGTCAATCCTTGTGCCTTTCGCCTGGCCTGCCAGCGACGCTTGAGCACCAGCCCCCCGAGCATACAAGCTTCTGAAGAACCGGTGGTGGAAACGCCAATGGTGTCCTTGGAGCTCGGCGAGTTCCACAAATCGGCCATGATGTGGATGCAGCGATCTTCGATCGCGGCCGTCTGCGGATACTCGTCTTTGTCGATCATATTCTTGTCGGCAGCCTCTGCGTATAGTACTCGCGCTTGCGGTTCCATCCACGTGCCGACAAACGTAGCCAAGTTAAGCCGGGCATTTCCATCCAAGGCCAACTCGTCGTGGATCACTTGATAAGCCGTTTCCGGCAAGAGGCCTTGATCGGCCAACCGATACCGGGGTACCGATACCTCTCCGTCGCGCGAAAAGAGCGGATTAATCGCGATTTCATGGTGCATAATCCGACGCTGCGGATGGTTTCGCCATTTGGACATATGCGTCATCCTCTCCCAAACAAGATCTTGCCGACGTCCCACCACCCCTGCCGTGGAGAAAAACGGCGGCTTTTACCCAGACCGAAGCCGACGACCGAACCACTGCCGTCGCGTTCAGCCTACCACATTGCGGCCAGTATCCCTTGGTCAACCCACCTCCGAGGCGATGACGATGCTTGTCTTAAGGCCACCTGCTTGGCGTCCTCCCTGATAAACCGCGCCCTTTCGTTTGTCAGCCGTTGACCACAGTGCGAATTCTATAGCACCGCGGAACGAAGTCAGACGCTTAGTATAAAATGATGTCGAATGGCAGGCCAACTGGTGTCGGCCGGAACACGACGAACGCCGACACTTGGTAGATCGAGGGCTTGAGCGAAAGGAGAATCCCCCATGCGTTTGCGTGATCTCGCCCGAAACCTGGACGTGAAGGGTTCTGTCGGTGACCTTGATCGAGAAATTTTGGGAATTCAATACGACTCACGCCGTGTAGCCCCGGGAGATCTCTTTTGTGCTTCGCCTGGCGCGCGGACGGATGGACACCGATTTTGCCAAGAAGCCCAGACGCGGGGGGCGTCGGCCGTATTAGTAAATAGGGTGGATGCCATTCCTCCTAGCCTCCCGGGCATCGTCGTCAACGACGTGCGACACGCCATGGCCATCGCCTCCGACATCCTTTTTGATTCGCCTTCTCACCAGCTATGGATGATTGGCATCACGGGAACGAATGGCAAAACGACGGTGGCCCATCTGACCCGCACCATCTTGGAGGCGGCCGAGGTGCCATGCGGGTTAATGGGCACCATCCATAGTTTAATTGGGCATGAAGCATTTAGTTCAGTTCGCACGACCCCGGAAGCGCCCGATTTACAAAGAATGTTGCGTTACATGATTGGCCGGGGCATGCACGCCGCCGTAATGGAAGTATCGTCTCAGGCGTTGGCCCTTAAACGGGTGGTCGGCGTCGCCTATGACGTGGCCGTATTTACCAATCTCAGCCAGGAGCATTTAGATTTTCACAAGGACTTCGAGGCCTATTATCAAGCCAAAGCGCAATTGTTTCGCTCCCTAACGCAAGAGCAGAACAAGGGGCCCAAAGCGGCCGTCGTCAATGGTGACGACCCCTATGGTCAACGATTTGCTCAAGAATCCTCCGTTCCGGTGCTCACCTACGGGCTTTCCTCTGACGCTGACATCCGGGGCGAACAGGTGAAAATTTCGTGTAGCGGCAGCGAATTCACGGTCGTACTGGCTAATGGCTGCAAACAACGGGTGCGCTTGCCCATGGCCGGGCAATTCAACGTCTTAAATGCCTTGGCTGCTATCACCGTAGGCTACTTAATGGACATTGATGTTCAAGTCATGGCCGCCGCGCTGTGCCGATCACCAGGTGTGCCCGGCCGCTTCGAGCGCATTGACCTGGGCCAGCCCTTCACGGTAATCGTGGACTATGCGCACACCCCGGCCGGTCTCGAAAACGTTCTGAAAACCGCCAGGGAATTCACTCAAGGTCGAGTATTTGTGGTGTTTGGTTGCGGGGGCGATCGCGATCACGATAAGCGGGCCATGATGGGACAAATAGCGGGTCGGCATGCCGATTGGGTCGTCCTTACTACCGACAATCCCCGATCCGAGGATCCCGCGTTTATCGTCAGCCAGATTGAACAGGGCGTGCGGGCAGTCAACGGGCACTGGACAGTCCAACTCGATCGCGAAGACGCTATCCGCACGGCGATACTCCGGGCTCGTTCAGGGGACGTGGTCATGATCGTGGGCAAGGGACATGAAACATATCAAATCTATAATGATACCTCGCTTGATTTCGATGATCGAGAGGTTGCCCGCCAAGTTCTCCGCGAATGATGCGTGACGAAGCCAAAATCATCCGCGAGGCCGCCACAAGATTTCCTGCGATTCGTGAGGCTGGCTTTAGGGCCAACGCACCCAAGAAGACGGCACGCTCTTAAGCCCTCTAGGCGATTTGGCAAGGCCAAGTCCTCGCGCCCTTGAGAGCCTCCTGCGCTTCGGGGGATCGGCGACTTTGTCCGTGGTTAACGGCGTCCCCCTCACCTTGCGCCTCTCTTAGCACGCCCGACAATTCGCATTCTTTCCGTATATCCCATACGGGTTTCCAGGTGGACGATCACCGTTTGACACGCTCGCGCACGGCTTCATTTTGGGGAATCAAGGCCCACCTCCGATCACCAATTCTCGAAGACGTCCACCGGACGTCCTAATCCAAACCTCATCCTTCACCGGGTTGTCTATGCCATCCATGGGCAGGCAGCATACGCGAAAGCAGCACAACCATTAGTCCAGCAACCCAAAGAGGCTGAAGCCGAATCCAGAGGAGTGAGACGCCTATGGTCATCCCCCCTGCCACATAGAGCGTTCTGGGGAGCCATCCAGTCCTCCGCCACATCGAACGTAGTCCAAGAACCCACAGCAATGTCAACGCGACCATTATCCCGTCGTAGTTATTCATCCATCATCCCTTCCTCGTTTTTGGGGAAACCCGAGGTCTCCCCCAGGACTTGGCGATGGACGTAGTTTGCCAGGAAAGGCGCATGCGTGCTGCATCTTCGTCGCATCTCCGCCCCTTCTCGCAACTGGATTACGTCTTCCTTCTAACCACCCAACTAAGCGCTTATCCCCTGACCTATTCGGTTAACCGTTACGCCTTACTAACCGGGGTTACCTTCTCACACACCATAGATACCGCGCGGGGTATAGGATGTCAAGGGCTGTTCTAAATCATAGAAGCCTCTGGATGGCAGGGGAAACGCTAGCGCCAGCTGCGAAGGGCGCATCCCGTGTTGAGCATGGGGCTCGCCGTGAGTGGCTTGACTCCAGCTCTAGAAATTACCGTGGCTCCGAAAAGTGAGAGCGAGATCTTCCGTCGCGTTCCTTTCGCAACGCAACAACGAAGAAACGCACCCCTTACTTGCCCTGCGTGGGACGCTCTATCGGTATCGAACCCATTTTCCCGATGGAGCCGCAAGATCGCGGTCTCCAACCGTTTCCCCTAGCGCCGCGGTCAGACCAAACGGGATCCCAATACCAGTCCATATTCCCGCATTCTGTTGGCGCTTTTACCCGGGAAATGGCCCACCACAGCACGCTTAAGGAGACGAAGCGGCTACGAGATGGGAGCGTTCCCTATGACTCCGTGCTCCATTCGTTCCGTTGATACTGCATGTTTCGGTATACTGAATTTCGTGTTATGATGATGTTGATGCTCTCGGGGCACACTCACACCACGGTTTTTCAACATGCCAAGGAGGCTAACATCATGTTAGAAAAGGAAGTCCGTTTACGAATTGTCGAAGCCGCGCATCTGCTCGCAAAATCCGGCATGCTGTACCGGGGAGAACACGCCAACCTCTCTGCACGATTAGACGACCAGCATATCCTGATGACTCGTGGAGGCTCCATCGCCAATCTCTCTGGAGACGATCTGGCCGTGTTGGACTTACAGGGCAACTTGGCCGATGGAGAAGCCATGGACGCTACCATGCAGGAAGTCATCCAGATGCACATCCGTGTCTATCAGGCCCGCGCTAGCGTCGGTGCCGTGATCCACACGCATGCACCACACGTGACCGTCTTTGCTGTGGCCAATCAACCTATCCCTTTGGTCTATGAACCGTTGCTTCGATTCGGAGTCACCGAATCGATTCCAGTCGTGCCCTGGGCGCCTCGTGGATCAGATAAGTCGGTGAACGCCATCATTGATGTGCTGTCTAATCATCCAGGCTTACCTGCGGTAATGATGGCCAACCACGGCGTCTTGGTGTTCCACCAGGATCCGGTGAACACCGCTCGCCTTCTGTCCACTCTCGATGAGGCGGCGGAACTGGTCATTCAGGCCAAGGCACTGGGTGGAGCCAAAGAATTGGATCCTGCAGCCATCGAGCAAGTCAAAGATCGCATGGCCGCATTCGGCAGTCGTCGGTAAGGCACCTACGCCGGCAAGGGGGCACACAGTGTTCCCGTCTAAGGTTTGACATCAGCGTAGCGCCTTTGGGGCGTTTCGAGGGGCCCGCTTTATTTGCTTTCGCCACCTCGGAGAGCTTCATGGTGCACTTAGATTTACCGTGGCCAACGTTGCCCTCAGGGTTTTGGTACGGCACGGTGGCGCACAGACTGACGACCATTTCAGTGGAGCAAAGGGTGTTCGGTCGGTGCCGCAACCTTCGTCGCGGGCTCGCTAGTCAGAGCGATTGCGGCCAACTTTTAAGACTTACTCCCGCGGGCTCGCGCCGATCAGATGCTGAGCATGATGAGAACCGTGGTCCCCAGAGGCAGGTTAGCCCGCTCACCGCTCGGGATGATGCATCATCTTTTGGCTAATCTGCCTATTGGCATCTTTAGGCCTTAAGGGTCTGAAGTTCTCTGGATCCAAGCGACTGGCCTGGCATTCGGCCCTTAAGTTGCCGAGCGCCCTTTTGGATCCCGCCGGATCCCATTTCACTAAGGATTTCGCGCCGTCTTTCGCTTGCTCGGCTCGATGAGCGTTTGGTGCTTCGTTCTTCGGAAGCGGAAAAGTCCATCCGGAAACCCTAAAGCGCATATCCTATACTATATCGAGGGACCTAACCAAAAACGACGTCATAAGGAAGTGCACGTTGGCAAACGTAAGAAGTTATCAAACCGGAAAACATCTCGAGGCATTTGTCCTTCTGGTGATTGCGCTGGAGCCATTACACGGCGCGGCCGTTATCGGACAACTCAAGTCTATATTGCCGCCCCTGTGGACCGTTGACGACGGGCAAGTCTATCGCCTGTTGCGCCGTTTGGAATCCCAAGGATCGGTCGCATCGACCTGGGTCACCGAAGATACCGGAGCCCCGATTCGCGTCTATCGACTGACCGATCAAGGACGGGTACTCCTCGACGAATGGCATGAGGATATCGCCCTGCGCATCCAGTCCCTTCAGACCTTTGTCAAGCTTTGGTCAAAGTCTCGATCAGACACGCCTCCCCCAGCTAGCACGGACGCAGCGCGGGATGGGTCTCGGGGCGACTACACCATCCCGACAAAGTCTCGCCCCGACGTCTGAAATTGCTATTCAGAGAAAAATCATTTCAGATCCTCGTCCCTTTATGAAAAAACAGACCTCCCAGGGCAGAGCAAGCGCACGATAACATGCGGGCACTTTAGGCTCCATGCCACTGGCTTTTCCTGGAGCGAAAGGCAGTCGCTTAACCAAGAAAGTGGATGAGTTCACGCTGGATCTCCTCGCTGCTCGCCGCCATCCTTTTTTCAAATTTGGGCTTGGAAAAAAGTGCTTCTATCTCTCGGGGGTAGGGCCCAGCAAGGTTACGCAGGGCCAACGCCTCATTAAATTTTGCCGGATGGGCAGTAGACAAGATAACCGTTGGAGTTCTTTCAGAACCGACGGCCTCCACTGCAGCGGCGGCGCAGGCCGTGTGAGGATCGATTAAATAGCCATAACGTTCATGGTAGTCTACGATCGTATCTAAGCATGTTTCGTTGCTCACCCTGGCAGCGGCAAAGTCGGATTGTACTTGGCGCCGTTTATGGCAGTCGACCTCTATTCGACCTTCTCCGTGGAACCTTTGCATGAGCTCGCGCACGACTTCAGGATTTTCTTCGGACAGATAGTAGAGATAGCGCTCGAAATTACTGGCTACTTGAATATCCATCGACGGACTGTAGGTTTTCCGAACTTCAGCGGGCTGGTAAACCCCTTGGTTTACAAACCGTTCCAAAATCCGATTTTCATTCGTTGCCAAGATTAACTTGTCCATGGGCAGTCCCATGCGCCGGGCGAGGTATCCCGCAAAGATATCTCCGAAGTTTCCCGTAGGCACACTGACCTCGAAGGATCCTCGATGGCCAGCCTTGACCAGTTGAAAATAGGCGTAAAAGTAGTACACCGATTGGACCAAAATGCGTGCGATGTTAATGGAATTGACCGCGCGAAGATGATAGCTCCGCTTAAAGGACACGTCCGCAAATAGGTCCTTGATGATTCGCTGGCAATCATCAAATGAGCCCTCGACGGCTAAATTCAACACGTTGGCGTCATTAACGGTCGTCATTTGAAGTGCTTGAACCTTACTCACTTTGCCATAGGGGTAGAGAATGCAAATGCGAATCCCCTCTTTGCCACGCACCCCTTCAATGGCTGATGCCCCGGTATCTCCTGACGTAGCTCCCAAAATGTTTATTTGGGCCTGGCTGGTTCGGGCGATATAGGCATACAGGTTGCCCAGAAATTGCAGGGCTACATCTTTGAAGGCAAATGTGGGGCCATGGAACAGTTCTAAAACAAAGTGAGTCGGATCGAGTTGGCGTACGGGAACCACCTCATCGTGACGAAATCCCGTATAACTTGCGTTAATCAGACTTCTCAAGTCGGAGCGTGAAATCTCGTCTTGAACATAGCACTGCAAAATCTCTAGGGTGAGATCCTGGTAGGAGAGATCTTTCCAGCGCTGGAGCATCGCGGCATCTATCTGGGGTATGGTCTCAGGGACGAGCAGTCCCCCATCATCGGCCATGCCCATCATCACGGCATCAAGAAACCCCACAGGAGCCACATGCCCCCGCGTGCTCAGGTATCGCATCGCTTCTCTCCTTTAATCTGGCGGTCCATTCCTTAATGGCACTGTACCAGTCTTAGACGGGTCTGGCAAAAGTTTGGCCATAGGTAGCAAGATTTTCGCCCATGAATCAAAACACGCTATCGGACCTGATTCCCAGCGAGCCAGTTGTGGCGTAGATGGCGAAATGGGATACCAAACCGCTTACGAAAAATCTGGTTGTGGTGCCTTTGGGGCGAGTCTGCGATCGTTGAACGGAGGCCTAAAGACTCACCGTAATCTGCCAAGGCTGCTGTCTCAAGCGGGTTACTTTTTACGATGACAGAAAAGCCCACAGCCTATCAGGAGATACATCCCCTTTACCCGCTAATCCCAGACCGGAAAGGGCTTTTCCGCTCGTAGACGCAATGGTTAGGGTCGATCAGGCGCACTCTAGCCTGATGTGGATGAAAGCTCGCCGATTCACACGGCTATTGCCATCAACCAGCGTTTGCAGCAAACAGGTCAATCACGGGCAGGAGACAAGAGACCCTTCACCAATCGCCCTCTTTCTATAGGTCAATGCAAAGCCTCGCATCGCGGTTGGTCTTGAAAGGAAGAAGCAACGTCGACCCCACAGTGCCCGCTTTTCCCCACTCGAGCGAGCGTCACGTCATAATCGCACCTTGGTCGCGATCAGCAAGCCCGTCGACCAGGACAGTTTGGTGATCAGGAGATCCGAACGATCTTCCAGATAGTTCACCAATTGGACCACTTGATGCGCATGTTGCTCTGACCAACTATCGACTGGCGACAAGTCGTCCACGATGTAGAGGCCACCCCCACGGAGCATTCCCAGGACTTCGTCGACCAGATAAAATTTCCCTGGCCAGGTGTCTGCAAAAATCAGATCAAAGCGCGCTTGCCGATGACTCTCGATAAAGGACTCCCCCTCGTCCAGGACGAACGTCACCCTAGGGTCAGCGCCCAGATGCCTCTTAGCAATGGCTTGGATGTGCCAATCATTTTCGACGGTGATCAGTCTCGACTCAGAGTCCATCCCGTCCACTAGCCAGGCCGTCGACACCCCTGCTCCGGTTCCCAGTTCCAGCAAAGATCCCCGGGGTTTTGAGGCCACCAAGGTCCGTAGCAACGAGCCCGTCAGGTCGTCGGATGGCATGGTGAAGTCGGTCGATGCGACCTCAGTTCGGATGGTGCTAAGCACGGCGGGGGCTTTAAGATTCGCGCAATCGTTCATCTGACACTCCCTGGTCTCGATTCATCTCTCGGCCCATCGGGCTAAGGCCTTGGTTGGCACGGAACCGTTCATGCGTAATTCCAATCATTATATCGCTGGTTCTCGGTGGTTGGTCGTTTCGGTTCTTCGGTTTCGTCCCACTATTTCGCTTCGCGTTTGGTGTCGAAAGTCTGGGTCAGTTCGTGCCGTTTCCCTGATTCCTGGTCATAGCGCACCACCCGCCTTTCTAGAGGTCCAAGGGCAGGCGGCGAGGTTCGACGGCATAGGGATCTTGGTTTGGCATAGGATTAGCATCCCCATGAGAAGCGTTCGCGACGGATGTGGGGAAGTCCTGCTGGGGGTCATTGGTGATCACAAAAGGGTCCATCCGTCGCTCCGCAGTATGACGGTGCCGGGGCGGACAGAGGCATCCGATCAAGAGGAATTGTCCACCAGTCCCCCGGCCACACCCAGCCGCGACTTGAGGGCTTCTTGCAAGACTTGGGAATAATTGATGTCAGCCCGGTCCGCCGCGTCTGTGGGAACCGTTAAGTTTTTCTTGACCGACTGGTTGGCCATTTTACTGCGGATCACGGGCCTCCATGCCTCCACCACGGCGACCATCGCCTGGGGAGGGACGGTTGCGAGCTTCAACCGAGACGGCTCAGGAATCGGATCGTGATCCTCTTCCATGCCATATACATGCAATTCTAAGGCTTCTTTGGCCATGGCGAACGCATCTTCCAGGGTGTCCCCTTCCGTACTACAACCCGGCAGATCGGGAAAGGTGACCGTATACCCGGCGGTATCGCCAGGTTCAAAAATAGCTGGAAATAGATATCGGTCTTTCATGGCTCGCTCGCCCCCTGGATTTCAACAGGCAATGAAGGACCGTAATGCGCGCTATCAACTGGGCGGACTGGCGGAACTGGATGACGCCTAATTTCGGGGGCGTGAGCCATGGGGCCGGGTCCGGTCGTTGTGGGGGACAGTTGGGTAACAATCCAGATGGGAGAGAGAGCATGAATCCATGGTAAAGCAGTAGCAGCGACGATAAGGGATGAGACTCTTTATCGGTTTCGCAGGTTCTTCAGATGGCCCGGACAAGTGATTCCTGAAAAGCTGAGAGTGGCCCACGACGACTCTTACATATAGTACATTTTGGCTCAGAACACTCTTGGTGACGCTGGGGATTTTTGGGGACTGGAGTTAAAATAAAAAACCGCAATCCCTTGCGGTGTCTCAAAAATATTGGCTGGGGAGGCAGGACTCGAACCTGCGCATGCGGGATCCAAAGTCCCGTGCCTTACCAACTTGGCGACTCCCCAATTTGTCTCATGGTGGAGCTTAGCGGGATCGAACCGCTGACCTCCTGCGTGCAAAGCAGGCGCTCTCCCAGCTGAGCTAAAGCCCCTTTGATATGGAGCGGGTGATGGGAATCGAACCCACGTAATCAGCTTGGAAGGCTGAGGCTCTACCATTGAGCTACACCCGCAAATGGCAGGCCAGGAGGGACTCGAACCCCCAACAGGCGGTTTTGGAGACCGCTGCTCTACCAATTGGAGCTACTGGCCTGTAACAAAATGGTGGGCCATGAAGGACTCGAACCTTCGACACTCCGCTTAAAAGGCGGATGCTCTAACCAACTGAGCTAATGGCCCAATTCATGGTGACCCCACCGGGATTCGAACCCGGGTTACCACCTTGAAAGGGTGATGTCCTAGGCCTCTAGACCATGGGGTCACATGGTGGAGACGAGGGGAATCGAACCCCTGACCTCTTGAATGCCATTCAAGCGCTCTCCCAGCTGAGCTACGTCCCCAAAGCTATCAACTCACCGCCAACAGCATGCTCCATTATAATGGCCGATAATGCTTTGGTCAAGACGGCTATCAAAAAGGGCACAAGCGAGATGATAGCATGGAACTATGCATTGTGCAAGGAGCGAATTTCTCGAGGTCCATACCGTTCAGCCCATCGGAGCGCCGTCCAATACGGGATCCGGCAACAGTCGCACATCATCGTACCCGCGAAAAGGCACCCGCGTTTTCGGTATGGGTCCAATATCATTGGCCAACATATCGGCCACAGGGCGCGAAAGGGTAGCGGAAACCGTCTTACCAATAAGCCAAAGAAAATCTCCTAGGTCCACATATTGCTCAAGCCAGCATTCAAATTGCGTCACCGCGTTAGACCAAAGAGGCACGCCCGTCTGAACTCCATAGGTAATTTCGCCCTCACCTAAGGCGGCCGGCGTTTGCGCTCCCTGAAAGAATCGGGTCATGAGGTCGCGTTGGTCTTCGGCAAGTAAAGACAGCCCGAAGCGTCGACCGCGAACCACGATGCGAGAACCCTCCATTTCTTTAGGCATAGCGACTCCCATACGCGGAGGCTTGTGCGACACCGGGCTCACCCAGCATCCTCCATGCATGTGACTACGCTCGCCATCGGACACGCTGATGATATAGGTGCCCCGCCGGCGATAATCATATACTTCTTCTGTCCAGTCAAATTTAGCGCCAGTATCCACCTTGCCTGGCCTCCTCACCGATTAACCTCTGCTGTCCAAGGAGTAATGGCGTACACTTCAATTCCTCCAGCTTCTGTCCGCCCTACCACCTCAATTACGGGATGAACCGAGCCAAACAACCACTGCCCATATTTCTGATACCGTAGGTCGTTTAATCGCGCCTCCAGCACCCCCGTTTCATCCAACAACGAAAAGAATACCACCAACCGCCCACTACGTGTCGGTGGTCGATGCGGGCGAATCAGACACCCCACCACTCGCACCATTTTGCCCAATGGTACTTTTTTTACCTCGGAAAGCGTCATGTAGCCCTGAGTTATCAGCTGAGATCTCCATGGACCTAGCCATTGCTCGTGTTGGCCAAAGCCCAAAAAGCGATAGTCCATCATCACCTGCTGCGTTCGGCTCCACCCAGAATCTTCCGACTCTGGCGCACGAAGGATGAGTCGGTTATCTGCTCGGGTCTCAGTCAAAAGTTGCTGGCGATTAGAGACAATTTGATCAAACGCCCCCACGCGAATCATTCGCAACACGATATCCATTGACGCCCCCCCACGTTCCACCACTTCCATAGGATGGACATACCCGGTGGGCGGTCGCCGTTCAACCAAAGTGTTCGTTTCTGCCAGGCTGATACCTTGCAAAAATTTTAGTCCAACACGAATGCCGTGTGGATCGGGCAACGTCGCTTGGACATCGCTTTGATTAATATCGATAGGCAAAATAGAAATCCCCCGGCGCCGAGCTTCCACCAGCAGAACATCAATGGGGTAATATCCCAAGGGCTCTGCATTGAACAATCCCAGAAAAAACTGGGCCGGATGATGTTCTAGTAAGTAGGCGGTCCGATACGCCGTCTCAGCAAACGCTGCGGCATGCGCTTCGTTAAAGCCATAACTCGCATAACCCAAGAGTTGCCTAAACACTTCATCGGCGACCTCTTTGGAGATTCCTCGAGCCACGGCTCGCGACCTAAAGGTTTCTCCCATCTTCTCCATTTCGCTCGGCGAACGGGCGTGAGTCATCAACCGACGCAGGCTATCTGCCTCTCCTGCCGAAAATCCCGCTAACGTCGTAGCTATGGCAATGACTTGTTCCTGAAAAAGGACGACTCCAAACGTCTTGGATAAGATTGGCACGAGCAGCGGGTGAAGGTAAGTGATGGGCTCTTCCCCGCGTCGGCGGGCTATGAAGGGATCAACCATGTTCCCTTTGATTGGGCCTGGTCGAATTAATGCCAAGCTAGCCACGATATCTTCCCAACGATCCGGCTGCAGGCGCAGCGCAAGCGATCTTTGAGCCGGGCTTTCGAGCTGAAACACTCCAATCCCCTCTCCTGCTTGGAGTCGAGCATAGGTCTTATCATCAGTCAGCGCAATGGTGTCATAGGAAAAGTCGGGATGGACTTCGGCAATTTTTTGGGTAGCGATTTCCACCGCGGTAAAGGTGCGCAGAGAAAGCAGATCCAATTTTAATAGCCCTAGATCTTCCACATCCCGCTTATCAAAAGGAACCACCTGAATCCCCTTAGCCGAACGTTCTCGTGGACTCACCCAGGACAATGGATCGCGGCTTACCACTACACCTCCCAAATGCGTACCCAAATGGCGGGGAACGCCTTCTATCTTCTCCGCCCAGGTAAGCACGCGTTTTAAGACGTCTTCATTCTCATATTGACGTAGTTCAGGAATTTCCTGCCACTCCTCAAGGATTCGAGCAATCGGCTTTTCAGGTAGAGATTTGGCCAAGCGATCGAGGACCTCTGACGGAAAATTTAAGGCTTTGCCCACGTCGCGAAGCGCCAATCTTTGCCGATAGGTTTGGTAAGTAGCGACCCGAGCCACGCGTTCCGCCCCATATGATTGAACAACATATGCCTCCACCTCGTCTCGTCGACTAGCGTCAAAATCAATATCGATATCAGGAGCTTCTCTGCGCTCTCGGCTCATAAAACGTTCAAACAGGAGACCGCGATGGAAGGCGTCTACTTGAGTAATTCCAAGGCAATAGGCCACCACCGAGTCCGCTGCCGAACCCCGTCCTGCAAACCGGATCCCAGAACGACGAGCAAACTCGGCTACGTCCCAGACGACTAAGAAGTAGTCTACAAAATGAAGGTCTTGGATGATGGCCAGTTCGTTTCGAATGCGAGGCCATACCTTCGACACCTGCTGGCCATATCGTCGGCGTGCCCCCTTGCGCACCAGGGAAACCAAATAGTCTATTGCCTTCATCCCGCGTGGCACCCGTTCATAGGCGGGAGCACGACGCTTATTGAGCAAATCCGGGGATTCAATGCGTTCGGCCAAATGGATGGCATTTTCCAGTGCCCTAGGCCATGATGCGAGCGCCTCTTCCATTTCGGGCCACGCCTTGAGATAGTTTTCCGAATTTAGTCGACGCTCTGGGTGGACCTCCGAAACGGACTGGCCTAGCCGGATGCACGTCATTAGGTCAAATAACGGAAAATCCTCTTTATTCGCATAGTAGGCAGCGGCGGTGGCCACTAGGGGAACTCCGGTGAATTCCGCTAGATCGGCTAGCGCTCCAAAAAACCGCCGGTTGCCGGGTAGCCAATCGCTGGTGATTTCTAGATATAAACGGCCTGGCGAAAACACCGTTTGCAACTGCCGTACTCGATCGAGGAGGCGATGGCGGCCTCCCCTAAACCAAGCTTGTGCCATCATACCGCTGCGATCTCCCGTTAGAGCGATAAGGTTGGATCCATGTCGCTCAAGGGAACTCCAATCCACCCCAGGTTGATGGCGAGGATGGTTCAAGTGCGCCTCCGTTAGCAACTCAGTTAGAGCCCTATAGGCAGGCTGACCAGAGGCGAGCAAGACAAGGTGCCCCATTCCGCCGACCTCCACTTCGGCTCCGATAATGGGTTTCACTCGGGTTTCGGCGGCAGCTCGGAGAAAGGGCACCACTCCTGAAATTCGATGCATGTCCGTCAGGGCCACCGCCGAGATCCCATGGACCGCAGCCGATTCCATCAAATCCTTGGGTGAAGAGGCCCCATTTAAAAACGAAAACGTGGAATGCACATGCAATTGAACCCCTGCCATCATCTCATCCCTTGCCGCATAGTCTCTCATTCAGCCTTTATCGCAGGTATATACTCAATACCCGATCGAGCAGGGAACCCGCCCGTACCCGATATCGCTTGGTTGAGCGACGGCGCACCGTTCGGTGAGATTCAGGTTCCGGTACGGTCTTTGGCCAAGCAATTACTTTCCCCATGTCGTACCCCTTCTTTCTTTACTTTCTTTCCTAGATGTGCTCCTCATACGACGCCTAGATCGCGGATGCCCTTAGTCATAGATTCGATCAATCCACCACTGATCGGGGGCAGGATGACGTGCTAGTTCATACACCCCCTGATTTTCACCTTGGACTCGCCAAACCCATACTTCGGGGGCCATCTCCCACCACTCTCCGCTCTCGCGCCAAAGATCTAGCACCGCGACCACCGAAATGACTTTATTCCGAGTTTGAAAAGCTTTAGGTACTCCATTTTTAGTCCAGACAAAAACTTTTCTTATTTAAATCCCTTCTTTCCATTTAGGTCTGCCGAGGGGGAAAATCGCCATGGATCCCAAAACTGCAACATGGCTTCCCGGCGATTGATGCCCATACGAACATCGGACCGTTGCTTTCCAACTTTGTCCCCCCCGGATGGCCTGAAGAATCCCCATTGCAACTGTTCCGATCCCCAGGCCACGAGACCGCTTGCCAAGATTTCAATCGCTTCTGGCGGACCTGGAGGAGGACTTTTCAAAAAATCGAGTACCCGCAAAAGCACTTTACCTGGCTCTCCCGTAGCCATTGGCCATTCTCGCTGATGTCTTACCGGCGTCCATGGTCCCCGCCAAGTAACCTCTAATCGTTGAAATCCTACCGCCCGCCGTTGCAATTCCTCTGTGATCTGGGTAGCCAATCGCGTCAGAACCTCTACAAATCCCCCCTCTGCGGCTAGCTCCCAATGGTATTGCACATAAATTGTCTCGGGTGACCGCTGCGAGGCAGTATCTTCTGACTTTAACTTTAATAGGAATTTCTGGCGAAAACTTATTGGCACCTGACCTATCGTTTTCCATCCACGCAGATTGCACTGGCGGATCGCCTCTTTGGAAATGCCTTCAACCAGCGATAACGGAATTTGTGGATACCACTGGGCCTCTTGCGATGGCGGCAGGATCCAAGCTTGAAATCCCGGTCCGCTCCACAATGAAAGGCTCCATGCCTCACCCAAGGCAAGCGCTGCCTTGGCCAACAATAGATTGGAAGCTACCCCCGCATTGATTTGAAGGGCCCAGTTCGGAATAATTTCAGCCATCTGTTGTTCAAATTGCTTAAATCGAAGGGCAGGCCACTCCCACCACCCGCCCCATGGACTTGCCTGCTCAAATCGTTCCATACGCTGCCTCAGCCAAGTTCGAAGATTTGCCTCAATCTCAGTAAACCTGTGGGAATCCCAGGGTATGGCAGTGCCTTGGGGATAATGCCACCGCGCTACCGCGTGATCCATGTCAGGACGCACTCCAAGTTTCCACCCCAGAGCATCTACGTCGCACACCCGACCATCTCGCTCTATCCAATATGGCGTATTCGGCCTTGCCGTGAAGTTCAAGCCAATAAGCCTCCAAACCACGACCGCCATGGGCAACCCGTTCCTTTCTTCCACCAGTAAAGGCATGCAAAGTGCCGTTTTTGACCTTTGTGAACATTTGTTTGATAAGACCCAGTATAGCATCTCTGCCAAAAGAGATGCAAGCTCCATTTTGTTGGAAACGGTTGGAATAAGGCCAAAGCCCCCTCATCCATTGACATCCGTGTTAGGATGAAGAGGTGTCAAACAGCAACTTTCTCCAGGTGCTTCCACCTCGTAACCTGGTTGTCGGAGGTTCGTTGCCATGCCGTTTGCCTTCTACTCGGAAGTTGAGCAAGCTATGCAGCAGATCGTCCAAGACGCTTTTTATCCTCAGCCATTTTTTCAGAGTCTACTTAGTGGAAGCTGGTCGCGGCGTTTTCTCGAATACTTCACCGTACAATACGCGCATTACAGCGCTCATTTCCCCCGAGTCTTAGGTGCGGCCATTTCCGCTATGGAACCCAACGATTCCTGGTGGATCCCGCTGGCCGACAACCTTTGGGACGAGGCTGGACGAGGGCGGCAAGGCCACGCGCATTCCCAGCTTTATCGCACTTTTGCCTTAAGCGTCATGAGCCCATCAGAGTTTGAGCACAGATTAGTTCAGTGGCCGCGCAGCCTAGCCGTCAGCACAGCCATCGATCACTTTATAACCTTTTTTCACCATGCTACCTCCTTGCAAGCCATGGCCGCCGTGGGATTAGGTTCTGAATTCTTTGCCGGTGATATTATGGGACTAATTGGGCAAGGACTTCGCCATCCTCAATACCAGCGGTTTGGACCCCTTAACCCGCAATTTTGGGAGCTTCATGCCGATTCTGACGAACCTCGGCATTACCACTTATGCCGAAACGTCTTATTAACCCTGGCTAGTGACCGTCATAATCTCCAATGCATGTTTACCTCAGGCCAAGATATCGCTCTATCTGAAGCCAACATGTACCGCCAGCTTTATTGCGAGGGCGAAGCTCAACATCTACTTGATTAAATAGGACGCTTACATCCGGCCACGATCAGACGGTCAGATTCGAAAAGATTAGCTAAATCGATACTTGGCTTGCCTAAAGACTTGGTGCTGTTCTGCCGGTCAAACGAATATGAGATGCGAAGATACCGCGATAACCGCCTTACACTGTGCTATCCAAAAAGAGCCCATGTTCCTCTTGCGATCCAGCGCCTCGACCACTGCAGGGGCGTATCGGATGCGACACTTAAGCCACAGCGACCATCCGAACGTTACACCCATTGCGCCCATGACAGAATCCCCTGGCGATAACCATATGGTTGTATAGGTCGATCGAAGGTTTAAGCTGCCCCCGTGCTCCCCCTCCTATCTTTACACCTTTATGCGGATTTGCTATCATTCTCTTAGTGGCTCTATGAACGGGAAGAGCTGGATGGTTCTTCAGGGAGTCGGCACTAGTGCAAGCCGATGTTCTGTCCAAGCCCGATTCCACCCGGGAGAGTATCAGCGATGAGTTGATCGCACTCCAGCGTTACGGAGTTAAGCGGATGGGGCAACCCATCAAATAGGGTGGCACCGCGGTTTAGACCGTCCCTAATTGTGGGGACGTTATTTTTGTTTTTAGACCACTAGGAGGCGCGCTATGCTTTTTCCGCCCGATCTACTATTGCCCGGACCGACCCCGGTACCAGAGTCGGTTCAACGTGCCATGCTGACCTCGATGTCCGACCACCGTGGCTCGGTTTTTGACCCTGTCCGTATACGCGTTCTGGAAAAGTTACAAAAAATCTTCCACGTTGGCTCTGACGGAGCCGTAGCGGTCTTGCCCGCCAGCGGCACGGGAATGCTGGAAGCCGTCTGCCAAAACTTTCTTCGCCCGGGTGACCGTGCTTTAGCCGTGACTACGGGCCTCTTCGGTCAACGGTTTTATGAGGCTGCCGTCAGCATGGAAATCGCCGTCGATCGTTTAGAGGTTCCGTGGGGCGACGCTTTTGACGTTGCTCAAGTTTTGGCTAAGGCGACTGAACAGTCGTATCGGGCCGTTCTCGTCACCCACAATGAAACGTCAACCGGGGTCACGAATCCTGTGGATCGCCTGGCTACCGCCCTCAGCGGGGCCACCGATGCCCCTTTGCTTATTGTTGACAGCATCAGTGGAGTTCCTTCACTTCCCCTCTTCATCGATCAACCCGGCATTGATGTCATTGTCGCCGCGTCGCAGAAGGGTTTCATGTGCCCGCCAGGACTAGGCCTCATCGCGGCCGGCCCTCGCGCATTAAGCAGGTTACTAAAAGAACGGCAGGGTCGCTACTATTTCGATTTGAACCCCTATTTCCACGGCCACTTTCCTTATACTCCCGCTGTCTCCTTATGGTATGGCTTAGACGCAGCCCTTGACTTGTTAATTGACGAAGGTGAAGCGGAACGATTTGCCCGCCATCAACTCTTAGGCGAAATGGCTCGCCGCTTCGGCGAAGTAGCTGGCTGGCCGCCCTTGGCGGAACTCGGACATGGTTCAGCCACCATCACCAGCTTAAAAACTCCAGAAGGAACGACTCCCCAGTCGATTCGCCAAGCCGCCAAAGAGCGAGGGCTCCAAATTGCCGGAGGCCTTGGCCCCTGGGCCAACACCGCCATTCGACTGGGCCATGTCGGAGCCGTCTCTCCACAAATGCTCTTTGCTAGTCTAGCCGTGCTGGCCCATCAGCTATCCAATCCCGCCGACGTTCTGGCAGAAGTCTTTGCCATTTGGCACCAATCTTAATCATCTAAGGCATCCATTCTGGGAGGAATTGCGTTGAAACCAAAGATTTTAGTGACGGAGGCTCTAGGTCCTGAAGGACTTGCCTATTTAAAAGAACATGCAGAGCTTACCGCCTACGACATGCTTCCGGCCGATCAACTGCCTGAACTCATGGGAGAGTTTGATGCGGTCATCATTCGAAGCGCTCATCGTATTACCCGCGATTTAATCGTGAACCGACCGCGGTTGAAAGTGGTGGCTCGCGCCGGGGCCGGCGTTGACAATGTGGACTTGGATGCTTGTACCGAACTGGGCATTGCAGTCGTCAACGCTCCCGGTGCAAACGCCATTGCCGCCGCCGAGCACACCTTTGGTCTCTTGTTGGCCGTCATGCGCAATATCCGTTTAGGTGACCTTCACGTGCGAAGTGGCGGATGGGATCGTCAGGCTCATTTGGGAGAGGAACTCCACGGTCGCCGGATCGGAATCATCGGTCTGGGTCGCGTCGGTCGTAACGTCGCTCGTCTGGCCCATGGCTTTCGCATGGAGGTCTTCGCCTATGATCCCTACATCACCGAAGATATCTTTCAAGCCAATGGAGCCATCCGAAAAGATAGCTTAGAATCCCTGTTGGAAGTCTCCGATATTCTGACCATTCATACGCCAAAGTCAGGTCCTCACCTTGATGAAGCGCTCCTACGCCAGTTGCCTCAGGGCGCTTTCGCCTTAAATGTGGCTCGCGGGGGTCTTTATGACGAAGACGCGGTCGTGCGCCTCCTAGAGGATCATCACCTCGCCGGATTTGGTTGCGACGTCTTTCCCAAAGAACCCCCCAATCCGCAAGCCCGTCTGTTTCAACTGCCTCGGGTAGTGGTTACCCCTCACCTGGGCGGATCAACCCATGAAGCGCTAGCCAATGTCGGTGTCATGACGGCCACGGGGGTCATCGAAACTTTAGCCGGCATCACGCCGCCTAATCTCGTCAATGTCCCCATTCCGCCCCTAGAGGTGCCCGAACTAACGGCGCTAGACCGGGTGTGCCGAGCTCTAGGCCAGGTCTTTAGTCAACTTAACCCCACCTTTGGCTCGCGTCTGATCCTCACCCCGGGTCGACAAGTTCCCGCGGAAGCCCTACCCTGGATCCGACAAAATCTCATTGCCGGCGTATTACAAAATCGCGTCGATGAGCGAGTCAACGCCGTCAATGCCCTTATCAAAGCCGAAGAACATGGCCTAACCTTAACCGTCGACGACAATCCTAAAGCGCCACAAAGCCTGTCCTTAAATCTTAGTTGGGATGGACAGCCAGAAAGTCAAGCTGAGTTCGCTTGGCAGCAAAACGGCAGTTCAGGCCTCTACTTGCGCCGTATCAACGACATCAGTTTCGACCTAGCCTGGCCCGACATCGCGTTGGTCACGCGCCACCAAGACACTCCGGGGGTAGTCGGACAAATTGGAACGCTCCTGGGGGAGTTTGGAGTAAACATCGGCAATCTTCATTTAGGCCGTCGAACCTTGGGAGGCGAAGCCATCATGGTCATGGCCTTAGACACGCCCCCGAGCGAAGCATTGCGTAAGGCATTGCTAAGCATTCCGGGAATCGCTGCCGTATATTGGTTCGACTAACCGGCGCTGGATCTCTTCCATCTCCTTCCGAGGGCTGATACACTGTAGAAAATTGCAGATGGAGTATTGCAAGGTATTGCATCGGAGGAAGAGTGGCTGTGGCTGGCATAGGCGATCGGCGTCGACGTGGTAACACCTGGCGTATTCGGGACGACCATTCAAAGGGAGTGGGCACAATCCCCAACCCCGCTTGGCGCTCCATTTTATGCCTATGTCAAGGCATATCCCTGCCATCAAAATCCCGAAACGGCGATGGTTGCCTGACAATGCCAGGTTCATCTGGGCTTTCTGCTTCGGTTATCAACAATCAGGCCGCCTTGGCTGCCCTCTTCCTGGCGCAAGGCGGCATGGTTTCATCGATGGTACCAACCACTAGTCGATTCGTTCGACAACGATGCGTAACCAGGCGAAACGAGGCCAGCCAGTGAATATCGTTCGGGTTCCCGCCACCTCAGCTAATCTTGGCCCGGGATATGACACGTTAGGGCTCGCTTTAAATCTGTGGTTAAGTGTCGAATGGCGCGCGTACCCCCGCACCGTGGTAGAGGTCCGGGGTGAAGGTTCCGAGCTTTTGCCGCACGATACGACCAATATGGTGTATCACATTTTAGATGACACGTTTCGGGATCTTACCGGTCGAGCCCTTCCCTACGGATACCTATCGATCGACAGTGAGATACCGGTGGCAAGGGGGCTAGGCTCCAGCGCGGCCGCGGTCGTGGCTGCCGTGCGCCTCGCCTACGCCTTGGCCGACACGGAGCTTTCGGCCGAACAGTGCCTGGCACGCGCGGCGGCCATCGAAAAACACATGGATAATGTCGCGGCGGCCATTGTGGGTGGGGCTACCTTGGTCTTTACAGAAAGCGGCCGCCCATGCTACCGTCGATTTGATCCCCCTCCTTTCCCCATCGTTTTAGCGATTCCCGACTATCTCGTTTCAACCGACATGGCCCGGAAGATCCTGCCTCCCATGGTCTCGCGTCAAGACGCCGTGTTTAACGCGCAGCGCGTAGGACTTTGGATTTATGCGCTGAGCCAACATGCCTGGGACGTGCTTCATTTTGCTGGCCAAGATCGACTACACCAAGACGCCAGAAGCGCCTTATTGCCAGGATTCCATCATGCGCTCGAGGCGGCCACGGCGTGTGGGGCAGCTCTGGTCGCCCTCTCGGGATCCGGTTCGACGGTGTTGGCCATGGCTCCATCAGGCCGCGAGCAGGCGATTGGCGCTGCCATGCGGGGAGCCTTTGCACAAAACCGTATTGATGCGCGTATCGTTACCACCACCGCGTCGCCGACAGGGGCTCTCGATAGATCTCCGGTATCCTGCTAAACTCCGCGTCGGCGCACCATCTCAACCATGTGGTTCTTTGCCCTCCAAGCCGATCAGGGTCAGCGTCAATGTGTCTCCCACGCTAAGGGGTTCCCAAGGAGAAACTCGTGCTTCCAGGTCCCTTCCCGATTCCAGCATGAGATGGGCGCGAGCGCCCGTGAAATACGGCTCTACGCCAGTGACTTTGGCTCGCACCAGCAAGCCTTGCTGAGGATGACGTCCCATCCGCACGCGATCTGGGTGAACCAACATCATGCGATTGGGATCCCCGTTTACCACCAAGTCACTATGTCTAAGCACCTGATAGCCTAGGAGTTTGGCGACGGTTGGGTTTGATGGCGCCATGGTCACACGCTCCATAGGGCCTACATCACAAAGGCGTCCGGAGTGCATCACGCCTAGGGTCGTGGCCATCCGCTGTGCCTCGGCCAAATCATGGGTAACAAAAATCATGGCCAAATCGAGATCCTGGCGAAGTGTGAGCATGAGATCTTGCAATGAGCGACGGTTAACGCTGTCAAGCGCCGAAAAAGGTTCGTCAAGTAATAGGACGGGCGGCTCCGGTGCCAGGGCTCGGCCTAATTGGACCCTTTGGGCAAGGCCCCCAGAAAGTTCGCGGGGATATCGATCGAGGTACGCTCCCAGCTCGAGGCGCTCGGCCAGGCGGTGAACCACACCCTTAGACTCGCCCTCGAGACCAAACCCCAGGTTGTCACGGACCGTGAGGTGGGGAAACAAAAGATTGGATTGACCGACCAAACCCAGACGTCGCCTCCACGGTGGAACAAACGTGTTGTTCTCGCTGTCCAGCCATACTACATCGCGCCAAGTCACCCTGCCGCGTGCCCGAAGCAACCCGGAAATAGCCGACAAGAGGCTGGTTTTGCCACTCCCCGATGGTCCGAAGAGGCACAGAGTTTCTCCGGCATTAACCGAAAAGGCGGCCTCAATGCCCAGCTTGGGACGTTTTACTGCCAGGCTACAGGTCAGCATGGGGCATTCGCCTCCAGACAAAGAGAATCAAGGGTGCCGGCAAGGCAACCAGTAGGAGCAAGAGGGCTAAGGGAAAGGCTGCCCTAATGCCCTGTTCCTGCAAGCCCACCCAGATGGCAACGGGCAAAGTGTGGGGGAAGTAGGCGACCACAATGACGGCGCCAAATGCACCTACGGCCCGAGCAAAGGCCATGGCCAGGCCAGCCACCAATCCCGGCCAGGCCAAAGGCAAAAGGACACGCCATGCTGCCTTCCAGGGCGGACATCCCAGGACCCAGGCGACCTGTTCCAATGCTCTTGGCACTTGGCGAACACTGGCGATAACGGCCAATATGTAATAGGGCATAGCCTCGTAGATTTCAGCCACCACGACCGCCAGTTCACTGTTGGTGCCCGATATCCCCAAAGCGTGAAACCACGGCCCGAAGAGTCCGTATGGTCCCAATAGGTAGGCGAGCACTAAGCCCACGACCAAGGGTGGCATGAGAAGAGGAAACAAGAGACTGTATTCGAGCACACGCCATCCTCGCCCACCACGCGCAATCCACCAGCCAAGGGGTGTTCCCGCTAAGGTCATGATCACCATGGCTATTAGGGTGGTCATCAAGGAAATCCCTAAGGGTCCCATCCCGAGCTGGCGCCAAACGCCTATGAGGTGGGTCCACGGCTGATGGGCCAAAAGGGCCACCGTTGGCAAAAGCAACAAGCCAACCAGCACGGATGCGGCTAAGGGGAGCAAAACCGTAAAGTGCGTAGTGGCGACCGAGGTGCGCTGGCGGGATATTAGACCAATCTCCTCTCCGTTAACCAGGAAATGTACCGAGTCCACCTTCTCATCTTATGCCTATCCGCGCGCCTGGCCAAGTTCTTGGCGAATGGCCGGGGCCATGGCGGACCTTCTGCCCAGGATCATGGGCCGCGTCACCCGAAATCCCTCCGCCTTAAACTGATCGAGCCCTGCCTTGGACAATACATAAGCCACGAAGCGGTTGGCTGCCGATGAATCAAAGGAATGGGCCAGCGGCGCCACATACACTTCCAACAATGCGCCGTGTACGATTTTTCCAGAAGCCAGCGTAAGGTGCAGTCGAGAATAGCGCTTCGCGTCCGCTGGGTCACCAAAGTTGAGTCCATTGGGCAGGGGGATATAGTCCAAATGGCGTTGCACCGCCTCCGAAAGGAAAGCACTGGAAGCATCCAATTGCCCCGCTTGCAGTTGGCTCAAGATGCTTTCTTCGGCAAAGATTTGATGGGGATTTTCCAACGAGCCCAGAACTTGATTAGCCGTGCCTGGTTTCAAGCCCAGGCGTCGCTGTGCGCTTTGGATCATCATATAGAAGGCCTGCCCCTGAGGATCGGTCGCGGGATTGGTACGCCCTAAATGAAATCCTGGCCGAGCCATCAGCATAAACAGTCGACGCAGCGGCAGTTGACCCCGTCTAATGGCGTTTAAGGTCTTGACATAGGGACTCGATGGCGAATAGGCAATCACCAACGGCGATGAAGCCACGCCGATGGCATAATGCACCTGCGAGCCCAACACCTTTAAAGGTCCGGTGCCGATGCTTTCAAATACGTTGGCGTCAATGGTCTTGTTAGACACCAGGTGAGCCATACCATACGAACCACCCCCCTGACCGCGGTAGCTAATTCCAGTAGCTTTATGAAAGCCTGGTCCTAAATAGCGGTCGTTTAACCATTGTAGCGACCCAGCATAGGCTACATAGACCTGCTGGTTTGCGGGCCGCACGCTCCTGGCGGAGTTTACCAGTCCACAGGCCGAAAAGCAGAAGGCTCCAGCGAAGGCCAAAGACGATAAAGCAAACCCTCGAAATTTCAGCATGAACGGTCGATCCCCTTTTCACCCAGGCCATTAACCCTGTGGTCGAGTAGTTGTCGTTGTCAAGCTTTCGCACGCCAAAGCCGATACAATCCGAGATGTACCGAAGTCCTGACCGAGTTCCCAAACGTACAGAGCATGGCAGGCCCAGACATTAACCTTAGAATATACTCATCGAGCATTCCCGGGAGAACGAAATCTTGCAATACGGCACCCGATTTCACGGAAGTTTGACTGTCGATCCTATCGTTAACCATTATGATCGGAGCACTCAGCGCGCTATTGAGCGCAACCGGGATTGGTGGGCGTCGAGCGCCGCGCTTTTTGGCAGTGGGCTCTTGGGTGGCGGCCGTCACGGTCATGACGCCAGAAGCCTATCGTCGAGACTCACAAAGGCGGACAAGTCTAAGCACAATCGCGACGCCAAGGCTCTGGGGAGGCGCTTCAGCATTGCGCAGTATTTGCCGTATAATGATGAAGATTTTGGTGTTCCCGCGCGCGCTGACCAAGGCCCTGCGGGATCCATTCACGAGCGCGCTTCGTCGCCAATCTGTCATCATCCTTGAGAGCACCGTTCTCTCTGCAACGAAGCGGAGGAAGCTAGGACTGCCAAAGACCTCCAGTTGAGATGGAGCGGTTCGCGCTTAAATGCCTCTTGGCTCATCTTCAATCTCTGAATCGGCGATCGACAAACAGGACTCGACCGCTAGCCAGAATAGTTTTTCTCGGGTAGAAGCTCGCTCCGTCCAGCCCCGCGAATCCCACGCTTCGGAGTCCAAGTCATCTCCGGCATATAGAAGTTGGGCGAACACGACGCCTCGGAACTGGGCCACGGCAAAGAATGCGGCACATTCCATCTCCACCGTCAAGCAACCTTCGGACCTTCGTAATTGGATCTTATTCGCCGTTTCGCGAAAGTACGCATCTGTTGTCCACGTCTTGGCCACGAGGTAAGGCACTTCGTGTGCAACAAGAACCCGTTTCACCGCCCGAATGCCGGCTTCATGAGCCTCCACTTCCCGACTGGGTGCCAGGTAGTGATACGAAGTGCCCTCATCTCGAACCGCCGATTCCGATCGAGGACGCCAGCGCCGCCACAGGCAATAAATTTCGAGCATCCCAAGGCAATGACTTCCTCCAAAAAGGCGGCTGCCAGCGGGGCCCCTACCCCTGGATGCATGAGCGCCACCTTGGCTTCACCCAGGGTCACCTCGTAGACGGGATGTTCTCCCATTTCAGAGCGGAATTCGAACAGAAGGCGTGTGCGCCCCTCGGCCACCAGACCATCGATAACATCTTGAAAAAAACACACCACGCAATGCTCAGGAATCGCAATGCGAGGATGGTGATCGACCGCGTTGATCACGGCTTTACGCGTGGCGTCAAACTCTAAAATCGGATAATCCCGGCGCAACATCATGAGTCCCCCTAAGTCCGATTATTTCCCAATTCGGCGAGCAATGCCAACAGTCCTGCCATCCGAGGCCTCGACCGTTGCTCTACCGGCCAACGCCAGCCCATGCCCTGAAAGTTTCTCTCATCCGTCAGGCATCCCGTCTTAAAGAGATGTGGGAAAGGGCTTTGCTCTCAAAGTTTGTCTTCGCAAACCCTGAACGAGTTAGTTCCTTCACTCCTGCACCCATCCTCAAGTACCGAAGTCGGAATTGAAAAAATATGAATCAACTCGTATAATCCTTTACGGTGGGAACGTGGAAAGCACGCCCATCTATTCCATAATAAGGAGATATCGTGATGAAACGTCTTGTACGAATGTTAGCGCCCCTCGTGTCGCTGCTCGTCATCGCCCTTCCGGTGGCGTTTTCAGCTCCGGCCTTGGCCGCCCCTCCGCCTACTGTTCTGGGAAAAAACAAGAATGGTGGAAACATTACCGTCCAATATGGGCATTACCCTAAAGGTTCAAACCTACCGTCGGTACCATCGCCTTCGAGCTCGGCTCGTGCCAATCTCTCTACTTTTTTCTCTGGGCTCACGACGGTCGCCAACGGGCTGAATGCTCAGGTCTCTCACCTGGATTCGCTGGAGAAAAATCATGGCGTTTCCCATCTTACTACGACCAATGTTGTCTATAGCGTATACTCGGCTCAAGTGTTCTCCTCTCAGCTTCCTGCTCAGAGCTCCTATGACCTTAGCCGCAACATGCAAAAAAACCCTCAAATTACTGGAGTATCTGCCCATCTGCAACATACTTTGGCGGTGAATGCAGCCCTTCAGCGCACGGGTCAGGAAATCTCGGTAGCACTCTACGGTCATGGTTCGCGCGCCGCGCTAGCCTCGCACCGGCTACCCCGGTCCTATCAACTCGCCGTAGCCCGCTTAAAGCACCAGCTAGTGCCTCAGTTACTGGCCGACATTCCCAAGACCCGTTCCACACGCCACCTGGAAGCAGCCCTGGTGTACGCCACGAATCAATTGGCCAGTCTGACCACCGTTCCTACGCCTTGCACGGTGCCAACAGGCTTAGGCTATAACACCTTCGACACCCCCGTAAATATCGATGTCTTCACCATCGAAGCCAACTCGTATGCCCTGGCCGCTTCCATCGCCAAGGCTACCGCACAAATGGCTCCTGCTGAACTCGTGGAAGGCGCGGAAGTGTTAGGCGAAGGTGCCACCACGACCTTCCCCGATCCCATTCGCATCGCCCTCGAAGCGGTCGCAACGACCTTTGGAATTCTAGGCAAGGGACTAGATACCCTGACGTCTGGCATGGCCCTGGGGCACGACATGGTCGTAGGCTGCTATCACAAAAATTTGATGGCTTACACCACGACCAACTACGCCAACATCAATGCCGTTAGCAGTCAGGTCTCCGGTGTGAGCACGCAAGTGTCCAGAGTGAGCACGAAACTCGATACAATCAGCGGACAAATTTCGGCCGTAGCACAGTCGGTCGGAAATACCTTAGCAGTCATCAAATCAGACTTCTCGACGGTATTTAGTGACTTCAGCACGCTCGAAACCAACCTGAGCAATGGTGTCAACACCATCTTGGCTGCCTTAAAGACGGACTTCACCAAGGAAATGTCTGCTCTGGGCGTATTGCAACAAAGTGTCAACACGGCCAACGCGGGCATTGTGACCAACCGACATAAGTTAGATGTTCTGACCGTTAACTTGGCTCAAGACGCCAAAACCATGGAAGGTCAACTGACCAGCGCTCATAACCTACAACTGGAGCAAATCCTGTCGAAGGGGACGCTGATCGTGACCATGGCCCTGCCCAACGCGGACGGGGGTCGGTTAAACACGGTCCAACAACTCGATGCTGCCATTATCGTCGCCGCCCAGAAAGCAGGGCTATCGGTCACACAAGCCCAAGGCGAATGGCAAACGGCTAACACGGAACTCGGCAAGGGAGCCTACGCACGAGCCTATCTAGACTATGCGAAGGCCTACCAATTCGTCCAATCCAAGCTTGCTCAGACGGAGTAGGCCATCAAATCAAGCAGCAGAGCAGCATTATACGCTCTGCTGCTTTTTTGCGGCTATGTACGATACCACGTGAGGTTAGAATTGTTCCCTCGTTAGTCCAAACCGCCATCATTCGCAAATTCCCCAGTTCAACCAAGATTGGAATAGGAGATCTGAATTCGATAGGCTCCGCTTCCATCCCCGCCCATTGGAATCGGCACGCGAAAATCCCACCCGTAGAACTACTTACCATGAGCTACCACAATGGTTGAGGGCAGATGCTGTGGCACGAACGAGCCCAACCGGGCCTCACCGAACATCGGGCACCGTGACCGTTTTATCGTCACACTCGTCGATAAAGATCGATATGCCCTCCTGAAGGCAAGCATTCGTTATACCACACGTCGGCCAGGCTCAAAACCTGCCACGGATGATCCCAGCCTTGCGCGTTTTTCTGAAACACCAATACATGCGTGACAGCGAAGGCTGCATGGACCACCCCCGCATCCCGGGTGTACCACACCAAGACGTCCGAGGGGATGACCGCTGACCCTTCGCTTATCTTGCGTAACTCGGTCACTTTCACATACCCTTGCGCCCGAAGCAGACGGAAAAACGGCTCGGGATGGAGCCACTGAGCCATCAGACAACGACTTTGGGGATAATGGTGGGGCCCACTTCCTCCAACCACCATGGCTATCGTGGCAGCAAAGCAATTCGGACCACTCTCAGCGGCAAACGTTCCGGCATATTCGGTGATCAGGGCATAAGGCACACGCTCGTGGGCGGGTTCGAGATCTAAGACCGTGGATCGGTCGTACTGATGCCGATTGCTAAGCCACTTCAATACCCATTCTTTGCGGACATCCATGCTATATTGCGCCCAGTCCGCCGCGGTAAGAAGGTAAAACCACCGTCCATCTACGGTGACGGTGGTGTTGACGGGGCGTTCCCCCTCCAAAAACCAGTCCGCGTCATAAACGTGCCCGCGTCCACACCTAACTTGATACGCTAGCAACTTCTCCAAGAGCGTAGGACTCAAGACACTCAACTGGTGGGCAGGAAGAAGTGTCCGCCATGCGGAATCGGCAAGCGACAGCCTACCCACGTGATAAACGTCTCCATAGTCTAAGGAAAAGCACGGATAGCTCGCAGAAAATTCTTGCCGAGTGTATACGGCAACGCCTGCCTGAAGAAGGGCACTCAGGGTTTGGCTATCCTCAAAATAATATAAATCTGAAGCGGGCACAAATCGTTGGATCAGCTGCTGCAAGGTCGTGTCAGTCATTACGCAATCGCCCTCGGCGGCCATCGGAGCGCATCCCTCCCTTCGCTGTCTCTGTGTCAGCTTGAACCAGCGTCGTAAACACGACGCCTCGTTGGATTCCGCTGGTCGTGATCACCTTTGATGGCTAAGCCATTTTTAAAGCCTAGGCGCATATGCCCTATCCCCGTTTTTTACCATACCGAAATTAATCGATGCCGCGACGACGATCGAGCCATGGATGGGGGAGGGCTTAATCACGGTTAAGGGCCAAGATCATGAGTCGATCTAAGAGGCTCGCGTAGGAAACGCCAGATGCTTGCCATAGTACCGGATACATGCTGTAAGGAGTAAACCCGGGCAAAGTATTGACCTCATTCAACAAAATTCTTCCGGTTTGCCGCTCCCAAAAGAAGTCGACTCGCGCCAGCCCTGCGAGGTCCAAGGCATGAAATGCCCGAATCGCCATGGCACGCATGGACTCAGATACCTCACCGGGAATATTGGCGGGTATGGTCATGACCGTCCCCTGATCCCCATACTTAGCGTCATAATCATAAAAATCATGGCCTTGCACTTGCACTTCTCCGACCACTGAAGCCTCCGCCGCCTGCGAACCTAAGATCCCCACTTCAAATTCACGGGCATCAACGCCCTCTTCCGCAATGAGCCGTCGATCATAGTGTTGGGCTAAATCAATGGCCGCTTCTAGTCGCTCACGGTTCCCTGCCTTGGATACTCCCACACTAGACCCTAGGTTGGCCGGTTTAACGAAAATGGGATAGGGCAATTTTCGCTCTATCTCCGTCAATACCGCTTGACGATCCGTTCGCCACTGCCCACGAGAAAACCCATGATAGCCCACCTGGGCGATGCCGTGAGCACCGAGCATCGTCTTCATTGCCACCTTATCCATACCAAGGGCTGATCCTAGCACGCCAGAGCCGACGTAGGCAATACCCGCTAGTTCCAACAACCCTTGGACACTTCCGTCTTCTCCGAACGGGCCGTGCAACATGGGGATCACCACATCAGCGAATGGGCTCCCAGCTTGGGCTTGAAAAAGCTGAAGGAGCCCTTTTTCGCCTTCCTTGGAGGTTAACCCCAGGGACAAGGCCTCCGGAGCGCTGCCGATGGCGCGGCGCATCATATCGAGTGCGGGCCGACCGGCATTCCACTTTCCTTCTCGGCTAATCGCCACTGGTATTAATTCATACGGCCCGGACGATAGGGCTTCCAATACGGCCTTGGCAGACATCATCGAGACCTGATGCTCCTCAGATTTTCCACCAAAGAGCACTGCCACCCTCAACTTTTTAGGCAATCTAAAATCCACTCCTTTAGGGACGATCCCTTCGTTACGGCATCATACGAGTCGACTTGCCTGGGTGACACCGGATTATGGGGGAGCTTCGGGCTGGTTCGGGCTAGACGGGGGGATTGGCAAACCACCACCCCCCAGGAAAGGTTACCGGAACGACTTCCTTGCCCGTCCAGCGTCCTTCTGGCACCGCCTCGCCTCGGATGGCGAAGCTGCCCTCGGTCGACCCAGTTAACTCTGGCGCCCAGTGGCGAGCACCTTGGCCATCTTCCATCATCATCGGTCCTAAGACGCTAGGATGCCAGTACACCAGCCGATCCCCCTGCCCAAAGGCGAGGCATCCCGCAATTGGGCTAGGCTTTGGTGTCCATCGTTGCTCTGAGCCCTCCGTCCATGGCCATTCATTCCACCAAGAAATCGCATCCGGAGCATCGACGACCCGTGTGATGCCAAAGGCCTGCATGGCCTGGCCAGCACTAAACACGGCCCGATGCGAGTAGGCGTAGCCTTCTCCCGGGCGTGACATGACGATCACGGCCAAGTCATCTGGCGAAGGCAACCTCGGACAACTGGAGGGAGGCTTCGTCGCTGGATGATAGGCGGTTCCCGCGTCCCCGCCCACGGTCAACACCAGTCCCTCTAACCAAGCAGAAATTCTCTGGGACCAAGGAGTCGGCGAATCGACCAGTACTTTTGGGCCATCGTTTGGCAAGCCGCACCCTCCCACAACACGTACCGGGTCGTCGGCCAGGGTCTCCATCCATCGGTGCGGTACCGTTTTATAGCTCATCTCAATCTCCTTTGACCCATGGTGTGTTGCTAAAGATGTGCAAACTGTCATTGAGTTATATCATAAGTCATGAAGATGCAAAATGCCTGATACGCGTCACATGAATCCCAGGCATATGGCTAATCGGGCAGGCCTTAAAAGCCTTGCACCACTTTTGGGAGGGGATAAACATCGTGGTACGACCTAAGACTGCTCAGGACTTGGGGATGCTCAAGGCACAACGTCCACAAGTCTGGCTGACCGCCTACGATTTCATCCAAGCGCAACTGGCTGAGGCCGCTTCCATGGATGCTATCCTGGTGGGCGACTCGTTGGGCATGACGATGCTTGGCTATAGCAATACCCTCGCGGTGACGACGGATGACATGGTTTACCACGCCCGGGTCGTGCGCCGGGGCGCACCTCAAACGGTGATGGTCGTCGATCTTCCCTTTCTGACCTACCGCTCCCCAGAGATCGCGCTCACCAATGCCGGCCGACTGATGCAAGAAGCGTCAGCAGACGCGGTCAAGTTGGAAGGGGGTCGTCGTGTGGCTGAGTGTGTCCAACGACTAGTCAGCGAAGGGATCCCGGTCGTGGGACATCTGGGTCTTACTCCTCAGAGCGTACATATTATGGGCGGCTACCGGGTCCAAGCCAAAACCGAAGAAGCCATTGTTCAAATCTTGGACGACGCGCAAAGCCTGGTTCAGGCAGGGATTACGGCGTTGGTGCTCGAAGGCATTCCCGACCGCGTCGCCGAGCTGATTACCGAACGGATCGCCGTGCCTAGTATCGGCATTGGCGCGGGCCAAGCCACAGATGGCCAGGTCCTCGTCTTTCATGACTGTCTCGGTTTGTCTGAACGAACACCGAAGTTTGTCACGCCCTTCGCCCAAGGCCGCCAAGTCCTTGGTCAAGGCCTGGAGCAATACCGCGAGGCCGTGTTGAACGGAACGTTCCCCGATTCCGACCATGCCTATCATATTGCCGATAAAGAATGGGCCCGTTTTCAGAGTCGATGCCCATTGTCTGATACCATGAGTCAAGAAGTGAAAAGAGATTGAAGGAGCGATGGCCCGCATGTCCGTAGAAAGCGACAAGACCACGCATACATCACGATCCATGCCCGACGGGCGTACGATTCATTACTATCGACGGCCAAGCACCGCACCCGCTTTGCCCACCGCTTCGATTATTACCGGGGGACTAGGGTATATCGGGCAGTCGCTCGCCTACCGCCTTCGGGCGGAAGGGAAGACGGTGGTCGTGGTTGACGTAAGAGAGATTCCTAGCCAGGTGCCCAAGATCGATGTGGTCCGTGGCTCCGTGGGCGACCTCGAGGTCTGGGAGTTTATTCGCGCACGCTATCAGATAGAGGTTGTCTATCACTGTGCCGGCCTTATTTCCGTAGCCGAATCGGTGTCCGACCCGGCCCGGTACTATCAGCAAAACGTCAGCGAAGCGATTCATATGCTTGATCACTTGCGCCTTGGCACCCCCATTCCGCTCGTGTTCTCCTCTTCGGCGGGCGTTTACGGCAACCCGGAAACGGTGCCCATCCCAGAGACCGCTAAGAAGGAGCCTCTCTCACCGTACGGAACGACCAAGCGACAGTTCGAGCAAATCCTTGACGATTACTATCGCGCCTACCAAATGCCCTACGTTGCCTTGCGATACTTCAATGCGGCCGGGCATCTTGGTACGGTGCGAGAACGCCATCAGCCAGAAACGCATGTCCTTCCCTTAATGGCCACGGCTATCCGACAGGGAAGGCAACCCGTGGTCTATGGCCATGACTACGACACGCCGGATGGCAGTGCCATTCGCGACTATATTCACGTGGCCGATCTGGTTGATGCGCACCTCCGTGCAGCCGGATACCTGGCAACCGGCGGAACTCCGATGCCGATTAATCTCGGATCGGGCAAAGGCACCTCCGTGTTGGAACTTATCCACACGTTTTCTCGAATCAGCGGCAATGCCGTTCCGCCGCAGTTAACCGATCGGCGAGCCGGCGATCCGCCTCGTCTAGTCGCCGACATTGATCAGGCCAAGCTCCTGCTCAAGTGGGAGCCTCGACACTCCAACATCGAGGCCGTGGTCAGCGATGCCTGGCAAGCGAGTCAGGAGGAGGATGGCGATCATGCCTGAGATCCGCCAAGATCCATTGACGGGCGCATGGATTAGTCTCTCCGGCGACCGGCAAATCCGACCGCTAACCGTCTCTGCCGGCAACGCGACTCCCTGTCCCTTTTGCCCGGGACCCGGGACTGAGGTAGGCACTGAACCCTTTGAGGTCGCCGTGTTCGATAATCGCTTCCCCGCGTTTGACGCCCCTGGCCACAGCGAAATTGTCGTATATGCGGCCGATCATTGGGCTGATCTGGCGACACTGCCCCTGAGCCACGCACAAGCCATCTGGGATGCATGGTGCGATCGCACACAGTGCTTAAATCGCCGTGCAGATGTTGCTCAGGTATTTGTCTTTGAAAATCGCGGCAAAAAAGTAGGCGCCAGCATTGCCCATCCCCATGGCCAAATCTATGCCTATCCCTTTTTGCCGCCACGCATGGTCAGCGAAACCATCCGCGGGTCAAACTCCCACTGCGCCCTCTGCCTGGGCGATGGCCCGGATCTGGGAGCGCGCACGCTCTTGAGTACTCCTGACTGGCAACTAATCGCCCCTTGGGCGGCGCGCATGCCTTTTCAATTGACGCTTTACCCGCTTAAGCACCACTGTGACATGATTCCCATACCGGAATCATCCGCCAAAGAGGCCATGGCCATCATTCAGACGGTCTACCAGGCCTATGACGCTTACTTCGGTCATCGTACGGCCTTAGTCTTAGCACTCTATCAAGCTCCCGCCCATCACTTTGGCCGCGAACAATATCATCTGCGTTTCGACTTCCTGCCCATTGAGCGAGGGCGGGACAAGATCAAATATCTAGCCGGTTCTGAGCTCGCCATGGGAGCGTTCGTGGGCGACATGCTGCCCGAAACGGTGGCTCACCGACTACGGCCCTTAGTGGAAGCAGCTTTCGCTCGCTATCTGATTTAACCTTGCCCCGTTTGAGACGCACTCGGAGGCTTAGACTTCACGTATCCCCAGTGATGGGCCAAGCCTCCGAGTGCCAAAAACCCCATGCCCGCTGCCGTCACCCCCGGCCAACCCAGAAATCCCCAGGCCATGCTGGCCACGCCCGATCCCATCGCGCCACCAACAAAATATGAGACCATATAGACCGTATTCAGGCGCGAACGAGCCGTATGGCTCAAGGAATAAATCCTGGATTGATTCGAAATCTGCCCCGACTGCGTCGCGACGTCGAGTAATACGATGCCGATGATGATAGCCCACACCGTTCGAGGGGCCAAAAGAAGCCAGGCCATGGATATTGCTGAACCGAATAAGGCCATCGTTACCGTGCGGCGGGGATCGCCCGAGTCCGCAAGTCTGCCCGCCAGAGGCGCCACACTGGCTCCTCCGATCCCTACCAGGCCAAATAGGCCAATGACTTCAGGGCTGTAGTGAAAGGGGGCCTTACGCAGCAAAAACGTCAGCGCGGTCCAAAACCCGCTGAAGGTCGCAAATAGCGCTGCTCCGGTCATCGCGGCGGAGGCAAGTTCTGGTTGAGTTCGAAAGAGTGGCCAAAGGCTACCTAAAATTTGGCGGTAACGTAGGTTTGTCGGGTGCGGGTGGCTGATGGGAAAGAATCTTCGCACCAAAAGGGCCACGATCAGCATGAGCAGGGCCGCCCCGCGAAAGACCATTCGCCATCCTAGCCAGCTGGCCACAAATCCCGCAATGGTACGCGCAGCCAAGATCCCAATTAGGAGCCCCCCCATCACGACGCCCACCGCGCGTCCACGGCCCGCAGGATCCGACAAGTCGGCCACCAGCGGTAAGATGATTTGGGGGATGGGCGTAGTCAATCCAACAAGACCGGCGGCAATTTCCAGCCAGATCAGGGACGGTGCCGAGCTTTGTAGAATTAAAGCAAGACCCACGGCCACCGTGAGAAGCACGATGAGCCGTCGACGCTCGACCAAATCTCCCAGCGGCACAAAGAAGAAAAGCCCTATGGCATAGCCCGCTTGGGTCAGCGTTGCGACCCTACCTAGGACGGCGGGCGCCCGACCAAAGGTCTCTGCCATGGCTCCTAAAAGTGGTTGATTGTACCACAAGTTCGCCACGGTAGCGGCCGATATGAAGGCCATTACCCAAAGAAGTAGATCCGATTTTCCTAACTTCACACCATCCCTCCACCATCACCTCTCGCATGCCTGCGCAGACAAGCATACTCCCCCCTTTAAAGACCCAGAGGAGAGCAGTCTTACCCTATCTTAATCCCAAATGGGGTGAAAGAGTTCTAGGGCCCCGCTAGCAGATCAGCGCATCTGGCTACCCGACGAAGGCTGCCAGATGCGCGTCTTTACCCGTCATGGCTTGCCTGCCCTAACCGACGGGAGCAAATGGTCCGAAAGGAGACTGATATTGGTCCGCCTCGGCCAATAACGTTTCGCTCTCACGGGCAGACCATGCCAAGGGGTTCGCCGCCGCTTCCAACACTTTAGGTAACAGGTGCACGTCACATGCTGTCGCGAACCCCGTAATTTCGGGATGGGACAGAACATAAGACACGGCTCGCCGGATCTGCGTTGCCTCATCAAACGGACGATACCAGGTGAAATAGGGACGGGACTCCCCCTCGTTCCAGGTTCCCCGAGCCACCGCCTTGATGACCATCAAGCCCACATCCTGACGCTTCACCTCTTCCACCAACAAATCATAAGCTTGGCGGTACGCTGGATTAGCATAGAGAACAAAGTTCAAAGGAGTCAGCACGGTGTCGAAGGGGTAACGGCGAAGCGCCTCGCGATGTACCGAGGGGGCCAAATGGCCATGCCCGGTAATGCCAACGGCAGCCGCCAAGCCCTCCTCTTTAGCCCGTATTAGGGCTTCCAATGCCCCGCCGGGCGCGGTGACGCGATCGAGTTCCTCAAACGAGGTCACCGCGTGAATCTGGATCAAATCGACGTGGTCCACACCCATCCGGTTCAGGGATTCTTCCAGTTCTCTTCGAGCACCATCGCTGTCGCGAACGCCCGTCTTGGTAGACAAAAAGATCTGGGAACGGATCTTGGGCATCCACGGCTTGAGACGCACTTCGGCTTCCCCGTAACTTCGAGCAACATCAAAGTGATTGATATCATACTTGAGCACCAGTTCAATCGTTTCATCCGCCTGATCTTGGCTCACTTCCGCCAGTGCACACGCTCCAAAGATTGCCACCGTGCTTCTGTGTCCCAGCTTACCCAAACGTCGCTCTTCCATCATCGTCGTTCGTAGGCCTCCTTTTGGGGGTAGAGCCAGCCTTGCTCCGCCTAAGTCTTCCTTCCCGTTCAGCTACTCCCTATGTATCCGTTCCACTTGGTTGGTGGCTAGACTCGCGCACTTGGCCCTCGGACCCCATTAACCGCGCGAGCCCATCGACCTCGCACCGATCGATGGCAAGCGACTCCTCGGTCGCTGTCTCACGGGCCTTATGTCCACCATCTGTTTCCATTATATCGCTTAAATCTTTCCCTGTCAGGGAATGAATTGGCGTGCCTGGTCAACAGGGATCTTGCTTTCTCCGGCGAATACTCTAGGCAACGTCTCGCAGGCAGGTGATTGATGGCTACCAGATCCCAGGGTCGAGTTCGGCAAAACGCCCGCTATTCCATCTTAAATGGCTCCTTTGCGGTGGTGGCCATGGGCATCGTGGGCACCTATCTTCCCCTTTATCTCATCGATGGCCTCCATGCCAGCAATCAAGCGATCGCGCTGGCCAACGCCCTGCCCGCACTCTTAGGCGCCGTCGCCATTGTCGTCGGGGCCATCATTTTAACTCGTCTAACCCAGTATAAGAAGTTGTCCGTCGCGGCCACCGTGCTCTCACGAGTCACCTATGCGTGCCTGAGCTTGGCCCCTCTTTTCGGGGCGAATGCGGCCATGGTGGCCATTTATGCCAACTCCACCTCGAGCTTCATGCAAGGCATTGGCGGTTTAGCTTGGCAAGCCCTAATTGACCGATTAATCCCGGCCAGGCTCAGAGCTAATTACTTTAGTCAGCGCAATGTCGTGACGACGATTGTCGCCCTGATCGCCACCTTAGTCCTTGGTCTTATCTTGTCGCAATTCTCGGTCCATGCTCTGATCCCCTATCAAAGCATCTTCGTCTTAGCCACCTTGGCAGGCTTGGGCGAGGCATACTGGCTTAGTCGCCACCAGGAGCCTGTGGTCCAACAACCCTTCGTCCTCCCCCAAGATGTGGCTTGGAAGTCCGTCTTGAGCGCCAAACGATTCTTAGCCTTTATCGCCGCCTCAGCGTTCTTCAACTTAGGCTGGCAAATGGCTTGGCCCCTCTATGCCATCTACCAAATCCGTCTGGCCCACGCCACCAGCCTGTGGGTTGGCCTGTTCACCGTGGCCGGTCAGATTGGACAGATCATTGCCTTTCGATGGTGGGGGCGGATATCGATCCAAAGGGGAAATCTTATCCCTCTAGCCATTGCCGGCATGGGCTTGGCTGCGTCACCCGCCCTCACCGTGATGAGCCGTGCCTTGCCATGGTTGGTCTTCACAAATTTTGAAGGCGGGGTATTCACGGCGGGTATCAATCTCTTGCTCTTCAATCAGCTCTTGCATGCCAGCCCCAAGACCCATCGGCCCACCTACATTGCCGCCTATAACGTGGTTCTCGGCCTGGTGGGATTCGTTGCCCCGGAAATCGGAGTATGGTTGCTCTCACAAATTCACATGGATCTCGCGCTTTTGGTCTCGGCCGCCTGGCGACTAGTCGGCGCTTTGATTTTCCTTTGGGGCACCGGAGTTCTGCCTTCGGCGCCCTGGATTTCTTCTCACTGGATTTACCGAGTACGCCGCCGTTGGTTTACCTCGAAACGGGGAGCCTGAGGGCATCCCCGTTTCGGCCCCGGCCATCCCGATCTTGGCGCCCGGGGTTTCTCGAACGGTGCCGAAACTCCCCCACGAAGACACTTAGGCTGATTTATCGTTGTACTAAGCTTGAAAGCTACCCGTTTCGGCCAACGACTCGACCACTCGATGGCTTAGGAACAGGTCGTCTAGACTAATCGGCCATCGTCCATGCCCCTGAATCACCTGCTCTACCGACTCGATCATGGTCTGAAAACCTCGGCGCCAAGCAATGCTTTGCCAGGACAGAAAATTCTCTTGGGTGGTCTGGCCAAGCCGTAGATGCCGGTAGTGCTCCAGGTCCTCTACCTCGATGCGTCCCTCGACGCCCGCAATGCTTAAACGCTCGCCCTCGTAAGCGATGCCCCGGTGCATTAGCGCCATGCGTCCCGGTCCGGCATCCGCCTGAATCAATGTCTGTCCCTCCCGAACAATCATTTCCGCATGCGCTATGGAACCGCTAAGACCTAAGAGCGTGTCCAAAGGATGGATGAAATCGTCGAACAGACTTTCACGAGGATCACCAAACCACTGATCACGGCGGTGTTTTTCCACCACGATGAGGCTCGGTTGAGCGATAGCGGCTTTCGCCTTCACGTAAAATGGGGCAAAACGTCGATTAAATCCCACAAGAAGCGCCCTGCCGGTGCTGGCTGCCACCTCGATCACGCGTTCGGCCTCTTGCAAATGGTACGCGAGCGGTTTGTCAACAAAGACGGCCATACCCGCTTTCATCGCCTTCACGACCAACTCGCTGTGGGTATCGGTGCTACTGTGGATAAAAACGACGTCGGGCTTTAATCTAAGCCCGGCGTCGACGTCTGCTACGGCCGGCAGGCGAAACGCCCTGGCCAAAGGTTCATACGACTCACGCCGGCGCGAAGTGAGGCCAACCACTTCGATCCCAGGCCAACTGCTAAGTAGAGGGAGGTACATCTTGCGTACGATACCGCCTGCCCCAACCATGAAAATCCGCAAGGTCGATCGACTCCTTCGCTTCGGCGCAGGGCCGTCTTACTGTTTGACTTGCAAGGTAAGCGGACGGCCAGAGGGAGCGCCCACGCGCTTGACGGCCGTCCCCGTAGCGACGACTTCCATAATCTCTTCCGAGCGATGAATAATTTCTATCTGGACGTTCACGACGGCATCTGCGCCGAGCTCGTCGGCCTCTGCTTTCATACGTTGCAAGGAGAGCTCCCGAGCCGCGTACATGAGCTGGGTCAATTGAGTCAGTTCACCGCGTTGCAGGCCCTTAAAGGCGGTCGCAATCCCTCCTGATACGCCCATACTCATCACGGAGTTTCCCAAGACAAATCCTAGTGCCTCATAACCCGCATCCGTAATCAGCCAAAAGTCCATGGCGCTGAGATTGCTGGTCGCGGCTTGGCCTTCCTTTTTCTGATGCAACTCCCGCTGTATCTCTTCCATTCCCGTGACTTGTTGGTTTTGACCAAACATACTTACCCTCCTTTAGCACTTCTGGCTTAAGTTTATCATGAGGCCGCTCGCCGCACCTCCGTAAATGTGCGATGATACCCCAAGGGGGCCACGATATTGCGTCGATTCGCTTGGGCAGCATATGGCATGTATGCCCTATCAGGGACCACGGCCGTCATTTTGGGCGCCATCATGCCGGAATTTCTTCGCTACTACCACACCTCTTATGCCGTTGGCGGACGCGTAGTATTTACCCAGGCCATCGGCTTTCTGATTGGCGTGCCGCTTGTCTATCATGCCATGACCCGGTATCATCTTCGTCACATCCTCTCGGCAGCTGCCCTATGCGTTAGCCTCGCCCAAGTGGCGCTATTCTTGCTACCGCCGATGGCTTTGGTCTATCTCTTGGTAATCTTTAATGGCATCGGCGCCTCTGCCCTAGAGACGGTCGTAGCGACCGTGGTCTTGGAGTTGCTTGTAGAACAACGGGCCATCTACATGAGTCGGCTCGAGGTCTCTTTTGGTCTGGGTGCCCTCCTTCTTCCCGCCTGTGCGAGCGCCCTTATTGCCTTAGGCCACTGGCGATTCAGCTTTCTGCTCATTTCCGGTCTAAGCCTGGCCTTGGCGCTCTTTTGGCAGGCCATTGAAGTCCCTAAGGACCCCGTCGTGGCCTCGCATCATCGCGACGCTGACATGACCCCCCCGCCGGTCTTTCCGGGAAGATTGGCCAAGATCGCCATGTTAGCCATTTTCCTCTTCATGACCTTCATTTACGTCGGCCTAGAAGGCAGTGTCAACAGCTTCATGCCCGCCATCTTTGCCACGGGTCTTCATACCGCCAACGACGTGGCGGTATTAAGTTCCAGCGTCTTTTGGATAGCGATGGTGCTGGGCCGTCTCGCCATCGGTTGGGCCGCGCGGCACCTGCGATATGACCAATATCTTTGGATTAGCGTGTCGCTGGCGCTTTTGGTGTTATTGGCCTTCACCGCTGTTCGTCACCAAGGTGCAGGCTTCGCCCTCATCTTCGGATTAGGCTTGGCCATGGCCGCCATTTATTCCGTTCTAATGGTGTATGCCAATCACACCTTTCCCGGCATGACCCGCACCATCACTAGTCTGGTCACGGCCCTGGCTGGCGCCGGAGGGGCCGTCTTCCCTGCCTTTATTGGCTACGCCATGGACCATCTTGCCATCCACGGGGTGCTGTGGTGCTTAGCCGGCTTGGCCGCCTGCCTATGGCTTGGTCTTTTAGCTATCCGCCTTGGCTTTCGCTGTTTACACGCGAAAATGCCATCCGAGTTAGAACCGCAGGCTCCCTTCTAATTCGAAATCTGCGCCTGCAGTTCCACCATTTTGGGGAGGAGTTGACCAAAGATATCGCTCTTCAAGGCATCCTCGGGTTGACCGTCACTCACATATTCACAGTCGACTACCACAGAATAGGTGGTAGGTCCGAGGTCAATCACATAGGCACCGCCTGCATAGCCCGTACGCCCGAGGATCTCATGTAAAACGTCAAGCACCGGACGCGAGGGCACGGCCAGGGGCACATCAAATCGAAAACGCAAGCGCCGACTGCGGGAGCGGGAATGATTCTCAATCAAGGCTTGGATGAGAATTCCGTTTGGCACCACCATGGGCGGACCATTGGTGCCGCGAACCGTTGTATACATCAGGTTAATATCGGTAATCACCCCGTTATAGCCCGGCTTCAGCGCATCATGCGGATACGAAGGCATTAGCATAGGATATTGCCAGGCAACAAAACTAATCCTTTCCCCGACATCAAAGGGCCGAAAGATCACCAATCCGATGCCGGCAATCAAATTGCCAAACATGGTTTGGCCAGCTAAACCCACGATGACGGTGAAGAAGGCACCGCCAAACACGACGGAAGACAAGCCCACCCCAAAAGCGGCCAACACCGCCAAGGCCACCACCACGAAGAGGAGCAAGCGGGCAAAAAATCGCAAAGAAGATCGGCGCCCCTCGCTACGATGGGCCATGGTAAACAGATATCGCTCCAACACAAACGAAATCAGCCCACCCACCACCAAAATGATTAACGCCTTGATCAAATGAAGGTAGTTAGGGCTGAGATGAAGGCGGGTCTTTGACAAATCCAAGGCAATAGCCAACATGATGACGATCAAAATCAAAACCCCAATCAAAATCCACGCGCGTCGCCATCCGTGCGTGCCATCGGTTGAACCTAGCGGCATCCGTCTACCACCTCCTTTGGACAGGGTACCCTTCCCCATCACTCGGTTCAAGCCCGACCCGCACGTTAGAGCTCCTCTTTTCAGGTTGTCCTGGTGGCCCGCACCAAAAATCTCTGCCTTCTACCAACCGTTCGAAAGGCCGCATGACCGCGTCTAGCCATCTCCACCCCGCTCCGCTAACCGTTTTCGGCGAGTCTCGGACTCTTAGGCCGTTCATGATGATCCGGTCCAAGCAGGAGATGTTAGCCCCTTTCAAGCCATTCATTAGCCAATAGGCCGTAACACGCGACGTCGACAAAATGACCGTTGAGCCATTGTCCCTGGCGCAGATCGCCCTCTTTTTGAAATCCCAGCCGTTCTGCCAGGCCGCAACTCCTCACGTTGCCCGAAGCCGTGCGCATTTCTACCCGGTTTACACCGTACTCGACAAAGGCAAGATGCAAAACTTTGGCCAAGCTGCGCGTCATGATCCCCCGACCTTGGAACGGCTCGCTTAGCCAATAGCCTACGCTGCCCACTCGATTCCATTCGTCAATCTCCAGACCTATGGCTCCCGCCCATGCGCCGTGACACTGAATTCCCGCATAAAACCCGAGGCCGGCAGCAAAATTGTTGAGGTTTCGCTGCAAAAAGACTCGATAATCGTCTGCGCTCTCGGCCTCGACCCACCCGATCCACGGCTGCAAATGCGTTCGTGATGCCGTAAGGACGGCATAAAGCGCCTCGGCATCGGCTGCTTGCAGCAAAACCAGGGCGAGTTGGTCGTCGATGGTGCAGCTAAACATCGCGATTCCCCCATCTTTACTCGCCGCCCATCGGCTAATTCATCATGGGCTGACTGACACTTTCCGTTAGTTGGGCTAGCATCCACTGCTTTAACCGATCGTGTTTCGCAAGGGTAAGCCGAGGATCCTTAAAAAACACCTCCCGGGCCGCTTGCCGCGCCTCCTCCAGGATAGTCAGATCGCCGAAGGGATCGGCTAAACGAAAGGCGCTACTGCCGTGCTGACGTAGGCCAAGCATCTCGCCTGGACCACGCAAGCCAAGGTCGATTTCTGCCAGGTCCAGCCCGCTTTGATGATCGACCAAGGCTTGAAGGCGCGCTTGGCCCTCTTTGGACTCGACGTCCGAGAGTAAAAAGCAGGTAGAGCTTTGATTCCCTCGACCGATCCGCCCACGCAACTGATGCAGTTGAGCAATGCCAAACCGTTCCGCATTCTCAATCACCATGACCGTCGCTTCCGGCACGTCCATTCCCACTTCTATGATACTCGTCGCGACCAAAACGTTAATTGCGCCTTGACGGAATGCGTTCATCACCCGTGTCTTATCCTCACTGGCGAGTTGTCCGTGAATCAATCCCACCCGCCATCCGGGCACGCTCTCCATCCCCTGCGCCAGTTCCACCGCACCGTAGAGATCGAGGTCGCGATTCTCGTGGACCACAGCGCAAACGACGTAGGCGCGAGCGTTTTGCTTAACGGCGGAAAGCACTTCGGCATAAGCCCTCCTGCGCTCGCGGTAAGGCAAGTGAATGGTGGCGATGGGCTGGCGCCCAGGCGGAAATCCCTCAATTCGAGAGATTTCGAGATCCCCAAACACGGTCAAGGCCATCGTACGCGGGATCGGTGTCGCCGTCATGACCAGCATATCGGGTCTTTTTGCCTTATCAGCCAGCTTCGCCCGCTGGCGCACGCCAAAACGGTGCTGCTCGTCGATAACCACGACGCCCAAGTCCTCAAACACGATGTCATCCGAAAGCAGCGCCTGTGTGCCTACGGCGACGTTCAGTTGATGATCCGCGAGCGCTTGGCGAAGGCGCTGGCGGTCTTTCGATGGTGCCAGGAAAAGGCCAGTGCGGACGCCGAGCGGTTCCAAATAGCGTGCCAGGATCTGATAGTGCTGCTCAGCCAAGAGCTCGGTGGGAGCCATGAAGGCAGCTTGGTGGCCGGCATCGACCGCCGCTAATAACGACAGGACTGCCATGACGGTCTTTCCCGTGCCGACATCGCCCTGCAGCAGTCGCGACATAGCACGGGATTGGGCCAGGTCTTGAGAAATTTCATCCCAGGCCTTTTCTTGATCAGAAGTTAGTTCAAACGGGAGATTTCTCAAAAATTTTTGTGCCAAGGGTCCATTGGGCTTCTCTTGGAGTCCCGTGTGCTGCTGTCCCGACAACCAATGGACGGCAAGCGAAATCGCCAAAAATTCGTCGAACACTAGACGACGGCGCGACCGTTGCAACTGCCTGAAATCATCCGGAAAGTGCTGGTGCCACAGCGCCCATGCCCTATCTTCCA
>JAJZZI010000192.1 GCA_021797635.1 Bacillota bacterium | reverse complement strand
TCGTTCCACACAAAAGTTGACATGATATGCTCCTCCGTTTCTCAGAGTTTCCCAGCGGAGCGTATCACAGCGGTCAGCCCTTGTTCAGAAAAACGTTTGTTCGGATATTAATATTTTAAGACTCCTTAGGCCATTTTTTCCAGCGTAAGCCCCAGATTATCCCGGGGGAGCGGAGCCTACGCTGGCACGCATTTGTCAAAGGTTCGAACGAAAAATCACCAGGAATACGAATCAAGCCGTTTACCATGGCAATCCAGATAGCCCGAGCTCATTTTTCTTCTCGCAAGGCGTTCACAATTAAGTCTCCCATCTCTTTCGTACCGACCGTAGGCCGATCCTGATCGCCCGCACCGGCCAAATCCAGCGTTCGGTAGCCCTTGGTCAGTACCGCCGACACGGCCTCTTCGATCGCCCGAGCCGCCTCATCGGAATCAAACGAATACCGCCACATTAGGGCCACGCTCAAAATGGCACTAATCGGGTTGGCGAGGTTTTTTCCGGCGATGGAAGGAGCGGACCCATGGATGGGTTCGTAGAGTCCAAACGGCAAATCTCCTAAACTTGCCGAGGGAAAAAGTCCAATCGAACCGGACAGCACGGACGCTTCATCCGATAAAATGTCTCCAAACATATTGTTGGTTAGGATCACGTCGAACTGCCGCGGATTAAGCACCAACTGCATGGCAGCGTTATCGACGTGGAGATAATCAAACTCGACCTCAGGATGCTCGGCTGCGACCTCCAGGGTGACCTCCCGCCAAAGCACGCTGCTGGTCAGCACGTTGGATTTGGCCACCAGGGTCACTTTATTTCGTCGCGTTTTGGCATAGGCAAACGCTTTGAGGGCAATACGGCGAATCTCCGACTCACGGTACACCTCGAGATCTGAACTTTCCCGTTCCCCGTTAATCACCCTCGACGTTTTGGGACCAAAATAAATGCCTGACGTCAACTCCCTGACAATCAACAGATTGACGCCTCGGACGATATCCGCCTTGATCGGCGACAGATCTTCGAGGGCTGGAAGAACCCGTGTTTCACGCAAATTCGTATATAAATTAAAATGCTTTCTTAAGGGCAATATGGCTCCCTTTTCCACATTAGCCCACTTGGGATGGTTCAACTCTTCGGGCGGCCCGCCAAACGGTCCTTTGAGCAAGGCGTCGCACTGCGATGCCCGATCCAAGGTATGTTTGGGCAAATGTTCCCCATATTTGTCGTAGGCTTGGCCACTAGCCTCGAGGTACTCTAGATCGCAGCGATGACCAAATTTCTCAGCTACCACCTCATTGACTTTAACGGCTTCAGCAATAATTTCTGGACCAATATAGTCCCCACTCAAGATTCCGATTCGATGCGTCCTCAAATTCCCCATCGCTCCTTGTTATTACCTTGGTTACCGTCTGTGCCTATTTTACCGAAAAAGCGACGGGGGAAAATCTATCCCGAAAAATTCCCCCTAGTGGTGGTTTTTAAGGCTCCGTCTGATTGTGCAAGCGTCGTTCGGCCCCGTCGGCTGGCCTGCCCTAGGCGGACGGCAAGATAGGCCACAAGGGACCAAGCACTCACATAGAAACCGATCGGCCATGAAGTGATATACGCCAGCCAAAGGGAGATCCAGACGCTGACCAGGGCGAGGGCGATTGACAGAAATACCGCGGTCGATGGACGTTTGGCTAGGAGACTGGCAGCCGCCGCTGGCCCCACCATGAGGCTGAAGGCTAAGAGGGCCCCCACCACAGGCACGGTGGCGGTGGCAGCCGCGGCCACTAACAGCAAGAAGATGCCATCGAGTAGGACCGGGCGCAGTCCCCGCACTTCGGCGACCTCCGCGCTGACCGAATGCATCAAGAGGGGACGGTAAAGCCAGGCCACCACCAAGACCACGGCCAACGCCAGCGAGCCGACAAAATAAACATCGGCACGGCTGATACCGACGACCTGACCAAAGAGCAGGGCAAACACCTCGGGAGCGTAGACATTGCCAATCGAGAGGAATAGATCTCCCAAGCCCAGAGCAGCTACCAGAACCAAGGCGGTAGCCACTGCTCCCCGGCGGCGACGCCCCAAAAGAGCGATGCCAAGGCTGCTGAGCAGGGCAAATAGGCCGAGGCCCAACAAACTACTTTGACCCATGAGTACCGCGCCAGCGGCGCCGGCAAAGCTGCCTCGGGGCACCGCGTGGGCCACAAACGAGGCCCCGCGCAGGACGACAAAGAAACCCACGACGGCCGACACGACCGCGACGGCACTCCCCGCCATCCAAGCATTTTGCATAAAACTGAAACTCAATAAGCCAGAAGGCCAAAGTAGATGCCACACTACCACCACGCCTCCCGCTCTGTGCTCAGATTGCCGAAATCTGTTAAGGCGGTCGCGGCGTTCGACCGTCGCTGGCGGCCACTCGCGATTTGAACGGTCAGATAGCTCAAAAGCATCAAGCTGGTAATGAAAAAGCTGATGGGCCAACCGCGGTTTAAGGGAGGCCAAAGAAAACTATCATAGGCCAAAATGATGCCTAGCCAGGTGGTAAAAACGCCAATAGCCATGGCTAGAGCCATGCTGGTTAGAGGTTGGCGGCTCAATTTGGTGGCGATGGCCGCCGGGCCAATCAAAAGGGCCGTACTAAGTAAAGCCCCTACCACCAAGGCCGATTCTTCGACAGCAACCACTAAGCTAACCATGAACAAGAGTCCCACCAGGCGGGGCGACACGCCCCGCACGCGCGCCACGTCCGGTGTCACCGAGCTAAACAGCAAAGGGCGGAAAATGATGCCCAGGAGAAGCAATGCGCTGAGGCTAAGTCCTAAGACATATCCCGTCATCCCCGGTGCCACAGTAAACAGGGATCCGAACAAAATGGCAATCGGGGCCCCAGACGTCTCGGTTAGGGCAGAGATTAAGTAGAGAAAGAGGGCGCTCAAGCCGAGCATGAACGCTAACACCACTCCGGTAGCGACATCCCGCTCACGCACGCGATGGCCTAAACTTTCTATGGCCATCCCCGAACTAAATCCTGCAGCCAGAAATCCCCACAGCGCGGTGATGCCCGCCAAGTAGGCCCCGGCTGCCCCAGTGGCTCCTACATCACCTAGGGCATGACCGGAAAATGCTTGACCGCGAATGACGACGAAGACGCCTACCACCGCGTTGACCACGGCCACCGCGCTTCCTATTCGAAACGCGGTCACCACGGCGGCGTTTGAAAACAGTCCCGTTGGCCATAGCACGTGCCAGAAACCCATCAACTCTCCTCCCATCGCGATATCCTGCGAACCCCTTGAACATGGCAGGGTGGCTATCCCTGCGAGCGACAAATCCCACGGTGGTTGCCAGCGGGCCAGGTGGCATCGATCGGGGGGTACAGGCTCCGCGGCTAGGGAGCATGATGATGGAAGCGGTTGGCCTCATCGCCATACTCCTCATCGCCCACCACCAGGATGCGTCCGCGCACCCGCACCACATCCACATCATAGCCGTAAAGGGATTTCAACACCTCAGGGCGCACCACCTCATCGACCGACCCGATGACCGCTCTGCCATTAACCACATAGATGATCCGATCCATGGCGCGGAGCAAAGGATTCATGTCGTGAGTCACCAAGAGCACACTCACGCCAGACTGGTGCGCCACCCGATCGACGATCGATACCACCGCATCCGCACTGCGCAAATCTAAACTCGACAAAGGCTCATCCAAAAGCAATATGGAAGGTTCCGACACCAGCGCTTGAGCGATAAGAATTCGCTGCAACTGCCCACCCGAAAGACGACCCACCAGGGATTGTCCAAATTCGCTGGCCTCAACCAGGGCCAGTGCCCGATCCACGGCCTGTCGTTTCAACGCATTAGGCCATGACAGGCCAAAGCGATGCCCATCAAATCCTAAGCCAACCACATCGCATGCCCTAAGTGGCACATCCGGATCCATCTCAATCCGCTGCGGCACGTAGCCCAACTGCGCTTGAGCACGACTGGCGCGTGGAGTCCCGCCATGGGCTCGAGCAAAGCGGATGGTGCCACGGTCGGGCCGCAAAAGCCCTGCAATCGCACGCAACAAGGTGCTCTTCCCAGCCCCATTGGGGCCAATAATGCCGACCAGTTCACCACGGCGGATGCTGAGGTTAATCTGATCCAAAACCACCCGCGCCCCGTAGGTCACCGACAGGTCGGAAATTTGGAGCACGGCCTCATCTTGGGTCGCCGTCGCCGTCACCGGCGCTGCGCCCTGGGTGACCGGCCGCCCCTTAATCTCCGGGTCCTCTCTTCTCATGCCTCATCCTCCCCGTAACGTTCTATGCATGGGGTCCGGCCAACTTTTGACAGGCGGGGCAAACCCCGTAGACTTCAAGCACATGGGAACGAGGCAGATAACCAAGCCCTCGGGCTAAGCCGTCGACCGTAGACAGGAGATCAATGTTGTCCTTTAAGGCGAACTCCCGAGTCCTGCCGCATTGCACGCAGGTTACGTGATGGTGATGCTCCGCCTTCAGACAAAGGGTGTAGTGCTCCTGGCCTGATCGGTGCAGCTTTTCCACCAACCCCCGGCTTTCCATCAACGCGAGCGTACGGTACACCGAGGCCCGCCCTACCGAGCCGTCGACTCGTGCGACGGCCTGTTCCAACTCTCCCGTGCTGAAGGGATGCCCTAATTCCACCATCGCCGTCAAAACCACATGGCGGGCACGAGTAAGGCGAAATCCGTCTCGCGCTAGACCCTGTTCTAACGACGACACGACCTCTTGCGATTGAAACTCGTTCTGACTCATGACACCGCCCTCTATTGATACCCCGTATCAATTGTTGCCAGCGTACCGCCTCCCGGCCTCGCTGTCAACCCGACCCTAGACGGGCATATTCCTGCCCCTACATACGGGCAAATGAACGGTGATAGCGCAAGGCTCGGTACAGGTTCATCGTTTCGTCCAGCATCCAAGTCTGATAGCTGTGTTTCGGGGGCATCGTCTCGTACACCCCGACGACGGGAATCCGCTCGCGCTTAGCCAAAGTCAGCAAGGTTTGGGTGGTGGAATCGACCGCCTGTTGGTTATACACGAAGACACGGACTTTGTGCTCCAAAAGCAAGTTTCTCTCGGCTTGCGCCGCTTGAGGTGAAGGGTCCGTGCCGTTCATAATCGCAGCTTGAAAGGCCCAAGGCGTCAGGGTACGAAGTCCGGCAGCGTTCAACAGGTAATCTGCCACCGGTTCGGTCACCGCCACCTTGGTGTTCCAGTAGGCCTGTCTAAGCCGCCGTATAGCCTGATTCCATGGCCGAAGTGCGCGATTGAAGGCCTTCAGATGGGCCCTGAAATACTGCCTATGCCCCGGTTGCATCCGTGTCAGCGTGGCTGCAATCCGCGCTGCGACCTTGGCCATGGCCCCCGGTTGATAAAATATGTGGGGATTTTTGCTGGGCTGGGACATCCCGATCACCGCCGACGCCGTAATCACCACCCGTTTGGGGTTCGGACTGGCCTTTTCCAGACGATTCATGAAGGTGTCATAGCCGAGTCCATTTTGCACGATGAGGCGAGCTTCTCCCACCAATTGGGCGTCGACCGGGCTTGCCTCAAAGGTGTGGGGATCGATATTGGGGTTTTTCATGATGCCTACGGCATGGACGTAAGCCCCCCCAATCTGCTGGATGACGTTGGCGTACTCATTTTCTGCACCCACCGCCTGAATCACCGGAGTAGAGCGTATCGGTGCGCGACCAGCCGCGGAGACCCCCGTGCTTATAAGGCCCATGCCCACGAGCAGGGTTCCTGCGATGAAAGACGCGAGCGCGCGCCGGTTGGCTGAAGATGACATCGCTGAACCTCCATCCATATTGATACTTAGTATCAATATGGATTATACAAAAGCGCTATGGCACTGTCAACCGGTCGGGTCGTAGACCATCCGTCGGCCTTAGAGGAGGGCGCCGCGCGCGGGCCTCGAGCATGAAAGGGGGACGGCCAGTCGCGAGCTGGCGCGGCCGGCTGCCTGTGACGTCAGATCCACAACGGGCCAAACGGCCAATGGCCAATCGCGGGAACCTTCTCCATGGCGGAAAAGGGCATCACCAGACGTTCGACGGGAAGATGCGTCCATGGCCGCATGCGCCTGGGATTCGGCCGGCAATAGCGATCGGGCACCCAAGCGGCATGACGCCACAAGAGGATCAACCGAGGGTCTTGTTGGCCGTCGTCCGCGGCGGCCGGGGCCTCGGACGAGGAAGCGCTCAGCGTCGTCGCCTCGTGGCCATTGACCAGGACGGCGTTTCGCGCCTTTCCCGACGCGAGCGCCCACCTTAAAATGTGGGCACTCGCTCTGGCGGAACCCTGGGGCACATCTTCCAAGACCACCAGCCAGTCGGCCAAGTATCCATTCGGCGCTCTGACGCCCGACAGCAGGTATAACAGGTCGGCATTGAACAGAACCATCATGGTTTGGCGCTCACTCTCGGTTTCACCGGCCAAGGAAGCAAGCCACCAGCGGTCATAGGCCAGAAGGGTTCCCCCGTTTGGTTCCGAGACCTGCCCGCTAATGCCATAACCTACACCGGCTCGCGAGATTAACATCGCACAGCGATAGCGATGGACGGGATCCGCGCCGGCCAGATGGCATCCCTGCATGGCCAGACCAATTAGATAGGTGTGCGCCCAGCGGCGTGCACTGACCGACAACAGGTTGAAGATGGCTTGCGAGATCTCACTGCCGAGGCCGCTCAAATCAGGGAACACGTACCACCTATTCTCAGGCAACCCCGGGATGATGCTCGCCAGACGCTTTAGCACCTCCCCGTCGGCCTCTAGCGCTATCGGCTCGATGGGCGGCAAGGGAATCACCTCCGAACTTAATACAAGCGCACGTCCTCAAATTGGTCTCGAAACATCTGCCACTCACGCGTAGTCTGGTCAAGATATCGGTCGCCAGCCGTCTCTGGCCCGTCTTTTAACCACTGTTCCAGCTCACCGCATCCCGCCAGCAATTGGAAAAACGAGGGTTTCCCACCCACTTTCGGCAATATGGTGAAATCATCCGGGTAGCGTTCTTGCAGCACGGCCATCAAGTGAATCCCAGAGCGCACCGGTTGAAACCGAGGCCGATCGGTAATATGGAGTTGAACGCCACCACATAGCTCGCCCTGGAACGGAGACGACTGCGGCACAAAATAGGTCGGACGGGCGTGAACTCCAGCCAGCTTTTTTTGGTTAAAAGATCGAGCGAGTTCATGCCCGTCGATAAAGGGGGCGCCCACCACCTCAAAAGGATGCGTGGTGCCTCTGCCTAAACTTAGATTGGTGCCTTCAAATAGGCAAAGCCCTGGATACAGCATAGCCATGTCGACGTGCGTGGTATTGGGAGAGGGGCTGACAAAGCTGAGTTGGGTATGCTCAAAGTCCATGGATCGTTTCCAGCCCCTCATCGTCATGACGTGCAACTCCAAGTCCAGCCCCTCGATCCGATAAAACCATCGGGCTAACTCCCCCATCGTCATGCCATGCCGATTGGGCATCGGCCCTCCACCCACAAACGAGCGAAATTCACTTTGGAGAATGTTGCCTTCCTGCCGAATTCCGCCGATGGGGTTGGGGCGGTCGAGCACCAAAAAAGGTTTATGGTGTTCTGCTGCGGCCGCCATCGCGAGTGCCATGGTGTTCATGTTGGTATAATAGCGGCTTCCGATATCTTGCAAATCCAAAACGAACACGTCCACCTGGTCCAACATGCTCGCGGTGGGCTTTTTGGTGTCTCCATATAGGCTATATGCCGGGAGTCGACTATGTGCATCCATTTCAAACGCGACCGGCTCGCCTTCCCGCGCACAATTCTTGACGCCGTGCTCAGGTCCGAACAAGGTCGTCAGACGAAATTCGGAGCAGCTCAAAAACCGGTCAATGGTCGAATAGAGCTCGCCGTCCACGGCGGTATAGTTTGATATGAGTCCGACGCGACGTCCACGTATGATATCCGGCATGGTGCTCAACAGCTGATCCACGCCAAGTTGGATTGCCATCTTAGGGGGGTCTCCTTTTCAGTGCTCCGAGGAGCCCAGCTCGGCTCCCCAAACCCTCGAGTGTAACAGGGAAGCGATAATCTGAGCCACCGGCTCTTCTTCAACGGGGCCTAAAACCTGGTCGGCCAAAGCCTGCAGGGGAGCGGGAGCGCTAGGCAACGCATACGCGAGGTCTGCCACTTCAAACATCTCGCGATCATTCCAATCGTTGCCAAAGGCAATGATCCGGTCAGGCCGTCCATAGCATAAGCTGAGATCGACTAGCGCCCTGCCCTTGCTGCAATCGGCCCGAACCCATTCCGCCTGGCGGGCAAAGCGGTTGACTTCCCGGAGCCGTGGCCACGCGCTCGCCCCCATATGGAAGAGCTTCTCAAGCTTTTCCAGGGGCCCCGTGAGAACCACCTTGAAATCGGCACCATGCTCACCAATCCGATGCGGTTTAAGCCCTAAATCTTCTGCGCTGGCGCAAAGCGCATCCACCTCCCGAGCATCCATGGGGCATGTGCGGAAAACCTTCTGCCCAGGGACCTCCACCAGGGCCCCATCGAGTGCGATAAATGGCGCGTGAAGATGTAATTGCTGGCCAATTTGGCGCACATGCTCGGGGCGACGGCCGCTTGCCAGAATCACCCAGATTCCCGCTTGACTGGCCTTCGTCAGCATCGATGCCGTTCCCGGCGCAATGCCTTGGGCACCGGAGATGGTGCCATCCAGATCCGTGGCTAACCACACCGTCGCCATGGGAGCCCTCCACCAATTTCTTTGGCTCCACCTTATCCCTTTACTGCCCCCTGGGTCAACCCGGATACGATGGCATTGCGGAAAATCAACACCATGAGCGCAATCGGCACAATAGAAATCACCGATGCCGCGAAGATGTTGCCATACGGTACGGTAAACTCGGCACCGAAGAGGGCGATACCGACGGGTATGGTCCGAAAGGGAGTGCTGCTGTCAATCGTGAGCGCCATCAAGAATTCCGTCCAGGTGGCGGTAAACGTAAACACGGCGGCCGTGAACAGGCCGGGTGTGCTCTGCGGCAAAATCACGGAGACGACCGTGCGAAATGGCGAAGCTCCGTCGATCTGGGCTACCTCCTCCATTTCCCGAGGAATCGAGAGGAAGTAATTGCGAAGAATCCATATGCTGAAGGGTAAATTAAATGCCGTATAGGGCACGATCAGGCCCTGGTAGGTGTCCAGCCATCCCAAGAGCCGCATCAACAGGTAAAGGGGTGAAATCACCGCGATTTCAGGAAACACGGAAATCACCAAAAGGCCAACCATCAAGGCCATGCGACCTCGAACGGGAGTCCTGGCCAACGCGTAGCCGGCGCCGGTGCCCAGCAGCAACACCGCCAGAGTTGACGAGACGGCCACGATCACCGAGTTGAGAAAATACCGTTGAAACCCGAAATAGGTAAAGCTCATTCGATAGTTCACCCAGGTAAAAGGATGGGGGAGCCAAGGGGGCGGAGTAATGCCTACCTGGCTAGGCGATTTAAACGACGTGATAAGCATCCACAGCAGGGGAAGGACGATAAACAAGGCGACAATGATGCTGCTAAGGCGCACCCAACGGGTATCTTGCTTCATGCCACACCCTCTTCGGCCATGCCGCGAAAGACCCACAAGAAGGCGAGCGCAATGATCAGCACGACCACGGTGGTACTGGAGGCCACAGCCGCCCCCGGTCCAAAATTCAAGTCTTGGAACATGACTTGATAACCTAACACGGCGATGGACTCTGTCGCCGTTCCCGGTCCTCCTCCGGTGAGTACGAAAGGCAGGTCAAAGAGTCCAAATGCTTGCAGCACCCGAAATAGGATGGCCAGTGACATGGTAGGTCGAATTAAGGGCAAGATAATGCGCCAGAACACGTGCCAGTTGCTGGCTCCGTCCATATGCGCAGCCTCAATCACGTCCACGGGAACCATTTCCAGGCCCGCCAATAATAAGATGGCGACAAACGGCATCGTCTTCCACACATCGGCAAACATCGTCGAAGCAATGGCTAACTTGGCGAAGCCCAACCACACGATAGGTTTGTGAATGATGCCGAATTCCAGCAAGATGGCATCTAAGGCGCCGTAGACGCCGTTATAGATATAGCCCCACATCTCAGCCGAGATGACCGTAATCAGCGACCAAGGCAAAAGCAAGAGGGCTAAAAGTGCCGGCCTGCCCCATGCCATGCGCTGCAATACCAGCGCCGTCATCATGCCTAAAACAAGCTCGACCAGCACGGTCACCAAAGCGTATACCAGGGTAAACACGATGGCGTAACGAAACAGGGAACTTGACAGCAGCAACCGATAGTTGCCGAGCCCATTCCAATGGAAATGAAACCCATGGGTGGTCAAGCTGATCGTATTAAATCCCATGTAAATCGAATAAAGAATGGGGAAAATGGTGACGGCCAAGACCACTAGCAGTCCGGGAGCCATAAACCACAACCCCGTCACGGCCCGCCGGCGTTGCATGCTAAACTTTGGACGATCTGTCAGGTGATTGATGGTCACTGCCGCTGTCCTCCCTTTCGCCTCATGCTTCGCCGATGACTCACAGGCCGTGCCCCTTCAAGTCCGTCAGGATCTGCTGGCTCGCGCGAGTGATGGCGGCTTTGGGCGACACCTGTCCCGTCAAGGCTGCGTTGACGTTCTGGTAGAGGGCCTGGCTAATCATGGGATAGATGGGCGTGCCGGAAGGACGTGCTATAAGCCGTAACTTCGGTACAATGCTGAGCACGGGATTGAGCTTTTTCACCGCAGGATTCTTTTGGACGGCAGCGTTGGTGGGAATCTCAGAGTACTTGTCCGCCAAAAGCTTTTGCCCCGCCGCTCCCGTCATCCATTCCACGAAGGTCAAATCCTGGGCCAAATGCGCCGAATGGGGATTGACATAGAGATCCCATCCTCCGATGCACGAGTAGCCAGGTTCCGTCGTTCCCGCAAACGCAGGCATGGGCTCGACCCCGACTTTGCCCACCACTTTGGTGCCCTTGGTCTGGGAGTTAGACCAGGCATAGTCCCAGTTGCGCATGAAGGCGGCATCTCCCGCGTCAAACGCGTTCATGGCATCAGGTTCCTGGTAGGTGGTCACCGCTTGGGGCGACACTCCACTGGTAATCAGCGATCGCATAAACGAAACGGCCTTATCCGACGCCGAACTATTAAGTAGCACTTTGTTGCCTGCCGCATTGAGCACTTTGGCCCCTTGGTCTCCGAGGAACTCCATCAAAACGCAAGTCAGTCCCTCGTAGGCGGCTCCTTCCCAGACGTAGCCGTATTTCACCAGGTGTTTCGCTTCCAGGGCCTTCGAGTCGCTAACCAGTTGCTGCCAGGTTTTCGGCACGGGTAAACTTGCCTTGGTCAAAAGGTCCTTGCGGTAGTAGAGCAAACCTGCGTCCATAAAGAAGGGAGCCCCGTAAACTTTGCCATGGTAAGAGGCTCCAGCCGCCAACCCGGGGGCAAACCGCGAAAAGAAACTCTTAGGCAGATGATCGCTGAGGGGAACCGCCAGCCCAGAATGGCCAAATTGCGCCGGCCAGATGACGTCGCCCATATACACGTCAGGGGTCTTCGATCCGCCTTCAATTTCCGTGGTGAGTTCGGCGCGCGTCGTGTCCGTGTTAGTCGACATCGTGGTCAACTTCACGCGAATGCCCGGATGCGCCTTTTCAAAGGCGCTTATCATATGCTGGCGAGTGCCGGTTTGAGTGATCGGTGAGGCCGCCCAGTCAATGGTCACGAAAGCCGCCTTTTTCGCCTTTGTCTTATGGACGGCCGCCGGTTTTTTGCTGGGTGCAGGTCCGGGCGCAACACCCGGACCGCATCCGGAAATGATAGCCAGGAGTCCTGCTCCACACACCACGATCCCAATGGGTTTCGTCATCATCGTCTCTCCCCTCTAGCCAAGTAAAGACTAGGAAAAATCGTATGAGCCCTAGTCTTTACTTACTCGCCTATTTCATTCCCCTAAGAAAAGAGACGTCGCCGCAAGAAATTCGCCTCCGGTCTACAAACGGCAGATGCATCATCGGATCCTTGCTGCAGTAAGTAAGTTATTAAGTTATTCATTTGTTTAACGATGCCCTATAGCGGCGGGATGACTCGGACCTAAGCAGAGAAAAGCCGTTCTCCCAGAACGGCTTTTCTCAACAAATTCCTATACAAACCTGGCTAGCATGCTGCTGGAGAGAATCCGGATCTCAAATGGGGCGTGGATATACGCCTTACCGTAAGCACTGCTCCAAGGCGGTTAAGATCTCGCTCGGCCTACGCCATCTTTTCCATAGCAGGCCTTGGGCTCCTTTTCATGTCGCCCGGTTCTCGTTCCCTTGGCGCTTCGCATGGCATCGGCAACTTTCGTGGTCGTAGCCTCGGTCAAACAGGATTAGACCACTAGCTAGAAGCCTCTCCCAGCCGATCCTTAAGGGCATTTAATTCACTGCCCAGATGGTGCATTTCGCCTTCCGCCATGCCCAAGAATTGAGATAATTCCGTCTGACGCTCGGTATCTACCGCCATCAAATGCCTGAGTTCGTTGTAAATGTCTAAGACCTGGTCGACCTCTTGACGCAAGTGTTTGACGCGGTCTTGAATTTGCACGCGTTCGGTCTTTTCCTGATCCTCCTTCATTAACGGTTCCAACATGGTCAATAAACGGGGATCATCCGTCGAAATCCGAATCTGTACCTCTTCGTGCCCCAATCCCCGCGAAGCCTCTATCCATGTGAAGGGATCCGGCACAGGTACTCCACGAATATATCCTTGCCACGGGGCCATAGGAATTTCGATACGTCGATGCGCGGAAATCGCCATCGCCAACGCACCTTGGTCAGACACGTGTCGAACAAATCGCAAGCGATTGGGATGGGCGAGTAAAAATCCCACGATGATTTGGATGGCGGGAACGTGCGCGCTTTGCCGTCCTAGATAGATTAAGATGTGTTCCACACCGTCGCTCATGTCGCATCCCGCCTCCCCGGCAACCTTATTCAAAGGAATACTACCACAACGCCGACGCTCTCGCGGAACCTTAAGATCAACCCGTCTTAGGCAACGGCCACCATACTACGGACGCGGCAGCCTGTTCACAGGGCCCTGGTGCATCTATGGATTGGAGAACACACAAGCTGTCTAAGTCGGGTATCGGATTGTCCCGGGTTATGCATTTTTTACCATTTTAATTTTTTGCCCGGTTCCCAAGATCCTTACCAGGTGGCCGATAGCGGCAATTTTGGATCCGATCCCCTGCATCTTTGTCTGCAACAGCAGGCAGGAAAACGTCAGCCAAACGCGAATCACTAGGAGGCGGTGCAAGCGACACACTTCGGAGCGAAGTTACCATATAATGGAGTAACGGTTCGAGTCGTGGTGGATGCACGGCAGCACTTAGGGAGGGGAGATGAGGGCCACATTGAAGACGCTGACCGCGGGCGAGATCAAGGCGTTGATAGTACTATTGGGGGATGAAGACATCAAGACCGCCCAGATTGCACGCACTGCGCTGTTGCAAGCTCGCCATCAGGCGGAACCCTTTTTAGAAGAGGCGCGCACGTCAGTGGATCCCCATGTTCGCACTCGAGTGTACAGCATCCTCGAACGGTTACGACTCGACGATTTGGCGATGCACTTTCACCAATTTGCCGCTTCATCCTCAGCCTGGCTAAACTTGGAAGAAGGTGCCCTGCTCATTGCTGAATCAGAATATCCGACCATCAACCGTGCCCACTACCAAGAGATGTTGAATCAAATGGCTGAACAATTCCAACAGCAAGCTCAGGCCGCCAGCGGTCGAGAGCTCGTCGAGGCATTCAACGACTTTTTCTTCAACGAGCTGGGATTCAGCGGAAATCAAGATGACTATCACAACCCGGACAACATTTATCTAAATCAAGTGTTGGATCGTCGGCTGGGCATTCCCATCAGCCTATCCACCGTCTACTTATTGCTGGCCGAACGTCTTCGCATTCCGGTCGTGGGCATTGGTATGCCTGGTCACTTCCTGCTGCAGTATAATGACAGTCTTTTCATCGACGCCTTTCATAAGGGGCAGTTGCTTAACCGCAGCGAATGCGTGCAATTCTTGATGAATAACGGCTTCGGCTTTCATCCGGCCTATCTTAGCCCCACACCCACTCGCTTCATGCTGGTACGCATGCTGACGCTGTTGATCCAGACCTATAGCACGCGCGATCCCGAGCGAGCCGACCTCCTAGCGGGATTTCGCGACATTCTCACCCAAAACTACGCCAAAGTGTGACCGGTAGCCGGGTGGCCACCGTAATCGGAGTCCCCAAACACACGC
>JAJZZI010000208.1 GCA_021797635.1 Bacillota bacterium | reverse complement strand
CAGATACTCGTTGGGACCGGTTGAAAACGTTTCGTAACGCGAAAGAATCGGACAACGCATGAAGTGGTTTTATTTAGGGAGGTTTGTAAGATGGCGGTTCCCAAACGGAAGTTAACGAGGTCTCGAACGCATAAACGCCGATCGACGTGGAAGCTTTCGGCGCCACAATGGGTTGAATGCGTGCGCTGTCACCAAGATCGTATGCCGCACCACGTCTGTCCGCATTGCGGATATTATGACGGGCGGATTGTCGTAACGCACGAGGCATAGGCACGGAAAAATTCCATGGGCTACCATGGAATTTTTTGTGGTCCGATTTATGATGTAGTGATATTATCGCATCATATCCGAATGGAATTCTTTTAGGAGGGATGGTGTGTCGCGCGAGGAACGGCATCAACGCTTGTTGCGCTGCCTCACGGAAGATCCCTTACAGACGGATGAGAGCCTGGCCGAACGCCTTGGTGTAAGCGTCCCTACCGTCCGCTTGGATCGCATGACGTTGGGAGTCCCTGCGCTGAGTCGGCGTTCGCAGAAGCTTGCGGAACAAATGTTGCAGGCCAAGCCCCTACCTACGGAGATTAATCAGTTAGGCGAGTTGGTCGCTCTAGAGCGCGGGGTGGCGGCGCGGGCGCGGATGCCTCTGAAGCCGTCAATGGCGGTGGGCGTGGGCGGTTCGGTGCCCTCCTATTTTTTGTTGGCCCATGCGGAGCGTTTAGTCTATCGGGTGGTTAGCGGCGAAGTCGTGTTGACGGGGGTGTTGAATGCCAAATGCTATCGCCCTGTACGGGGTGGCGAGCTCCTCGAATCGGAAGCCCGGGTGCTTCGGCACCAGCGCGGGCGCGCGGTGGTGCTGGTGGAAATCACATCGAACCGAACGCGGGTTTTTCGGGCCAAGTATGCAGTGAATGTGATGGGTCAGGAAAAGCTTGGACCCGAGTAAGGACGTGATGGTGTGCGAATCGGTTTAGATGTCATGGGCGGCGACCATGCGCCTGAGGCCCCAGTGTTGGGGGCGATCGCGGCGGTAAAGGCCCACCCCGATCTTTGCGTGACTCTCGTTGGCGACGAGGCCAAGATTAAGCCCTTATTAGGTGCCTATGAGCGCCATCCGCAGATGGTCATCGAGCCGACTAGTGAAGTGATTGGCATGGAGGATGAGCCGGTAGCGGCCGTGCGCAAAAAGGTGCACTCGTCGATGGTGGTGGCCATGCAGCAACTGCGCTCGGGAGCCGTGGATGCGGTAATTTCAGCGGGAAACACGGGGGCCCTCATGGCCTCGGGTCTCCTTTATCTTGGGCGCATGCAGGGAGTGGATAGGCCGGCGCTGACGGCTATGTTTCCTAGTGTCAAGAGCTGGGGGGTGCTACTCTTAGATGTCGGTGCGAATCTGGAACCGCGCGCCGTCCATTTGGTCCAGTACGCGTTGATTGGAGCGCTCTACTGTCAAGAGGCGCTCGACATTGCCAGGCCTCGGGTGGGCCTCCTGAACGTAGGCACCGAAGCCCAGAAGGGGCCCAAGGTGCTGCGCGAGGCCTATCGGCGGTTAGCCCAACTGGAGGCCATCGATTTTATTGGTAATGTCGAGTCCCGCGAACTGCTTCAGGGTAAGGCGGACGTCGTGATTTGCGGAGGATTTGTGGGCAATATTGCCTTAAAACTGACCGAAGGGGTAGCCCGCGACCTGTTTCATGAGGTGCGTGCGGCGTTGACGGCCACCTGGCTGACGCGGATGGCGGGAATGGTATTGCGCCCACGTCTTCGCAAACTGATCAAGGCGATGGATTACCAGGCCATCGGGGGGGCGCCCTTGCTCGGCCTAGACAAGGTTGTCTACAAATGTCACGGATCCAGCGAGGCCCTGGCGTTTGAGTCGGCCCTGTCTATGGCGCATGGGTACTTGGCTCGCGATTCGCACCACCGCATTCGAGAACGATTGGCGGTGGCGCGCCTTTCCTATGGCGAGGGGGAGTCATAATTGGCCGTGGCGGTAGTCACCGATTCGACCTGCGATTTGGCGACGGCCTTATTGCAGCAGTTAGGCATCGCCATGGTGCCCTTGATGTTGACGGTAGACGGGACCACCTACCGCGATCAGGTGGACATCAGCGCGGATCGGTATCTCGCCCTGCTCCCCGAGGTTGCCGAAATCCCCAAGACCTCCGCCCCTTCGCCAGGCGTGTTGGCGGCCTGCTATCGCCAGGCCCTGCGTGAGGGGGCGTCTGAGGTGGTGTCTATTCACCTCTCAGGTCGTTTGAGCGCAACCCTAAGGGCGGCCAAGAGCGCTCAGGGTATGGTGGGAGCTCGGGTCGAGGTGGTCGACAGTCAGAGTGTCAGCCTAGGCCTCGGGCTCCTAGTGTGGTGGGCAGCATTGAGCGCACGTCATGGATCTTCTGCAGAGGAGGTGGCGGCCGAAGTGAGAAGCCTAGCCAGCCGCCTGGAACTGAGCTTTAGCCCTGTCACGCTCGACTATCTAGCCCGTGGTGGCCGCATCGGAGGGGCGGCTCGCTGGGTGGGCAGCTTGCTGGATATGAAGCCCGTGTTGACCTGCGAGCAGGGATCCATTCAGACGTTTAAGCGAATTCGAGGCGCCCGGCAAATCGTCCCGGCGATTGTGCAAGCTCTTCGGTTAACGGTGCCGCCCGGTAGTGCCGTGCTCGCCGGGGTCATTCATGCCCAAAACGAGGAGGAAGCGAGCCGACTAGAGGAGGCCATGCGCAGCACCTGGGAGGTGGAGGATCTGGTGGTTACGCTCTGTGGACCGGTATTGGCGACCCATGGAGGCCCGGGAACCTTTGGCGGTGTGGTGTTGCCGTTAAATCCCGATGAACGTCATCGCTGGCGGCAATGGCGTCAGGCGGATCGAGACAGGGAGGTAAGGGGATTATGAAATCAGGCGTCCTGTTTCCGGGTCAAGGGTCGCAATATGTCGGCATGGGCCAGGATCTGTATGATCACTTTGAAGTAGCGCGACAAACGTTTCAACAGGCGGATGACGCTCTCGACTTTCCCCTCTCTCAGTGGATATTTGAGGGGCCAGCGGCGCGCCTGGAAGCCACGGAATGGCAGCAGCCAGCCATTTTAACCGTCAGTGTGGCCGCCTGGCGGACCTTCATGGAAAGGGCTTTAAGCTTCAAGGTGGAGCTGGGCCTAGGACTTTCTTTAGGGGAGTATTCCGCGTATGTGGCCAGTGGGGTATTGGATTTCGCGGATGCCGTTCGCCTGACGCGCGTGCGCGGTCAAGCCATGCAAACGGCGGTACCCGCTGGGGCTGGGGGGATGATGGCGGTCTTAGGCTTGGCCCGAGACCTGGTCGAAGAACTGTGCCTGAGGGCGGGGGGGAGCGGAGTCGTCGAGCCAGCCAATTTTAATGCTCCCGGGCAGGTCGTTGCCGCAGGCATCAACCGAGGGCTTGACCGCCTTGAAGAACTCGTCGTCGAAGCCAAGGGCCGAGCCGTCAGGCTTCCTGTAAGTGCTCCCTTCCATTCCAGCTTGCTCGCTCCAGCAGGAGAGGTGCTGGCCGAGGCGTTGGCTCCGTTGCACTTGAGGGATGCCGATTTTGGGGTGGTGGCTAATGTGGATTCGTCGATTTGTCGCATGCCTGACGAGATTGTTCCTCGTTTGGTCCAGCAAGTCTCCAAGCCCGTTCAATTCGAAGCTGGAGTTCGTGTGCTCATGGCATCGGGCATAGAGTGCCTGTTCGAATTTGGGCCAGGCCATAGTTTGGCGAGCTTGGTGAAAAAGATTGACAGAAAACTTCCCGTCTATAGCATTGAGAATCGAGACGGGCTCTTCAAGGCACTTGAACTCCTGGAGGAAGCGAAGCTATAATAGCTTGGAATTCTGGGTCGGTAAAGAAGTTGCTGGCCAAGTATCATCGATGCAGGTGGTGGCCAGCGCATGGGCCGACAGGCGAAAGATAGGATGGGATAAGGTGGAGTGGAAGGGACGAGTGGTTCTCATCACCGGCGGCTCGCGCGGGATAGGCAGGGCCATTGCTGAGTGCATGGCGGACCAAGACATCTCTATTGCCCTAAACTATCGGTCCGATGAGGTCCAAGCAAAGATTTCGGCCGAAAGGGTGCTAGCCAAGGGAGCGGCGTGCGAGCTATTTCAGGCAGACGTGAGTCAAGCGGATCAAGCAAAGGCGCTGGTCGACGGCGTACTGAAGCGATTTGGTCGGATTGACGTCTTAGTGAATAATGCAGGCGTCACCCGGGACACGTTACTTCTCAGGATGAATGATGAACAGTGGAACGACGTGTTGGCAACGAATCTAAACGGGGTGTTCTACTGTACCCGTGCTGCTGTCAAGACGATGATGAGAGCGCGTTTTGGGCGCATCGTCAACATCGCCTCCATTTCCGGCGTGGTAGGCAATGCGGGCCAGACCAACTATTCGGCAGCGAAAGCTGGGCTGATCGGATTCACCAAGGCGGTGGCTAGAGAACTGGCCTCGCGCAACATTACCGCCAATGTGGTGGCTCCGGGCTTGGTGGATACGGATATGACTAGTACAATGGGTCAGGCTGCATATGATACATTGATTCAGTCGGTTCCCTTGGGACGCGCCGGCCGAGCGGAAGAGATTGGCGAAGCAGTTCGCTTTTTGGCGAGTTCGGATTACATCACTGGGCAGACCCTAATCGTCGACGGTGGATTGGTGATGGACTAACTACGGAGGTGGAAGAGCGTGGCAGAGAAAGAGAAAGTGTTTGACAAAGTTAAGGAGATTATCGTCGATCAATTAGGGGTGGAAGAGGAAGAGGTGACCTTGGAAGCGTCGTTTATTGACGATCTCGGTGCCGATTCCCTGGACCTAGTCGAGTTGATTATGGCGTTGGAAGAGGAGTTTGGCTTGGAAATTCCCGACGACGAGGCGGAAAAAATTAGCACGGTCAATGACGCCGTGGAGTATATTCGTGAAAACTCCTAATTAGCATGAACATGCTTGGCCGGCATCACAGAAAGGCGGGACACAGGGTGGAATCAGAACGCGTTGTAGTGACCGGGATGGGAGTGGTTACGCCCGTGGGCACCGGCCTTGAATCGTTTTGGCAAGGTATTACTAGCGGTCAAAGCGCGGTGGGACCCGTGACCCAATTTGATGCTGGTGCGTTTCCAACTCGGATTGCTGCGGAAATCCCAGATTTCGATCCCACCAACTACATGGACCGTAAAGATGTGCGGCGGGCCGACCGGTTTGTCCAACTCGCCGTAGCGGCTTCCCAAGAAGCGTGGCAAGATGCGGGTCTTTCCGACATTAACCCTCAACGTTCAGGAGTGCTGGTGGGCACGGGAATCGGCGGGATGGGGACGCTGATTTCCCAATATGACATCTTGCGCGAACGGGGTCCAGAGCGAGTGAGCCCCTTCTTTATTCCCATGATGATTGGAAATATTGCGGGAGGCCAGTTAGCCATGCGCTATGGCCTTTTGGGTCCCAACGCCACGGTGGTCACTGCCTGCGCGTCGTCAGGAAATGCCATCGGCGACGCCATGCGGACGATTCAGTGGGGAGAGGCGGACGTCATGTTAACCGGGGGTACGGAAGCGGTCATCCTCTCCATCGCGTTTGCCGGATTTTGTGCTATGAAGGCCATGTCTACCCGCAATGACATGCCCAAGCAGGCTTCGCGCCCCTTTGACCGCGGTCGGGATGGTTTTGTCATGGGCGAAGGCGCAGGATTCTTAGTCATTGAGAGCTTAACGCATGCTCGAGCGCGCAAGGCTAAGATTTATGCCGAGTTGACCGGCTATGGCCGTTCAGCCGATGCGTATCACATTGTCGAGCCACATCCGGAGGGCATCGGTGCCGCCTTTGCCATGCGCCAGGCGCTCAAAGACGCCAACTTAGAGGCAAGCCAGATTGATTACATCAATGCCCATGGAACGTCGACGCCGAAAGGTGATTTAGCCGAGACTTTGGCGATTAAAGATGTCTTTCAAGATCACGCGTACGAGCTCGCCGTGTCATCAACCAAATCCTCGACGGGACACCTGTTGGGCGCGGCGGGTGCGGTAGAACTCATCGCTTCAATCTTAGCGATTCGCCACCAGGTGCTTCCCCCTACGGTAAATCTGGAAGAGGCCTCTGCCGAATGTGACTTAGATTACGTTCCCCTGCGAGCACGTCCCACGCGCGTGCGCCATGTCATGTCAAATGCGTTTGGCTTTGGCGGTCAAAATGCTACCTTGATTGCGCAGGAGTTTGAGCCCTATGGTCAGTGATCCGAAGCCGTTGTCGAGTTTTGTGAGCAACCCGGAATTGTTGCGCCAAGCCTTGACCCACTCCTCCTATGCGAATGAAGGCCAAAGACGGGAGGCCCACAATGAGCGCCTAGAGTTCTTAGGGGATTCGGTGCTGCAACTGGTGGTGACCGAGTGGCTCTTTCAGGCCAATCCCTTATGGTCTGAAGGTCGATTGAGTCAGGCGCGGGCCGCGATTGTCTGTGAGGCAACCTTGGCAGAAGCGGCCGAGCGGCTTCGCGTAGGCAATTACCTCTATTTAGGTCGAGGTGAAGAGCGAAGCGGAGGACGGCATAAGGCTTCGCTTCTGGCTGACGCCGTGGAGGCCATTATTGGGGCCATCTATTTGGACGGGGGACTACATCGAGTTCGCAGTTTTATCCACGCGTATTTAGACTTTGCCTTGACAACGGTCGAAGCTCGAGAAACGGGGCGTGATCATAAGACCGCCTTGGGAGAATATATTCGAAGGCGCGGCGGCGACGTCCACTATGCCTTGATTCAAGCATATGGTCCCGATCACGACAAGACGTTTGAAATCGAACTGAGTATCAATGGCACGCCCATGGTGCGGGCCATTGGTCATAGTAAAAAGGAAGCGGAACAGCAGTGTGCTCGACTGGCCTTAAAGCAACTGACGGAGGCTTCGCCCGCGCTAGCACATCCGTCGCAGCAGTTGCCGCCCTCTTCGGATTTTGATTCGCCTGCGCCTTAGGCGCAAGCAGCACACCAAAGAGGCTCCCGGATAACCGGGGCCTTTTTAGTGTGCCTGAGGGGGTAGCCCATGGGCTGGGCCCTGACCAAATTGGCCCGGCCCCGCGGCCACGGGAGGCGTCGCTTGGGCACCGCGATTTTTGGGGGCGAACGGATTCCCCTGTTTGTTCCCTTTAGCAGCCTTACCGTTTTTAGGGCTTTTGCCATCTTTGGGTTGCTTGCCCTGTTGTGAGGATTTGCCGTTTGGGCTGGCAGGAGGACTCTGGGATGGGGAGGATGAGGGTGTGCAGTACGTCGTTGGAGCCCAATATCGCGCGTCCCAGGGATAGGGCACGCCCGGGTGCCAGGCGGACTCTCTACGCAGGAAGACGGATGTGATATAGGGACCGCAGCCCGGCTGCCATAGTTGGCCGGGATTGGCCGCGACCACCCGGGCGAGATAGTGGGTGTGGCCGACAGTCGTGGGTTGCGTGCCAGCGACGAACCATCCCCCTTGAATGTCCACCTTCGGCGTATAGGGACTGGCCAAGAGCCCAGAAGTGGTGCTGATGTGCGACTTAAAGACCACGCCGCTCGGTTTGGAGAAGGGCGTTGGAGGAATGTGCAGCGCCTGGTTGGTCTTTTCCATGATCTGTTGCCAGATGGGGCCAGCCGCCGTCGCTCCATAGGCAGGACCGGCCGTCGTATACTGAGGAATCTCTCCGTTCTTATCGCCTTCCCACACGCCGACCACGAGTTGGGGTTCGTAGCCCATAAACCAGGCATCTTCTTGGCCGTTATTCGTGCCAGTTTTTCCCGCGGCCGGACGACCAATGCCCAACTGATAGCCCGTGGCGTAGGCGCCCGGTCCAATTCCCGGAATCTCCTTGGGATCTAACACCCACTGCATCATTTTGGTGATGACGAAGGCGATTTGAGGCGTGGTCACCGTCGTGCCCTGGGGGACGTCTTGGTAGACGGTGGCCCCATACTGATTAATGACTTTGGTAACCCAAATGGGCTTCATCCGAACGCCTCCGTTGGGGAAGGTGGCGTAAGCCTGAGTCATATCGAGCACGTTAACGCCTTGATTAAGCCCTCCGATGGCAGCCCCCAACTGTTTGTCACCGGCGGTTAAGGGCAACCCAAAACGATTCTTCGCATAGTTGAAGCCATAGTTCAGGCCAATGGCGTGGAGAAGCTTCACAGCCACGTCGTTGTCAGAAATGGCCAAAGCGTCGCGAAGGTCGACGTATCCACGATACAGGTGATTATCGTTTTGCGGCCACCAGGCCTGCCCACCGACGTTTTGAAAAATAGGGACGTCTTGGATGGGCGTCAACATGGTGTAGCCTTTAGCTAAGGCTGGCGTGTAATCAATCAAAGGTTTAATCGAAGAACCCGTGGAGCGTTGCACCTGGGAAGAGGTGGCATAATCCAAGGGGAAGGCACCCACGTGCGTTCGGCCGCCGATCACTGCTAAGACATCGCCAGTTTGCGGAGATTCCACCATCACCGCGGCCTGGTGATTGGGCACGGCCAGGCTGGAACGGCCGAATAGGCGATTCATGGAACTATCCACGGCGTTTTGCGCTATCGTGTAGACAGTGGGATCCAGAGCCGTGTGGATCTGAAGGCCGCCATCAAAAATTTGATTCATGGAAAATCCGTGCTGACGAAGCACGGTGACCACCTGGTCGATGTACCAGGGATAGGGATACATCTGGCCGTTTGGCGCCGTAGCCGTGAGCGATTGCCCGGAAGTCAAGTGCAAGGGCGCCCGGTAGGCGGCGTTGGCGGCGGCCTGACTGAGCCCACCATAGCGGACCATCGATTGCAACACAATCTTTTGACGAGCCTTGGCCAGATTAAGATTGACCAAGGGGTCGTAGAGCGAGGGTGCCTGGGGAAGGCCAGCTAACAGGCTCGATTGAGCCAACGTGAGCTGGCTTGGAGCCTCGTTGAAATATGCGTGCGCGGCGGCATAGATCCCGGTCGCCCCGTCGCCTAGATAGACGTCATTGAGATACATATCCAATATTTGCTGTTTCGAATAAATGCGAGCCAGTTCCAGGCCGATGATGAACTCCTGGATCTTTCTGGTGACGGTCTTCTGATCACTTAAATAGAGGTCTTTGGCAAGTTGTTCGGTGATGGTGCTGGCTCCCTGAGCCGCGGCATGGTGCACCAGATCATACAAGGCGGCTCTGACAATGGAACGCACGTCAAATCCAGGGTTGGTATAAAAATTATGATCTTCCGTGTCGATCAGGGCTTTTTGCATCGAGAGGGCAATTTGGTTTAAAGGCACGTTGACGCGATTGACGGAACCATGCAGCGTGGCGACCTTGTTGCCGTAACGATCATAGATCACGGAGTCTTGACCCTGGTTATTGAGGTTGATCATGCTGCTTATCGAGGGCAAGGTCTTGGCCGCTCGATAGGTCTGCACGCCGACGAAGCCGACCACGGCCAAGACGATGACGCTGCCACTAGTGCCGAGGATCTTCACCCACTTGATGCGACGCGGCTTGGGCCCCGGCGAGGAACGTTCAGTTTTTGCTGAGGGGCGGGGCTTCGCTTGACTGGCGCCTTTTTTGCCAGAATGAGCCGGCGTCTTGACAGGACGGACGCTGGCGAGAGATTTTCCGCAGTAGCGACAATACGCCGAGCTCTGTGCGTTTGACTGACCACAACTGGGACAACGCAAGCAAAGCAACCCCCTTTCGACAACACTATGCCACAGTATCTCCCAGCCTCGACGCAAGGGATGAAGACAACGCCGTAATTGTACCATAAGTCGCTTCGAGACTAGAGAATGATAAGGCGCTGCAACGGTTTCGCCGTCAAACGGCGCTTATTCCAGCGTGCGGAACAGGTGTCGAATGAGATAGCGCGGCACGGAGGTCGCATCGGTTTCGTATGACTGGGGCACGACCAGCCGCGGTGGTTCTCCCGAGGCCGAGGGAAGAAGAACCCGAATGGCCGGCGATCCTTCTCTGTCGAAGGCAAGGCACCAAGCTTTCAACGGTCCATGCGCTAATTCGACCAAGGATAGAAGCAACCAATCACCTGCCATAACAATCCAATCGTTGGGCCCTTGGTATTGCCAGGCGAACCGCACATCCGCTGAGGGCACACTGGCTCGATAGCGCGAATTGGTGACTAACGCGGTGCCCTCGCGGGAAAACCCACTGATGATGGGGATCGTGCCATAGTGGGGTGCGTTCTCCCGGGCAGAGGCGCTCGAGGGCCGATATTGACCTGCGAGCACCGCGCGTTTGAATGCCACCAAGCCTGGATAATGGGCCTTCTCAATCCAGTAATAAATAGTCTTCTCCTCCGCATAACCAAGCCTGCGCGCGATCTCCGCGGCCGTTAAAAAAGGATCTTGCAGAATTAGGTTTACGATTTTGTCCAAGACGTCCATGACATTGCCTCCTGGCAATTGTTATTGTACATAAGAGGGCGTGAGGCCTCTACAGAAATTCTGTAAATTTTCGACAAGGGGGGATCGACCGCCAGCCCAGCCCAATTGTGACAGATGCAGGAGTTCTGCGACAGTTCCTAGAATCCTAGAGACACCAAAAAAACTGGTGGTTTTTAATGGGGGATGGGGGAAAAAGATGTCGTCTTTTAGGGTGTCGGCGGTGTCTCGGCCACAGGCGGTGGCGGGTGCCCTGGTTGCCATGGTGCGTTCGGGGGGTCTAACCGATTTGGAGGCGGTGGGCGCCGGCGCGGTCAACCAAACCGTCAAAGCCATCGCTATAGCGCGAGGCTTGCTCGGTGCGGAATCACTGGACTTGGTCGCTCAACCGGCATTTTTCGACGTAGATATGCAAGGAGTGCACCGCACCGGCATACGATTTCGGGTGTGCTCGGTCCCGTCATCCCCGTCGCCGACGCTTGGCAAGTAGATGGTGAGTTGATATACTCCGCCAATGGTAGCAAGAGAAGAAACAAGAGAAGAAATAGGAAGAGAGTGGTAGGCAAAGCCCACCGCCCAAGAGAGGACGCTGGGCTAAGGGTTAAGGCGAGGATGGTTGTGAGTGTACCTGAAAAGGATGAGTATGTACGGCTTCAAGTCGTTTGGCGCGGAAACGGTGATTGAGTTCCCAAGAGCCATCACGGCACTGGTGGGACCCAACGGCGGCGGCAAAAGCAACGTGGTGGACGCTCTCAGATGGGCTCTAGGGGAACAGCGGCCCCGTGAGATGCGCGCCGAACGCTGGACGGACATCTTGTTTGCGGGCGGTCAAGGCATGCCTATGGCGAGGCTCGCCGAGGTGATCTTGACGTTTGCGGAAGCCAACCTGGAAAATCCCGATTGGCCTGATTCGATCACCGTAACCCGCCGATACTATCGCAACGGAGAGTCGGAATATCTCATCAACGGGCGGGTGGTTCGCTTAAAAGATGTGACCGACCTGTTTTTAGATAGTGGCGTAGGTCGGTCCAACTACGCCATCATCAGCCAAGGCGGCGTGGAATCGGCACTTTTATTGAAGCCGCGCGAGCGTTTGGAGCAATTGGAGGAGTCTTCTGGGGTATCGCGCTACAAGCTCCGGCGTCGCGAGACGGTACAACATTTAGCGGAAGTGGAGATTAAGGTGACGCGCTTGACCGACCTCATCGCGGAGGTTGAACAAGACGCGGATGGGCTGAAACATCAGGCGCAGCGAGAGGCTCAATTGGACCAGCTTAATGGGCGCGCGGACGAACTTCAGAGATTGATTCGGCGTACGCGTTTTGCCTTGGACCAAGCTGAGGGTGACCGTCTTAGTCAAGCCATATCGGCAGCGCTAGAAGAACAGGAAATGATGAGAAGTGGCTTAGAGGTCTTAGAAACGAGTTGGCAGGCGATAGAGGCCGATGCCGCTGAGTGCCAAGACCAACTCACGCTTAGGCGCCGCCAGTTGGATATCGAGAGCGAGGAAGTGAGTCGGAGCGAGGCTGGACTTAGCAAGTCGGAAGCTTTGGTGGATGCATATAAGCGTGAATTGATAAGCTTAGAGGCGCGTCGTGAAGAGCTGGGGCAATGGATAGACTTGAGCGCTGACTTAGACCAGCGTGCAGAGCGGGCCACCGTAGGGGCCCACCAAGGGGAAACGGACAGCCTGGCGATGTCGACTCAGGCAAGGTCTACCTTGGAAGATTTGCAAAGGCAAATAGCTACACTTCGCCAAGCCCAAGACGGCCACCTTCAGCGGCTAGCCGACTTGGACCAGCAAATACTTCAATGGCGACAGGTTAAGAGCCGCTTTGAGGCGGTTTTGGGAATGGCTCCGACGAAAACGTTAGTGGACCGGCTAAAACAGCGTATGCTGGAGCACGAGCGCGAACAGGAGGAGATTTTAAGCAAGGTCAAGCAGTTAGACCATGTGGTCGAACTTCGAAAAGAGCTAACCCGGTCGATCACCATCCAAGAAGAGAAGCTAGGAAAGTTGGAACAACAATGGGCGGTGCAATCGGCCGAACTTCAGTCGTTATCCCGGATGAGCCGTCCTGGAGGATCCCTTTCTGCGGGAGTGCGCGCGGTGCTCAAGGCTGCAGCGGAGGGAATGGGGGCTCGTCTTCGCGGGACCCTGGGTTCGCTGATCCAAGTGGAACCAAGACTCCAGGACGCCCTAGAGGTGGCGCTGGGGGGGGCTCATCAGGATTTGGTGGTGGACCGAGAAGAGGACGCTCGACGCTGGGTCGATTGGCTCAGGGCGGGGAAACTGGGACGCGCCACATTTTTGCCATTGGACATTCTGCGCCCATCGGAGCTATCCCCGCGCGATCGCGATTTAGCCAGCATGCCGGGGGCCTTGGGATTTGCCGTAGACTTAGTGCAATATGCACCCGATATCGAAGTAGCCATTCGCCATGCGCTGGGTAGGGTATTAGTGGTGGAGGATTTGGAAGGTGCGACCCGGTTGGGACGGATTCATCGCTTTCGATTTCGCACGGTGACCCTAGATGGTCAGGTACTCTTGGTAGGTGGGGCCATCACCGGGGGATCGGTCGCCGCCTCGGGATCTCAGGAAATCCGTGGCAAGAGAGGTGCCTTAGAACGACTTCAGAAGCAAAAGGATGATGTGTTACAAGAATTGCACGGGGGGCGTGCACGTCTTCAGGAAATAAATGCTAAGGTGGACGCCCTAAGAGAGCAATTGGCGGAAAAGCGGGCGTCATGGCAGCAGCAAGAGCAGGCCATCCAGGGACTATCGTATGGTGACACCCTGGTGCAATTGAGCGACCAAGAGACGGTGCTCGGCGACGAGCGGGAACGCATCGAGGTCAAACGCCAAGAAACTTCGCGGAGCCTCACCGAAGCCGAATCCGCGTTGGCCCGCCAGGCTGCCGTGGTGGCGGACTTGGAAAGGCGTTACGCCGAAGAGCAGGGAGCTAAGGACGTTCAGCGAGCGTTAATGGCCCGAGATCTGGCCGAACGCCAGCGATGGCTGAAAGAGGCCGAAACGGTTAGTCGGCGGGCAGCGGAAATCCTTGCGACCCTCCAGCAACAACAGGGGGAGGTTCTCAAATGGAAGGAGCAGGCCGAGCTTCGGCGGAGCGTGAAGGCCCAGTTGCTCGAAGCATGCGAGCAGGATTCCCGAACACTGGAAGCGCTGCAATCGTCGCGTAAAGAGCTGGAGTCCGCTCGTCGCATCAAGCAGGATCGCCTCCAAGCCATCGAGCAGAGTGTGTCCGAACTTCGCCGCCGTGGGGACATGATCGCACTGCGTTGGGAGTCGGCACCGCTTCAGGATTCGGAACGGGATTTGACGCCGCTCCAGGCAAGGGAACTTGCCCAAGCCGAAGGCGAACTCAAGCGAGTGCGCGCGGAAATTGGCCGCATCGGTCCCGTGGAGCGGGGAAGTCTAGGCCGGTGGCGCGATCTTACGAAGCGCCATGAGCAGTTGAGCTCGGAGGCGGAGGACGTAAAATCCGCCAAAGCCGAGCTGGAGGCTACTTTGGCCCAGTTAGATCAGGTTGTCGCCGAGCGCGTGCGCGAGACGGCGCACAAAGTCGAGGAGGCCTTTCAAGAAGCGTGCCATACGCTGTTTGGAGGGGGGAGCGCGTCGTTTCGCTTTACGAGTGGAGAGGAACCGGGGGTCGATTTATGGGTGGCTCCCCCGGGCAAGCGTCCTAGTCGGCTCAGCTTGCTGTCTGGGGGAGAAAAGGCTCTGGGCGGGCTGGCTTGGCTGTTTAGCTTGTTGAGCATTCGCCATGCGCCCTTTGTGGTGCTGGACGAGGTGGAAGCCTCTTTGGATGAATGGAATGCCGAGCGCTTTGGCCGCTACTTGAATGAACGAGGCACAAATCGCCAGTTCATTGTGATTACCCATCATAAGGCGACGATGGAAGCCGCTGCCGCCCTATGGGGAATCACGGGCAATGGTCGGGGTCAAAGCCGCGTAGAGATC
>JAJZZI010000179.1 GCA_021797635.1 Bacillota bacterium | reverse complement strand
GATCGATGCCGGCCAGGCCATGGGCCTACCGGGCCCGATGGCCCGCGAGCTCGCCGTACATACGGTACGCGGCGCGGCGGAAGTGGCAGGGAGCAATCCCGACGTTTCTTTATCGGAACTAACCGCTTGGGTAGCCTCCAAGGGTGGCACCACCGAAGCCGCGCTAGACCTACTTCGACGCACCCAGGTTGGAGAAAACCTCCAGCAGGCTATTTTGCAAGCGAGGACAAAAGCAGCCGAATTGGCCGACCAATAAACCAGCGAGGAGGCTGGATTGGCCCTCCTCGCTGGTTTTTCGAACGTTTTAGAGATGGAACTTGGCCAGGCGTTGGTTCACTGCGTCCCAGTCGATATTGCGCATGAACGCGTCTATGTACGGCGCCCGCTTGACTCCATAGTCAATGCCATAGGCGTGTTCGTAAACGTCGAGAATGAGTAGTGGATAAGCTCCCCACGGTACTCCCACGTTGTGCGCATCTTGACCAAAGTTATGGAGCTTGCCACTGTCGATCTCATAGGCCAGCACCACCCAGCCACGCACCGCCAGACCCGTCATCTTGAATTCGTTCTCCCACTTGTCGTAGGAGCCAAAATCCCGTTCGATGAGTTCTAAGGCCTTGCCCTGCGCCTTGCCGCCCTTGCCGCCTAAGTTGTCAAAATACCATTCGTGCAACAAGGTACCGTTGAGACAAAAGGTCTCCTCTGTCTTTAATCCACGAAGCTCGCTGTACGACTGGTTCGCCGCGGAGTAGTCGACGGTGCCGAGCTTACTACGAATTTCGTTGAGCTTGTTGACATAGCCCTTGTAGAGGATCCCGTAATGCTGATCGATTTCCTCCTTGCTAATCCCGTTCATCGTCAAACAGCTGTCCTTAAGCGCCTTTGCGTCTCGCTGGGTTGCCATATCGAGCCTCCTTATATCCAAAACCTACAGGAACGGTAAGTAGACGATCCAGTTTTTAGTATACCAAAACCCTGGGCGCTCTCCGAGCCCCGTCTCTCAGGAAATGAGGACGGCTATGATAGGCTTCAGCTTGCGTGTCGGCCAAAGCCTAGGTAGACTGACTCACGTAGGATACGCTTTGGGCGAGGTGATCAAGCTTGGTGCAACCGCGAACTGAGGTTTTGTCAATGCCCGGGTATACCCCGGGCCGTTCGATTGAAGCGGTAGCCCGCGAGCTGGGCTTAAACGACATTGTCAAACTGGCTTCCAACGAAAGCCTGTGGGGACCGTCTCCGGCAGTGCTGCAAGCAGCTCAGAACGCGCTTTCGCGTCTCCACCAATATCCCGAGGTCATCCCCATAGACTTGGTCAACGCCCTCGTCCAGCACTCAGGCTTTTCCCAGGATCACCTCTTGGTGGGCAATGGCGCGGACGAACTACTGAGGCTCGTCGCCACCGTGTATGTGCGCCCAGGCGACCGCGTCCTCTATCCACAGCCTAGTTTTGCCGCTTATGCCTACGGCGCGAGCCTCATGGGCGGCCGGGGCGTGCCCATTGCCCTCACCTCCAAAGGTCAGATGGACCTTGACGCGATGGCCGAACAAGTAGATGAGAGCACCTCTCTGATCTACCTATGCTCGCCCAACAATCCCACCGGCGGAATTTTCCGGCAACGCGCCTGGGACACCTTTTTAACCCGTGTCGCCCATCGAGCCGTGATCGTGGTGGATCAAGCCTACCGCGAATTTGTGGATGACCCAGGTTACGCTCACATTGAAGACGACATCCAGGCGGGCGCGCCCGTGGTCATGGTCCGCACGTTTTCTAAGCTTTATGGCCTAGCTGGCGCACGCATCGGCTGGCTGGCCGCTCCCCCCGAGATCATTCAACTGCTTATGCGGGTTCGCGAGCCCTTCTCACTCAATACGATGGGCATTGCCGCGGCCTCAAAGGCGCTGGAGGATCATGAATACTTTGATCGGGTGCAACGAGAGACCCTTCAACTTCGTGGCTGGCTTCGCCGAGAACTGGAGGAACGCAGCTACCGCGTGCTTGATAGTCAAGCCAACTTCTTGACCTTTGACTGTCAAATGGATGCGCTAGGCCTGGCTAAGTTGATGGAACGAAAGGGGGTTATCATCCGCCCCACCACCAGCTTTGGCCTAGATGGCCATTGCCGCGTGTCCATCGCCCCACGCCCCCTACTAGAACGCTTCTTGCAGGCCTTGGATGAAGTGACTTCGTCGATAAGGGGGGATTAGTCACCCTCGCCCATCGCCGGTGGACTTCCCGACCAAGGGTTTTGCACCCCGAACCCAGCAACAGAGCGTAACCAGAGGTTGCCCTGGCCTGCACGGGCCGTGTCGTTCAGCACGCGCATCTTCTCGATCCCCTGGTCTTTATTTGATTAGCTTGACCTCGATTGGCTCTATCGCGCCCCTACCACTGCGCGACCACGGCGGGCGACGCCGGGAAACCGGCGTCGGCGATTCCTTTTTCTAAATTGAGCCCCTGGGTCCGCGAAGCTGCCCAAGAGACGATTCCAGAGCTATCCAGGCTCGAGGCCCTTGCAACACTCCAGCTCCTGTGATAGATTTGCTTTAGTACGGTAGTGCATTAGCGAGGTGACTTATGCGATCGTGGATGGATCAAGCCGCCGATCAATTTCGGCAGACCAGTGCGCTCATCGCACAGCTCGATGACCAAGGTTTTACGCCCTTCTTTACCGCGCCTACCCATGACGCCGAAGTGCGTCGCGATCACACCCAGGCTATCATCGAACGCTTAGCGGCCTGGTCGCCCCATGCCATCGAGTTTCCCCTACGGGTATATTCCACCGGGCCAGTCTTTGAGCACGGCACCTGGGCGGAAAGTCTTGACGTCGAGGTGCTTGAAGAACGTAGCGGCGACTCCGACCGAATCATTTTTGATCTTTTGACCCACCTTATCGCCGAACGCTTTGGGCCTCCCGCCAACCAGAATCTGGTCTTTGTCGCCGGACATCTTGGCCTCTTGCGCGGGCTTTTCTCCGCGCGGCAGTGGTCGAAGGAAGCAATCGAGAGCGTGGAGCGGGCCATTGGCCAGGGCCAGTACAACCAGGTCGAGGAGAAGATAAAGTCCAAGAGTCCAGAATTGCTGCCCTTGTTTCGACCCAGCCCGCCAGAAACCATGATTGGCCACCTGAACACGCTGACAAGGGGAGTAAGCGCTTCAGAGGTAACGCCGATGCTGTTATCTTTACCGCGGGAGGTCGACCACGTTCCCGCCGTGCTTTGGGATTTAAGCCTTACTGGCTCGTTCGCCTACTACTCAGGCCTCGTGTTTGCCCTATACGCTAGAGGTCAAGGGGAAGCATTGATTAAAGGCGGACGATTTTTCCTTCGATACCAGGATCGCAATTGGCAGGGGACGGGCTTTACCATCGCCTTGCCGGAGTGGTTTAGGTCATGAAGGAGGCAGAGGAGACGACGGCGATGTTTCACTACGAGGACATTCGCATTGCGATAGGCAAGGGCCGCATCTTGGAGCAGCTCGTTCCCCGCTGGCTCGAGGCCAAGTTTCCGTGGCCGCTTGAGCCTAAGAGTCGACAACTGTGGTTTGCGGGAAGTCACCAAGGTCCGGGGGCCATGATTGTGAGGGGGCCGGACGTAGCCACCTTGGTTGCCCGAGGTGCTGCAGATATTGGCATCGTCGGCACGGACTTAGTCGTCGAACGGGGTGCGCAAGATATCCTGCAAGTAGGCGACCTCGATTTGGCGCGGTGTCGTGTGGTCCTTGCCGGAATGAGTGAAAAACGGCCTGACGGACCGTTTTTAGTAGCCAGCAAGTATCAAAGAATTACGCGGGATTTTTTACAGCGACACCACCTTCAGGCCGATATCGTACCCCTATCGGGCAGTCTGGAATTAGCTCCCTTAATTGGTCTGGCGCCCTATATTGTCGATATTGTCGAAACGGGAGAGACGCTTCGTCAGCATCATTTAATCGAAATTGAAACCATTATGCTCGCTCATGCCTGCCTGATTGCCAACCCCGCGCATTGGCGAGCGAAGCCCGAAGTGGTCGCGATCCGCGACCGCCTGGTCCAACATCTTGCCTAGCGCCGCACCAAAAAACCGGTGTCGGGATGTGTTTCAAGACAAGAATCCTTTGCCGGACCCGCTAGCGATGAAAAAGCATGACTCATGGGAGGGATATCGATGACCGATGTTAGCGAAATCCTACGACGCGTTCGCGACGAAGGCGAAGCAGCGCTTTTACAATTCAACGCCCAATTCGACCATGTGAGCATGGAGGCCAAAGATCTGGTGTACGACCCCTTTGAGCTCGATGTGCCTGAACCTCCCAAGGCCATTTGCCAGGCCATTGACGCGGCCATCGGGCGTATCCAACGCTTCCACCGCGCGACTCGGCCATCGGCCACGACGCAATTAGATTCCGAAAACGAGCTCTATCTCAGCGAACGTTGGATCCCCCTATCGCGAGTGGCCGTCTATGCTCCAAACGGGGGCTATCCCTTAGTTTCTAGCCTTTTGATGACTGCAATTCCGGCCCAAGAAGCCGGGGTATCTGACGTCGTGGCTGCCATCTCGCCCAGGGGCGGATCCGCCACTCATCCCGTGTGGAACTACGCCCTACGCCAACTCGGTCTGCACCAGGTCTTGGCAGCAGGCGGCGCCCAGGCGATCGCGGCCCTCGCCTATGGCCTAGGACCGATCAAACCGGTCGATTTGATTGCCGGTCCCGGCAACCGTTATGTCACCGCCGCTAAGCAAGCCCTATCCGCCCAGGGCATCGTCGGCATCGACCTCCTCGCTGGCCCCTCGGAAGTGCTCATCATTGCCGACGGCATGGCGAATCCCGAATATATCGCCTACGACTTACTTTCTCAGGCTGAACACGCCGAGGACGCCAGCGCCATTTTTGTCACCTGGGATGACGCGCTACGAGAGCGCGTCCGGCAGCGTGTCCACGCCCTTCGCCAAGAGGATGGCGAGCGGGTGGTCGGCACCATCACTTTTGAACGCGTCGCTGACGCCCAGGCGGCCGTGGACCGGCTCAACCAGGTGGCCCCCGAGCACGCCGGGCTGGTAGGCGCTGAGGCCGAAGCCTTAGCGCCCCAGGTACGCACCGCAGGTGCCCTGTTCGTGGGCGCCATGGCGGGACAAGCGCTCGGAGATTACGTCGCCGGCCCAAGCCACGTCCTGCCCACGGGCGGCACGGGACGGTTTCTTTCTGGACTTTCTACACGCACCTTCATGCGCCGCATGTCCGTCATCGAGGCGCGAAAACAGCTAACCTCGGACCTGCTCGAGTGCGGCGCGGCCCTAGCCGAACTGGAAGGACTTCGCTTCCATCAGCAAGCCCTCTTAGTCCGAAAAGCCTAGCCTCTTGAAGGAGCATCTTTAAAAAAGAGATATAACAGCGAAAAAGAACCTGGGAGGAATGTTTGATGAAGCGAGGGCACAGCCTTCGACGGACCACCGCTGAGACGGATATTTCGCTTACGCTCGATATTGACGGCCCTTTGATGGAGCAGCGCATCAGCACTGGCCTGCCCTTGTTTGACCATTTCTTGTCCGCCATGATACAGCATAGTGGCTATGGCATCGATTTAGAAGCCAGAGGCGACCTGACCGTAGATCCCCACCATTTAGTGGAGGACGTCGGCATTTGCTTTGGAGATGCGCTGCGAGCCGCACTTGCTGACCTAAAGGGAATCCATCGCTACGGGCAGCGTTACTTGCCCATGGACGAGGCTCTGGTGCTGGTGGCCTTAGATATTTCCGGCCGGGGTCAATTGTTTTGGTCGGGGCCGTTCCCGGACCGAGCCATCAATAACGTGGCGAGCGAAGTGTGGCCGGAATTCTTCAAGGGCTTGGCCCAACACGGCCAACTGACCTTGCACGTGATTTGCCATAGCGGCCAAAACGCTCATCACGTGATTGAGGCCTGTTTCAAGGGCCTTGGTCGCGCCTTGGCCGAGGCCACCGCCAAAACCTCAAGCGCAGCCATCCCCTCGACCAAAGGACTCCTCTAAAGAGGCGCTGCATAAAGAACGGATTGGGAGGAGGGCTTGTATGCAAGTGGCCATTATGGACTATGGTATGGGAAACCTGGGCAGTCTTCAGGCCATGGCCGATCGTCTTGATTTGGATTCCGTCTTGTGGCGTCAGGGGGCCCTGCCACGGGGATCGGACTTCGTCATTTTCCCTGGGGTAGGGTCCCTAGAAAACGCCATGCGTGAGCTCTCGCAGCGAGAACTTTTGACGCCGCTCGATGCTGCGCGCCGCCAAGGCGTGCCCATTTTAGGCATCTGTCTTGGGATGCAACTACTATTTGGAGAGGGCGACGAGGGGGGCCACGGGCTGGGTTGGCTTTCCGGAACCATTCCGCGACTGTCCGCCAAGCGCACACCGCACATGGGTTGGAATACCGTCCATCCCGTCCGCCCTACTCCCCTCTTACCATCATCGTCTGAGGACTCACAGGCGGCTTATTATTTTGTCCACAGCTACGCCGTTCGGCCTCACGACCAGGAAGTTGCCTTAGGTGAAACCCTCTACGAGGGAGAAACCTTTGTTAGCGTGGTCCAAGCCGGATCCTTAGTAGGCGTCCAATTTCACCCGGAATTAAGCGGACCGGCAGGCCGCGGGTTCCTGCAGTCATTTTTAACGGCGGTGGTTTCATGAAGCGCCTGGAAGTCTGGCCCGCCATCGATTTATTAGAGGGAAAGCCTGCTCGGTTGTTCCAAGGCGCCTATGACCAGGTTCGCTCCTATGCCGGCACCCCAGACGATTTGCTTAACCGACTGCGTGACCTCGGTTGCCCGCGACTCCACTTAGTGGATTTGAGCGGCGCCAAATCGGGGCGATTCGGTGCCTGGACCGTGCTCTCGCACGCGGCCCGGCTTGGCCTCGAGGTCGAGGTGGGCGGAGGCTTCCGCGATCTGAACGCGATAGGACGGGCCTTGGCCGAAGGCGCCAGCCAAATTGTCTTGGGCACCGCCCTGATCGCATCGCCCGGCTTTGCCGATGGCGTGATCCAACGATTTGGCGGTGAGCGCATCGTGGTCGGCCTCGACGTGCTTGAGGGCAAGGCCCGCATCCACGGTTGGACCGAGCCTGGGCCCGATGCCTTGGGCCTGTGGCAAGACCTTGTCCAAAAGGGGTTTTCTCGAGTGAACGTTACCGACATCCAGCAGGACGGCAGCCTTGGCGGAGTACGGCAGGCCTTTTGGCAAGCTTGGGCTGGCTTGCCCGGAAACATCGGTGCGGGCGGCGGAGTCCGTTCCTTAGGCGACCTTGATAGCTTGCGCCGATGGGGTGTCGACCGCGCCGTCGTCGGCAAGGCCTGGTTAGAAGGCGTGCTCGATCTCTCAAGGGTTTTTGGAGGAGGGGAACGCTAATGCATTTACCACGCATCATTCCTTGCCTCGACGTTCGGCATGGGCGAGTCGTCAAGGGGGTTAACTTTCTCGATTTGATCGATAGCGGAGACCCGGTAGAACTGGCCACGGCCTATGCCACTCAGGGTGCTGATGAGCTGGTTTGGCTCGACATCGTGGCCACCGTGGAAGATTTAGAGCTGGCCACCGATCTCATTAGGCGAGCTCGTGCGGGAGTCGACGTGCCCTTGACCGTGGGTGGTGGTATCCGGAGCATCCGCCAGGTCGAAGCGCTACTCGAGGCTGGCGCAGACAAAGTTTCGATCAACAGCCAAGCCCTGGCCCAACCTAACCTGATATCCGCCGTCGCGCGGAGATGGGGCAGCCAATGTATGGTGGTGGCCATTGACGCTCAACGCGAGGGCGATCACTGGCAGGTATTTAGTCATGGTGGTCGGACGCGAACCCCATGGACCTTAAAAGCTTGGCTCGAGCGGGCAGAAGGCGAAGGGGCCGGCGAGTTCTTGCTGACCAGCATGGACGCCGATGGCACACGCCAGGGTTACGATCTAGCGATGTTAAATTATGCTCGGGCGATCGTCCATCGGCCACTCATCGCCTCAGGCGGCGCCGGCAACATCGACGACCTCGAGGATGCCCTTCGTCACGGCCATGATGCCCTCTTATTGGCATCCATTTTGCATCAGGGGGATACCACCTTGCCACAAATCAAATCGGAATTAAGGAATCGGGGGGTTAGCGTGCGATGGCCGATTTAATTGAAGAGGGTCGGCGACTATATACGGTCGTGGTACAAGATCTGGCCAGCGGCCAGGTGCTCATGGTGGCGTTTGCGGACGATCAAGCCCTAGAGGCGACTCGCACCACCAAGCTTGCTCACTTCTATTCCCGGAGCCGGCGGGCGCTTTGGAAGAAAGGGGAAACCTCAGGCCACCTGTTACCGGTGGAACAGATTGTGAAAGATTGCGACGGCGATAGCTACCTTTATCTAAGCCGCCCAGTCCACCCCGTGTGCCATCGCAATACCCCCACCTGCTTCGATGGGGCACCTCAGGGATTTCCAGCGTCCCGGGACATCCTGGGCCTCTTAGCCGAGTGGATTCATGAGCGCGCCCTCGGTCCCTCTGACCCCAAATCGTATACCCAGGGCCTTTTACGCTCAAAGCCTGACCGTCTGCTGAAGAAAATTGCCGAAGAAGCCGGTGAAGTGATCATCGCCGCCTTAAGTCCCGGCGAGAATCAGGACCAGGAACTGATCTGGGAGAGCGCCGACTTACTCTTTCATCTGGCCCTAGTCTGGGAGCGACTCGGCATTTCCCCAAGCGATATAGCCACGGAGCTTCTCCGGCGCCATACGCCCTCCCTACCGGATGCATAACTGGCAGTTTATCGCGATACATGATAATACTATAACGTACCCGTCAACCATTTCGGGACGAAGGGAGAAGCAACGATGCCGTTTCGTCGTTCGTGGGGCTATGCGCAAGGCCGCACTTTAACCTCGAACCAAGAACAAAACCTCAATCGCCTGCTGGACAAGTATCATACAGTGCAGGACCACAACTTCGTCGATGAGTTGGACGTAACCCAAGTGGTGTTGGGCCGTACCGTCCCCTTCAGTGAACTCACCGTGGAGGAGGCCAATCACGTGAACGCTCATCTGGAGGTCCGGATCATGCTCCACACCTATTTCAAGGACGTTCTTCCCCAAGAGCCGCAGGACTTTGCCCATGAAGCCGATCTGCTGTATCACGACCGCCGCCTGGTGGAGCGAGTTGTAGCCCGTGCTGGCTGGGATACCGGAGAATACTTCTTCTCGCCCCATCCGGTAGTCAGCGATCTCCAGTGAACGGGAGTAGGCCAAGGGTCTTGGTGGTGGATGATGAAGAGAGTATCCGCGACCTCTTAGTCATGGGTCTGAGTCACCACGAGTTTACGGTGGAAGCCTACGCCAGCGCAGAAGAAGCCTTGGCAGAAGTAGGCCGCTTGGCCCCTCATGTGGCCATTGTCGATATCATGCTTCCGGGCGAGGACGGCTTTCAGCTCACGCGCAGGCTCCGTCAGGATCCCGACCTCTATATTCTCGTACTTACCGCGCGCGATGGGACCCAAGACCTGGTGCAAGGTCTTGAAGGAGGCGCCGATGCCTATGTGGTTAAACCCTTTGAACTAGATGAGTTGGTGGCTCGCCTACGCGCCGGTCTGCGTCGGGTGCAAAAGGATGTGCAGACCCAGCTGCGCTTTGAAAACATCCTGATGGATGACTCGGCGCATCGGGTGGAGGTATCGGGAGATCCCATCAATTTGACGGCTAAGGAGTATGAACTTCTGCGCTATTTGATGAGAAATCCCGGGCAGGTCGTCTCTAAAAGCCAAATTTTGACCCACGTGTGGGGCTATGAGTATCCCGGAGACGACAACTTAGTGGAGGTCCACATCTCCAGCCTTCGCGACAAAATTGGAGATGATGAAAAGCAGGTCGTGCAAACCGTTCGCGGGTTTGGTTACCGTTTAGGAGGCTAAGCCCGTGCGCACCCGCACTTTGGCCTCGCTCTTGATCACACGCCAGCTCTTCCTCTTAGCCTCGGTTCTCGTGGTCATTGGGATAAGCCAATGGTTGATCTTACGCAACGTCCTCTATCAAACGGTAGCCCACACGCTTAACGGATCGGCGGGCGTGCTGGAATCGTTTGCCCATCACATCTTACGCCAAAATAGGCGAAGCCGCCTGGCTTCTCCCGGGCTGCCTTCCCTATCCAACCATTCCGGCCATGATATCTTGTCCCGACTTAAGGCGCCAGGCACAGAAATTGTCGTAGCCAACGCCCATCAACACGTCATTTTGCGTTCCCCCGACATTCCCAAAACCGCGTCCCCCACGCCCTCCTCAAGCTTCTACCTGTGGCATGGACGCATTGTCATCACGGAGACGCTGACTCACGGCAAGCATCTTTTGGGTTACCTTTGGGTGATGTCTAGCGTATCCTCGATGAATCACATCTTAGTCAGCGATACGGGAATTTTCGGGGCGGTAAGCCTTTTGGTCATCGTCCTATTTGCAGCCATGGGGGTGTGGTCCGTCCGCTCCGCTTTGAACCCGTTGCGACCGGTGGTCGCCGCGACCCTGCGCATCGCGGGTGGCGAATGGGGACGGACTGTGCCTATCCCGGATCAACCTGAGGAACTCAAAGAACTTAGCCGTGCCGTGAACACCCTGTCGGTACGCATTGAAGAGGCCTTTGCCAAAGAAAGGACTTTGGCGGACCAAATGCGTCGATTCGTGGCTGACGCCTCCCACGAATTGCGTACGCCCTTAACCGCCTTAACGGGATTCTTAGGACTGCTCGATGCGGGGGACCTCACTCCCCAGGAGACGGCCCAAGGACTGAGGGCCATGCGCCGCGAAAGTCAGCGCATGGCTCGGATGGTCAATCAGCTATTGTCACTGTCTCGCCTCGATAGCCCGATGGAGACGGACTTTCAGGTCAGTGTCATCCCGCTGAACCAGTGGCTCAAGGACGTGCGCCCCACGTTAGAAAGCTTATGCCAAGACCATCCTTTACTGCTGTCCTTTTCCGACGAGCCACTCCACATCATCTTCGACTCCGACCGATTAAGCGAGATTCTGTTTAACCTCATTGAAAACGCCTGCCGGCATACCCCGGCTGGCACGCCCATCCATGTGGAAATGGGGCGAACCGGCGGTGAGCCGTGGCTCGCAGTCCGTGACGAGGGTCCCGGCTTTTTGCCCGGGTCCCTGCCCTTGGTTTTTCATCGCTTCTATCGCGGAGACCAATCCCGTTCCGGGGGCGGCAGCGGGCTGGGGCTATCCATCACGCAATCCTTAATGGAAGCCCTAGGGGGACGAGCCGAGGCAAGAAACGTGCCCCCGCCTGGTCGCGGCGCTGTCGTCTGTCTCTTTTTTAAAGGGACGGAACGGGCCTAGCGTGGGGACGATGAAAGTAGTACCGAAGCACCGCTTCGGCGGGTTTTCCCCTAGGGGTGTAGCCATTGTCTTGCGCTCCGCCCTTCCAGTGGGGATTGGAAGGGTTCGCCCACCAAAACCAAAAGATGCCCGAAAGCCAAGGCCGCTGGTAAATCGTTTGAAACGTGGCCTCGTATAACCGCCGCTGAAGACCCAAATCGACGGGGGCAGCGGGCGTCCAATCTCCTGGCGTTTTCGCCGCCCCGCGACCTGAATAGTATCCGAGCTCGGTAATCACCAAGGGCTTGTGGGACAATCCCCTGCTCTTGCGAAAGGATTGCAGTTGGTTCGCGATATGATTCCACGATGCCTGGAGTTCAGACGTCGTAGGCTTAGGTGCCGAGCTCAGCGGAAAGTAGGCGTCGATGCCCACGACGTCCAAGTGTTTCCAGAAGGTGACTTTTTGATAGTGGGTGTAGTCCGCGCCATAGGTAACGGGACCATGGTAGTAGCGGCGAACATCCGATATCGCCTTGGCAAAGTAGGGTTCGTAACGGGGCACGTCATCGAGACGGTCAAACTCATCGCCAATGGCGAACAGATTGACGTGGTCGGCTTGGGCCAACTTCGCGTAATGCACGAGATAGGTGTCATAAGAGTGAAACCAAGCCTTGGGCTTGGATGGACGGAACGCGGCCTGCCAGGCGTTTTGGTGATTGGCATTGACAAAGACGTCCAAGAAGACACGCATGCCCAATCCGTTGAGGTAGTGGATAAAGTCGGTCACGCTGGCATCAGTGGGAGTCTGACGACCATCGGCAAAGATACGGTTAGAGGTGTCATTTTTTTGATACCAGGCCACCTGCAACGACATCCAATCGACCCCATCAATGCGTAGCCGGTCCAGCGAGCGGTAGACCCGGGGTTCCAAGAGGACACGGCGCTGGTATGCCGCTTCGGTCATTCCCTTCATGAAACCATGGGGTGAGGCCAGGGGATAATGCATGGGAGACGGCAGGCCATTGGTCTGACCGCAAGCGCACGCGGCAGCCAGACCCAATACGCTCAATAATGCCGTTCGCACCCGCACCTTTAGCACGCTCCCCATCCGTCCATGGGGTGCAGTATGCCCTGGTCAGCGCCGAGCCATGCTTAGACCTCTAAGACCACTTTACCGATAACGTCGCCTCGTTCTAATTGTTCATGGGCTTGATCGGCTTGTTCCAAAGGATAGACATGATCGATTACCGGCATTAATTGACCTCGGGAAAACAGTGGCAGGATACGCGGCAGAACCGAGGCGCTGCCTAAGTAGGCCCCTACCACCGTCAGCCGTCGGCGAAAAATATCGCCGAGTTCGAGCGCGGTTTTACCGCCGGTGGTGGCCCCAGCGATCACGACGACGCCGCCTCGTCGGCACATGGCCAGCGAATCGGCAAAGGTTCGCTCTCCGAGCGAGTCCAAAACCACCTCCGCCCCCCGACCGCCGGTGAGATCATGCACTTCATGTTGTAGTGACCGACCCCCATCCCAAACCAAGACTTCATCGCTGCCCAACTTCTTTAACGCCTCTTGTTTGGCGGAACTGCGCGTCACGGCAAGGGTGCGTGCACCCCGCAACTTCGCGAGTTGCAAAGCCGCCGTCCCGAGTCCCCCGCTGGCGCCCCAAATGACCAGGGTGTAGCCCGGTAGGACACCAGCCGCTTCCCAAGCGGCATCCGCGGTCACAAAGGCAATTCCAAGCGAGGCGGCCTCCACAAAGGTCAATCCGCTGGGCATGGCCACCACATTGCTGTCCGCCACCACCATGTATTCCGCGTACGCCCCGCTCACCAGCCGAAACCGCGAACAGGCAGGCTGGTCTCCCCTCAAGCAGGCGAAGCACTGCCCGCAGGACACACCCGGGTTGACGACGACCCGTTGACCCATATCCCAAGAGCGCACCCCAGGCCCCAAGCCATCGATCTCCCCGGCTGCGTCGGATCCCAGAATAAAGGGATCCTTGATTTCGCCCAAAATACCCTGCCGCTGCCAAATTTCGCGATGGTTCACCCCTGCGGCACGGACCTTGATGCGCACTTCACCCGGACCGGGCTCTGGTCGCGCCACCTCTTCATAGCGCAGCACTTCAGGCCCGCCTGCTTGATGAACTCTAATTGCGTACATTGGCATTCCTCCCTTTACTCAGATGGCTTTGAGTCATGCCTGCCGCCAAACCACCGGAGCAAGGTTCCACGAAAGCCGCCGTGTCTCTTGCCAAAGCCGGTAAGGACGAAAGTCTGGAGGAAAAATGGGCCAATCCCAGTGCAGGTGTTGCGGCGGTTTGACGTAACTCAGAAAGCTTAACACGACTGGGCGCTGGTCCCCTAACAGTCGCTCGGCCGCCATTAGCGCCACCGTCTCTACCGAAACGTCTGCCGCTTTAGATGGCAGCCGACCCGCGCTGTCCACGTCGGCAACCAGGGCCTCGGCGGCCTGCATCAGACGCGACGCGTCGAGAACCTGCCCCCTAGGCTCTGCCAAACCCCACTCCAGGGGCGCTTTCACCAGGGGCACTGCCATCTCCGAGACCGTCGGATGAATCACCCAAAAGGCCAGAGCATAGGCCACCTGAGCGGCTGACAGCGTTCCGGCTTTAAGCCGGGTCGGCCCGATTCCCGTTTTCGCAATCGCTTGGGCGACATCTTGACGGGTAACCACCACAGCACGGCGGGGCTGGATCTTGTCCGCCAAGGTCAGCACGTCGACCCATTCAATGCCTGCCATGGCGGACGCCGCCAAAAAATATTGGTCAAGCGCCTGAATCGCCCGTTCCCGCTCCGACCTCGAACGCAGGGGAGCCGGCCTCAGGTTGGGCCGGGTCTGACCGCGTGCGAAATTCACCGCGTCCCAAAATTCTAAGGACACGAGTTCGGTGGGGTGGGTCATAATGGTAAAAGCCCCACCCTCGGGGATCCCTCGCGTCACACGCTGAAGGCGCTCGAGGGCTTCATCCAGATTGTCCGGCAACCCCAACAGAAACGGTGCGGGCGTCGGTACCGGCAGGGAAAAGTGAAGAACGTCTTCTAGCCATAGCGGCTCGGCATATTCGACGATATAACTGTTCCGAGATTC